>JAPHRO010000009.1 GCA_026195895.1 Gammaproteobacteria bacterium
CGTCCTGGATAGCAGGAACATCTTCATCCAGCAGGCGTGAGGCTTCGCCGGGATGGGGCGTCAGAATCCAGCTAGCATCAGGATCATCCTGCGATGACAACAGATTCAATGCATCGGCATCGATCACCTTGGGTAATTTTGATTCCAGTACCTGGCTCAATAGATGCCGGGCCCAGCTATCACTGCCCAGGCCCGGCCCAATAATGATGCCACTGACCCTGTTCAACAAAGCACCAGGTAGATCACCCCGCTCCGATCCCAGCACCATTAATTCGGGCCGTCCGGATATCAGTGCCGCAACGTGTTCGGGACGGGTCACCACAGTGACCAGGCCCGCGCCTGCTCGCAATGCCGATTCCGCTGCCAGACGTGCAGCACCGGCCATGCCGTAATTACCACCAACCACCAGCACATGACCATGGGTACCTTTATGCGAACTGCGACGACGTGAACCCAGTTTGTGCTTTAACTCACTCCAGACAAGCAAGTTGGTCGTGGCTGCAACATCATCATAAACACCTTCTGGCACTGCCAGATCATTAAAATATATCTCACCGCAATGATCTACCGCCTGATGGGTAAACATACCCTTTTTCAAGCTGATAAAACTTATACTTAGGTCAGCCTTGATAGCCGCTCCTAACACTGATCCAGTATCGGCACTTAATCCGGAGGGAATATCGACAGATATTACCGGAACAGATGAGGCATTAATTTGTGCAATTAATTCCTTCCATTCTCCTGCAACCGGTCGCTGCAGACCGGTGCCCAATAAAGCATCAATAATGACATCGGTTTTTTCCAGTAACGCAGGTTTAAATTCCACGGCATGCTGGCCCAAAGACTTCCAGTCCTGAAAAGCTTTTTCTGCGTCCCCTTTCAGCGCGCCTGGCTCGACCATGCTAACCAGTGAAACCTTATAGCCCGCTTTATGCGCTAACCGTGCAAGCACATAGCCATCGCCCGCATTATTGCCCGCACCGCAGCACACCATAATGCGTTTAGCCAGGGGAAATTTATTCTGTAACAAATTAAAAGCTGCGGTCCCGGCATTTTTCATCAGTGTATAACCGGGAATATTAAATTCCTCTATCGCAATTTGATCTAACAGGCGCGACTGTTCTGCGCTATACAGGCGACTGGGTAAAACTTCTATAAACTGATTCATGATGAAATGTTGTTGTTCCCATTATTTTTAAGCGCCTGCCATATTGAACGTACATCCACCCGCTGATGGTTCATTACCAGGGTAATCGCGATTTCTTCTACCGCTGCGTAGGCACACAAAAAAGCGGCCAGCTTAAAGGGCCACTCAAGTATGCCCGAGAAAAGCAATATATAAGCTATTACAGTCACCGCTACAGCAAGCTTAACACTCCAGGTATGGTAACTGGTCAAGGTATGGAACTTAATCAGGCCTATTAGTACTGGCACAGTAAAACTGATAATAATAATGAAAAAATAAACCAGTTGCTGCTGAATAATATCTGGCCATAGAATCCAGGCGCCAATAGCCAGCATCGAATAAATAAAAAAATCACCCCAGCTATCCAGATGCGATCCAAGATCAGTAATCTGATTTAAATAACGCGCCAGAAAGCCATCCAGCACATCGGTGAACTCGGCAAAAACAAGCACGACGAGAAACCATAAAGCTTGTTGATTAATAGCTAAAACCAGCAGAACTGGCGCCATAAGAATACGAATAAAGCTAACCAGATTTGGTAAATTGTAAATATTCTGTTTTTGGTAATTCACCGGCGCATCTTTAAAAAGGCTTTTTACGAATACCCCATTGATAGAGTATCCGCGACAAAAGCAATTCGAGAACAATGAAGCTTGATACCACTATTATGATAGACCATATATCAAGCTGGAATCTTTCCATTAACATAATGGCGGGTAATAATGACTCAGGAACCTGATCCAGTAAGGGTGCCATACCGCTCGATGCGATTCCCATACGGCGTTTAACAAAACTCGACAGCAAATCACCGGCCATAGAATATATCGCCACCAGAAATCCAGTTTCCATAGAATAACCCAGCAGTACAGCAGCGACTGAACTTAGTAACAGAGCACCAGCAAGTCCTCGCCAGGTTTTTGAATGGCCAAAGAGCGGCCGCCCATCAGGTAAACAGTAATTGAAATCTATTGGCGAAATAAATTTTTTATTGAACACATAATGCAATAAAACAGGGGCACCGTTAGCAATCATTATTAGCAATAAAAGATATACTACATCCATATGCACCTACTTCAGTCGATTGATATCAGATCATTTTTATTTATTTTGTTTTATGTTTTTTGGATAAACAGGTTCTGGCATCCTTGATCATATAATCATCTTCGACTCGCTCAAAGCCAAGATGCTCATAGAATTTTTTGACCTTTTCTATTTCTGCGGGTGTTTTGGGTTCGACATCGTCAATGACAGCATCGGGATCATCGGGTATTGGATAGGCCTTGAGCGCGATCAGGCCATTTTCCATATCAATCATTTCGCTTAACCTGCGCAGCAAGGTGGTGCCGATTCGTTTTCCGCGATGGGCTGGATTAACCAGTAATGTGTCTATATAAATAATACAGTCACATTCCGCTTTCTGAATTTTATCTTTGACACTGGCATCTAGCATGCATGTGCTCTGCCCATGGAATACGCTGTCTCCCAGATCGGCGACTTCGGATGAAACGGATTCAAGAAAATCCTGGAAATTGACCTTGGCAGCTCGTGCCGCCGAGAGATCCAGTCGATGACCGCTGATTTCTCCAATGATTATTTCATCATTGGCATCATCATCCCAGCCCGTTGCCTTACCAGAAAAATGCAGCAAATAATGACTGAACTCGGGATCTTTAGAGGGTTTAAGAGAAAACTCAAACTCTATGTCATCTAAATATGATTCGGCTTCCATTGTAAAATATCGCGGGTAAAAATAATGTTTACATTTTAAACACGATACCCGGGATTACAAGAAAGAATAAGTTGAGACATTCCTGAATCAGGCAACTTTTATCTGGTTACGCCCTGCATCTTTAGCCGTATATAAGGCGTTATCTGCACGATTAAACAGACTGCTACCAGTATCGGCTATATTAAGACAGGCCAGACCAATACTTACCGATACTGACAATTGCTGGTCTTCATAGGCAATACTGGTTTCACTCACAGATTCGAGAATCCTGTCGGCTATTACATAGGATGCTTCGCAATCAGAGTTGCTCAGCAGAACAACAAATTCTTCGCCGCCATAACGAAACAACATATCTGTTTCTCGTATGTTGTCCTGAATAATGCTGGCCACATTTTTTAATACTTCATCACCTGCGCTATGACCGTAACTATCGTTTACCTTTTTAAAATAATCGATATCGATAACTAAAATTGAAAAGTCATGTTGATGACGCTGGGATAAATTAACTTCACGTCTTAATGCGCTGTCAAAAGTAGAACGGTTATTTACACCAGTCAGCGAATCTCTATGTGCCGACAGTGTTGCCTGACGAAACTGGATACAATTCCTTAATGGATACACCAGGCTGCATAGAATATTTTCCAGCAGAACCAGTTCCGATTCGGCAAATTTCCTGCCGCGATAGAGAACCAGTTCACCCAGTTCATCATTCTCTATTGAAAGATTATAAGTGCAACTGTGCCCTTGCTGACGTCCCAGGCCAATTTGTACCACTGGCTCATCTATCAGGTAGCTAAAACCGTCGAATAATAAATAAGAGTGGATGTGTTCCATGAACTGGTTAATCACCCATTCTATGTCCAGTGACATCTGGAGGCGCACTGATAAATCCAGCATAATTTGCTGCTGTGCTTCTGCGCTGGATATCTTGCCAATATCTATTCGCTCTTGAGCATTAAAACTGCCCTTTACCTCTTTTAACTCTTTGATCATTTCAAGCGTTGAGGTTTGAGTCTGCATAAGTATTACCCTGTTCGACATAATCTGTGACATTAATCACACTGTAGCCATATTCATGCCAAGTCGATTCAGCGATTATATTTATATAGAATTCAATGAGTTATATTTTTCGTGAACACACTACGACAATATATTGCCGCCATGCCACCACCCATAAACGGATGCAATACTGGAAATATGCCAGAAAAATGGCAGCAACATACCGGCTATTTAGGCAGCAAACAGGCACCGATGGATTCCGGCAGGCACTGCTCCCCATTTAGCCATATCGCATTGTCGAATCGCGCACCAGCCAACAAAGCCCCATCCAGCCTGGCACCTTCCAGTTCGCTATAGGATAAATCCGCACCCCTTAAATCCGCGCCCTGCAAATTGGCCTTGCGTAGATTAGCGCCAGTGAACAGCGCATTGGTGAGCTTGCTTTGAGCCAATTCGGCCTGAAATAAATTTGCATAGGAAAAGTCAGCGCCCGACAACTGACTGCGTGTAAAGTCCACACCATTTAAATGGGCAGCCTTAAATATGGCGCCCGTTAAATCCTGTCCGGCAAGGTTTTGCCCCTGCTTGTTACAGGAAGACCAGTTTACGCCGGCCGCGGGAAGTGCTGAACAGTCAGCACCCGGTAATTCGCTTGCGGGTCGGATAAAAACATAGGCAATGACCACTACAACGATGATTACCATACCAATGGCAATTTTCTGGGTGTTTAATTCTGGCTGGGTCTTGTACCGATTAAGAATATCATCACGTAACTGGCGATGCAGTTTGATGACCTGATCTTCGTCGATGCGCCGCTCAGTTGCTGACTCATCTGGATTTGCCGCCAGTGAAATGCGCTCATCTTCCCGAATTCGGGCCAGTTTTAGCGCCTTGGCACCATTTTTGGTATGCGCGTTGAGCACCACCTCAGGCACCAGCGCCCTGTATTCCTTCACTGCTACCCAATGTTCCTGATCCTGGCTAACTTCCGTATCCAGGGTCATGCGACCCAGAATTAGATAACTTGCGATAAGCTGATTAGGAAATGGCCCCTGAACCTTATCGTCCTTTTTAACATACCAGCGACCCGATTTTTCGTGTGACCCCATGATACTGCTCTATTTTGACTTGTTATTGAGTGTAGCAATATTCTGTCCAACTATGGTTGAAGTAAAGTCATACCTCCCATGTACGACTGCAAGGCTTCTGGAACCTGGATGCTGCCATCTGCCTGCTGATAATTTTCCAGTATTGCCACCAGGGTACGCCCCACCGCCAGACCCGAGCCATTGATGGTATGGAGTAATTCCGGCTTGCCAGTTTCCGGATTACGCCAGCGCGCACTCATACGACGCGCCTGGAAATCGAGAAAATTACTGCACGATGATATTTCACGATAGGCCTGCTGACCGGGCAGCCAGACTTCAAGATCATAGGTTTTGGCTGCTGAAAATCCGGTATCACCGGCACACAGGATTAATACCCGGTAAGGCAGGTTTAGTTTCTGTAAAACTTTTTCAGCGTGGCCGGTCAGTTCTTCCAGTGCAGCCCAGGAATCTTCCGCTTTAACCAGTTGCACCATTTCAACTTTTTCAAACTGATGCTGACGAATCATGCCCCGGGTATCACGACCATAGGAACCGGCCTCGGATCGAAAACAGGGGGTATGCGCAGTAAACTTCATCGGCATATCTCTGGCTTCGATAATTTCACCGCGGGCAATATTGGTGACCGGCACTTCAGCGGTAGGAATCAGGTAATAGCCACTGTCACCGCTAAAACCAAATAAATCTTCTTCGAACTTGGGCAACTGGCCGGTGCCCTTCAAACTATCGGCATTAACGATATAGGGCACATACACTTCCTGATAGCCGTGCTCCGAGCTATGTAAATCGAGCATGAACTGGATCAATGCCCGATGCAGTCGTGCCATCGCGCCCCGCATCACCACAAAACGCGAACCGGTCAGTTTCGCCGCGGTTTCAAAATCCAGCCAGTCGTTGGGTGCGCCGAGGTCAACATGGTCTTTGGCTTCGAAACCTAAATCTTTGGGCTCGCCCCAGCGACGCATTTCAATATTATCGTCTTCAGACTTCCCTTCAGGCACTGAATCATCAAGGATATTGGGCATTTCCATCAGCATGGTTTCGATATCGGCCAGCACCGCATCCTGTCTGGCCTTGGTCGCATCCAGCTCATCGCCCAGAGTCGACACTTCTGCTAACAGTGGCTGGATGTCCTCACCCGCTGCTTTCGCCTTGCCAATACCTTTTGATTTGCTATTGCGTTCGCTTTGCAGTTCCTGGGTTTTGACCTGTAACTCTTTGCGTTGTGCTTCAAGCTCATTGAACCTGTTTACATCAAGCTGGTAACCACGTTTGGCCAGCTTGCTGACCACGTTTTCGATGTCTGTTCTTAATAATTTTTGATCTAGCATGTTTTATTTTTTATCGTAAGAAATCTATGAAATTTTACACCAGTGATTTAGCCCACTGGGCACCCACCCAGGCAGCAGTGATACACACTACTACATTCAACATTACATTTAAAAAGGCCCGTTGCATTAATCCCTGCTCCATTAAATCCAGGGTATCCCATGAAAAAGTTGAAAAAGTGGTTAAGGCACCTAACACACCCACCACCAGACCCAGTCGAACCTCATGGGGCAGATCAAATTTTTCAACTAATAATATTGACAGTAAACCTATCGCAAACGAACCCACCACATTTACCACCAGGGTACCGTAAGGGAAACTGCGGCCGAACCAGGAATAGATTCCCGACGATATGCCGTAACGCAATACAGCCCCGACGGCTCCGCCCATGGCGACAAAGAGTAGATTCTTCATGCGCAGTTTAATTAAGCTGCAACGATGGGAATCACTTTATCGGCTACGTCTTTGTACTCAGCGATTTCATGGAAATTCAGGTATCGATAAATTTCAGCTGACATGGTTTCGATATCTTTAACTTTAGCCATGTATTCTTCCACCGTAGGGATATGTCCCACAATACCAGCCACTGCACTTAATTCCGCTGACGCCAGATAAACATCGGCACCATTACCCAGACGATTAGGGAAGTTGCGAGTCGAAGTCGACATTACCGTAGCATTGTCTGCCACCCGTGCCTGATTACCCATACACAGGGAACAACCGGGCATTTCTGTACGGGCACCCGCTTTACCAAAAATGCTGTAATAACCTTCTTCGGTCAGTTGACGCTCATCCATCCTGGTAGGTGGTGCGATCCACATACGCGTAGGAATATTACTCACGCCTTCCAGCACTTTACCCGCAGCTCGATAATGGCCAATGTTGGTCATGCAGGAACCAATAAATACCTCATCGATTTTTGTACCGGCAACTTCTGATAACAGTTTTACATCATCAGGGTCGTTTGGACAGGCAAGAATTGGCTCTTTAATTTCGTTCAGATCAATTTCGATGATTTCGGCATATTCCGCATCAGCATCCGGCTCCAGCAATTGTGGGTCAGCCAGCCAGGCCTCCATCGCGTCTATACGACGTTGCAGTGTGCGTTTATCTTCGTAACCGCTGGCGATCATCCATTTCAGCAGGGTAACGTTTGAATTCAGATATTCTATGATGGGTTCTTTAGCCAGACGCACACTACAGCCGTTAGCAGAACGTTCCGCTGATGCATCGGACAATTCAAATGCCTGCTCGACTTTCAGATTCGGCAGGCCTTCAATTTCCAGTACGCGACCATTGAATACGTTTTTCTTGCCTTTTTTCTCAACCGTCAGCAAGCCTTTTTGAATCGCCACATAAGGAATAGCATTCACCAGATCACGCAAAGTGACGCCGGGCTGCATTTCACCCTTGAAGCGAACCAGCACCGACTCGGGCATATCCAGCGGCATCACGCCGAGCGCGGCACCAAAGGCCACCAGCCCTGATCCCGCCGGGAAACTAATGCCTATGGGGAAACGAGTGTGGGAATCACCGCCGGTACCCACCGTGTCAGGCAGGATCATGCGGTTCAACCAGGAATGAATAATCCCGTCACCGGGACGCAATGCAACCCCGGAACGGGTTTGCATAAAGTCGGGCAGTTCGTGTTGCAGTTTAATATCCACCGGTTTGGGATAAGCTGCTGTGTGACAGAATGACTGCATCACCAGGTCGGCAGAAAAACCCAGACAGGCCAGCTCTTTTAATTCATCACGGGTCATGGCGCCAGTGGTATCCTGGGAACCAACGGTGGTCATTTTGGGCTCGCAATAGGTGCCGGGGCGAACGCCTTCCACACCACAGGCTTTACCCACCATTTTCTGTGCCAGGGAATAGCCTTTACCCGTATCTTTCGGATCAATCGGGCGCAGGAATTTATCAGACGGCTCCAGGCCTAAATGCTCCCGGGCACTGGTGGTCAGGCCACGCCCAATAATCAGTGGAATACGGCCATTGGCACGGACTTCGTCGGCCAGGGTGGTGGGACGTAAATCAAATTTACACAGCTCGCTACCATCTTCTTTCAGGATCACACCATCAAATGGACGAATGCGAATCACATCGCCGGTTTCCATGCTGCTCACATCGCATTCAATGGGCAAGGCACCGGAATCCTCAGCGGTATTGAAAAAGATCGGCGCAATCTTGCCGCCCAGCACCACACCACCTTCATGCTTGTTTGGTACAAATGGAATTTCATTGCCCATGTGCCAGAGCACGGAATTGATTGCAGATTTTCGTGACGAACCGGTGCCGACTACATCACCAACATAAGCCAGCGGATGGCCTTTTTGCTTCAGTTCTTCGATGGTTTCTAATGGATTTTCCATTTTACTCACCAGCATGGATTTGGCATGCAATGGAATATCAGGACGACTCCAGGCTTCGGTGGCTGGCGACAAATCATCGGTATTGGTTTCACCGGGCACCTTGTAAACGGTCACGGTGATTTCTTCCGCTAATTCCGGCTTGCTGGTAAACCATTCGGCATCCGCCCAGGACTGAATAATCTGTCTGGCATAGTCGTTGGATTTGGCTTTTTCGACTACATCATGGAAGGCATCGTATATCAGCAAGGTATGTGACAGGGCTTTGACGGCTGTTGGTGCGGTTGCTTCATCATCGAGTAAATCAATCAACGGCTGAATGTTGTAACCACCCAGCATAGTGCCCAGCAATTCAGTCGCATATTCGCGGCTAATCAATTCACACGCGGTACTACCTTTGGCAACATCGGCCAAAAACGCCGCTTTGACATAAGCCGCCTGATCCACGCCCGGGGGTACGCGATGGACCAGTAAATTCATCAAATATTCGGTATCTTCACCGGATGGCGCTTTGATGAGTTCAATCAGTTCGGCAACCTGTTCAGCATCAAGTGGCAATGGTGGCAGGTTTTCAGCGGCGCGTTCTTCAAGGTGTTTGCGATAGGCTTCTAACACAGTTGATTCCTTAAATATTAGTGATGAATTTAGAGCGGCGTATTATACATGCACAGCCGCTTAGCATCCATGCGCAAGCTTATTAACCCGGCAACCAAACATGTCATGTTTGATCGCCGGGTTAATAATAGCCTGCATAATCAAAAAAGCCCGCACAAGGCGGGCTTAAAAAAGCACTCACAATCTCCTGGGGGGAGAGCAAGATTATGAGCTTTTTTTCTGCATATAATCTTCCACCGCCGCACTGATGGCATCTTCCGCCAGTACCGAACAGTGCACCTTCACCGGCGGCAGGGCCAGTTCTTTCGCGATGTCCATATTCTTGATCTCTTTCGCTTCGTCCAGCGTCTTGCCTTTCATCCATTCGGTCACCAGCGAGCTCGACGCAATCGCGGAACCGCAACCGTAGGTTTTGAATACCGCGTTTTCGATGATGCCGTTGTCATCCACCTGGATCTGTAAACGCATCACGTCGCCACAGGCCGGTGCACCCACCATGCCGGTGCCAACGTTTTGGGCATCTTTGTCCAGCGTGCCGACGTTTCTGGGGTTTTCGTAATGATCCATGACTTTTTCACTGTAGGCCATTGGATGTCTCCTGATTTTTGCTGGGAGGCTCTCGTTTATTTAAGCCGAGAGACTCGTTTCAATTTAACTGGTTTATTATACCGCTTTAATGCGCGGCCCATTCCACACTATTTAAATCAATGCCGTCCTTGAACATGTCCCATAATGGCGACAGGTCGCGCAGTTTGTTGACGGCGTTTTTCACTAAATCGATGGTGTAGTCAATTTCGGCTTCGGTGGTGTAGCGACCGATGCTGAAGCGCAGCGAGCTGTGCGCCAGTTCGTCACTGCGGCCCAGGGCCCGTAATACGTAGCTGGGTTCCAGCGAGGCACTGGTACAGGCCGAGCCGGAGCTGACTGCGATGTCTTTTAACGCCATGATCAGGCTTTCCCCTTCGACGAAGTTGAAGCTGATGTTCAGATTGCCCGCCACCCGGTGTTCTAAATCACCGTTGACATAGACTTCTTCCATGTCTTTGAAGCCGTTGTACAGGCGGTTGCGTAAACCCAGAATACGGGCGTTTTCGCTGTCCATTTCCTCTTTGGCAATGCGGAAGGCTTCGCCCATGCCGACGATCTGGTGCGTCGCCAGGGTGCCAGAACGCATGCCGCGTTCGTGGCCACCGCCGTGCATCTGCGCCTCGATGCGCACCCGCGGTTTACGCCGCACGTACAGTGCGCCGATACCTTTCGGGCCGTAGATCTTATGCGCCGAGAAGCTCATCAGGTCCACTTTCATCTGTTGCAGGTCAATGGCCACTTTGCCGGCGCTTTGCGCGGCATCCACATGGAACAGGATACCCCGATCCCGGCACAGTTCGCCGATCGCGCTGATGTCCTGAATGACGCCGATTTCGTTGTTGACGTGCATCAGGCTGACCAGGATGGTGTCATCACGTAGTGCGGCTTTGAGTTTATTCATGTCCACCAGACCACTGGGCTCGGGATCCAGATAGGTGATCTCATAGCCTTCCCGTTCCAGTTGGCGACAGCTGTCCAGCACCGCTTTGTGTTCGGTTTTGCAGGTGACGATGTGTTTGCCTTTTTTCTGGTAAAAATGGGCTACGCCCTTGATCGCCAGATTGTCCGATTCGGTCGCGCCCGAGGTCCAGACGATTTCCCGCGGATCGGCATTGATCAACGCGGCCACGTGGCCGCGCGCCGTTTCCACCGCTTCTTCCGAGTTCCAGCCAAAGCTGTGGCTGCGCGATGCCGGGTTACCAAAATTACCGTGCACCGTCAGACATTGCAGCATCGCCTCGGCAACACGTTCATCCACCGGCGTGGTGGCAGAATAATCGAAATAAATGGGTAGCTTTAA
>JAPHRO010000083.1 GCA_026195895.1 Gammaproteobacteria bacterium
CTCCGGTTCAATACATTTTACTCGCTTTAATCTGCAGAGATTATGCCAGACAATATCGATAATTAAATAATTTATTAAAATCAATAAGTTAACTATACAGGCAAATCTCATATCTAGCCATATCCGAACTAGACGACAAAAAGCGACATGAAATGTCATGACAAGTAACATGACATTGACTGTCAGAAAATTACCAAAGTTAAATTATTAATAATGTTGCTAAACACCTTCTAGTTAAACTGCTAAGACTATATAGATGAAAATAATAAGATTTGCTGTCAGAACAACCGCAATAGAAAATCCATGAAAGCGAACTTTCTGCCCAGCTAATCAGCAGGAAGTATTGCTTCACCCTGCAGCAACTGGTCAAGAGATTCTCTTTGTCGAATTACATGCACCTGAGTTCCGTCCACCATGAGCTCGACTGCACGCGGCCGTGTGTTGTAATTGGAACTCATGGTGAATCCATAAGCGCCGGAAGATCTGATGGCCAGAAAATCACCCTGTTGCAGATTTAACTGACGATCTTTACCCAGAAAATCACCTGTTTCACATACCGGCCCAACCAGATCATAGGCTTTAGTCTCTCCAGTACGGGGCAGAAGCGGCACAATTTCCTGCCAGGCGCCATATAATGACGGCCGCATCAGATCATTCATGGCGGCGTCGATAATGGCAAAATTTTTCTCCCCGCCATGCTTCAAATACAATACTTCCGTCAGCAACACTCCCGCATTGCCCGCTATCGCTCTACCCGGCTCCAGCAGAATTTCCAGATTTCGTCCAGCCAGTTGCTCCACCAGAGCTTTGGCCTGTTCCGCTGGAGAAGGCGGTGTTTCATCCCGATAACGAATACCCAGGCCGCCCCCCAGATCAATATGGTGCAGATGAATATCTTTAGCTTCCAGTTGATCAATCAGCGACAACACCCGTTTCAGGGCATCCACGAAAGGCGCTACCTGGGTCAACTGTGAGCCAATATGACAATCTATGCCCTCGATGCGAATATTCTCCATGGTCGCTGCTTTTTCATATACTGCGACCGCCAGATCATGGGCGATACCAAATTTATTTTCTTTTAAACCAGTGGATATATAGGGATGCGTCTGTGCGTCCACATCAGGATTCACCCGCAACGATACCGGCGCCACCTGACCGACACTGGCGGCCACCTGATTGAGCAGTTCAAGTTCTGCTTCCGATTCCACATTAAAGCAGCGAATACCCACTTCCAGAGCCCGACGCATTTCATCGACACGTTTGCCCACGCCAGAAAATACCACTTTGGCAGGATCACCTCCCGCTTTCAGGACGCGCTCAAGTTCGCCAACGGAGACGATATCGAAACCGGAACCCAGACGGGCCAGCAAATTAAGCACACCCAGACTGGAATTGGCTTTTACAGCATAACATACCAGATGGGGATGATCGCCCAACGCCTCATCAAAGGCTTGCCAGTGGCGCTCAAACGTCGCCCGTGAATAAACATAGGCAGGTGTGCCATATGTTTTCGCCAGTTCTACCAGATCTACATCTTCGGCAAACAGTCGGCCGTTTTTATATTGAAAATATTCCATGGTTTCACTTAATTATTTTTTTCTTCAAATGCCGGTGTTTCATCCGGTAAATACAGTTCGCCAGGTTTTCCACAACCCGATAACATACTGGATATAGATAACACTGCTATCACTAACAAAAAAATGCCCTTAGCCCAACAGAATCTCATGCCCATTCTCATCATTATGCGATAAAGCATGTATTATCCTAGATTACGCAGTTGACCGCTAGAAGAGGTGCACACCTGATGGAAATTAAAATGAATACAATGCATCGGATATGTATATCAAATATCAACGCGCCACCCCATGTATTGCCGCTCTGCTAAGCCATCCAGGATTATCCTACGTCCATGCGATTAAAAAGCAGCATTTTTCTCTGGGTTTCTCTGGCAACCATCATCCCGCTTACCGCGTTAATCCTGTTGATTACCGCTTATAGCGAACGCCTGCATAGAAAAGATATCGATACTGATATTCAGACCAGTATGGTCAATATCGTCAATGAACTTAACTTCCGCCTGAACTATGAACAGGAAGTTGTGCTGGCACTGGCCACTTCACCGGCAATGAAAGGCTTTTTCCCGGTACTCAAACGCGCCGCCGAAGGAGATTTACATCCCAATTATTTTGATGAAGTCGAAAAACTGAATGATTTTCTGGCCGGTTTTCAGCACTCAGTTCCGGGACTCGATACAGTTCGCGTACTGGACGTTGATGGCAACACTCTGGTCAAGGTGCGTTTTGGTAAACATTTGCCGGCATTGTTTGAAGGCATGGAAGATATACCGCTGGCGGAAGAAGAACTGGTGGATGAAAATTTCCTTAACTGGATGCTGCAACTGGAACCTTATCAACTGGTGTACGGACAATTGCCGTTAAGCCAGCGCGATTTTGTCAGTGGCCAGGAACTGTCGCTACTCAATTCGATTATTCCACTGGCGGAAGAAGATGGCCGCATCATTGGTTTTCTCTCTGCCCGCGCCCTGGGTGATCAGCTCGATCACATTATGGAAGCCTTTCCCCGCACCAACCGATTTCGACTGACTATCGCAGAACTCAATAATACCAATCAGCAGCGGCATGGTATGTTGCTCTATAATGATGATGCCAATATCAAATTTAACCAGCCTCATAGTCCAGATAAAAAACTCCTCGATTTAATTGACGAAGAACTATGGGAACAAATCGAATTAAATCGCTATGGTAATTTTCGACATACGCTAAAATCACAACGCTTTTATTACCAGGAATTTTATCCTTATAGTAACCAGCTGGTTAGCTGGCTGGTTGTTTTACAACTCGACAGTAAAGAAGTGGCCGCACCTTTCCAGCGAATACGAATCGGTTTATTTGCCTTTGCATTCATGGCATTGATCATCAGCCTTATTCTGGCCAACATGGGTGCTCGCCATATTGCTGAACCGATCAGTCTATTTTCACGTACCTTGAAAAGTTACGCCGATGGTGAAAACGTCCAGGAAACTAAAATATCCATGGCCACTGAAGAACTCAAAGAACTGGATCACTCCTATCATTATCTGGTAGATACATTAAAAACCACCGAACAGGAACGCGACCGCGCCCAGAAAATGATTTTACAAAAAGCCAAACTTGCCAGTATTGGTGAAATGGCTGCGGGCATTGGTCATGAAATCAATAATCCACTCAACAACATTCTGTCCTATACAAAATTAATTGAACGGGATATTCCAGATTCCAATAAAGATCTTAAAGACGATTTACAGGGTTTACGCGATGAAGCAATGCGAGCAGGGCACATTGTCAGAGGCATTCTTAATTTTGCTCGCCAGGTGCCACCTGAATATACCGAATTTGATCTACGGGTCTGGCTCAACGATACCCTGTTGCTGGTTAAATCCGAAGCACACAAACATCATGTTAAAACTCAATTGCTTGAATCCGATGATTTATTTATTGAAGGTGATCGAAACCAGTTGCAACAGGTGCTGGTCAACCTGTTAATTAATGCCATTCAGGCCAGCGAACAACATAGTGTTATCGAAGTCTGTACCGAATTAAGCGAAAACACCATCAGAATTATTGTCTCAGATTCAGGCAGGGGTGTGAGACAACAGGACAAAGATAAAATCTTTGATCCATTTTTTACCACAAAAAGTGTGGGCGAGGGCAGTGGCCTGGGTTTGTCAATCAGCCTTGGTATCGTACAATCCCACAATGGCCAGTTAACCCTTGAAAATAATGCAAAAGGCGGCGTCGATGCAATCATTACACTTCCCCTATCCAAACAATCAAAAGAATTAACCGCATGACAACTGACTTACGCGTTCATTTTATCGATGATGATCCCACTGCAGGTGATTTATTCCGTCGTTTCAGTCGTGACAAACCCTATGACATCTGTATTTTTCGAGATCCTCTAGCAGCGCTTGATGACATCAGGGCAAATGGCAGCCAGCTAGTCATTACCGATTTAAGTATGCCGGGCATGTCCGGCCTGGAATTACTTGAAGCAGTTCGCCAGACGGACCTTGAATTACCGGTCATTATGATCACCGGCTTTTCTACTGAAGATAACGCTATCAAGGCATTACGTCTTGGCGCCATGGATTTCATTAAAAAACCTTTCGATATGGACGATCTGTTTGTGCAGATTGATAACACATTAAAGCAGGCGGAAGAACGAAAGATAGAAAAAAGCAAACGGCCGCGCATGGAAGACCAGCAAAATCAGTTTGGTATGATCGGCCAGTCAGAGCCCATAAAAAAACTGTTTGATATCATCGATAAAATTTCGGACATACGCTGTAACGTTATCATTGAAGGCGAGTCCGGCACCGGCAAGGAACTGGTTGCCCACGCAATTCATAATCACAGCATATTTTCCGACCAGCCTTTTATTGTGATTGATTGTGGCTCATTAACTGACACGCTGTTAGAAAGTGAATTATTTGGTCACGAAAAAGGTGCTTTTACTGGGGCCAATCAAAACAAACCGGGGCTTCTGGAAGTGGCCAGTGGTGGCTCGATATTTCTCGACGAAATTTGCAACATTTCCGACGCCATGCAAATGAAATTAATGCGCGCGGTACAGGCCCAGCAAATTACGCGCGTCGGCGGTATTACCCCTATCGATATTGATGTCCGGTTTATCGCCGCCACTAATCGCAATATTGAAGAGATGATTGAAGCAGGGCAGTTTCGCCATGATCTTTATCATCGACTTAATGTTGTTTCAATCGAGATGCCACCATTACGTGAACGTAAACATGATATCGAATTACTAATCAAACATTTTGTCCGCGAATTTGCCTTGCGTTATCAACGCGACGTCGACGGCTTTGACGACGATTCCATGTTACGTCTTAAAAACTATACCTGGCCGGGTAATATTCGCGAACTTAGAAATATGGTCGAGCGAAATATAGCATTGGCTGACGGTCCCGTTATGCACGTTGATCAGGATCTGATGAATGCCAGAACAGAGGAGGGTATAGATTCAGACGCACCCACACTGGAAGTACTGGAAAAACGTTATATTATGAAAATTCTGGAACGCTGCGGTGGTAGCAGGGAACAGACCGCATCAATTTTAGGCATTAATAAATCAACCCTCTGGCGTAAATTACAAAGCTGGCAAAATAAAACCGAAACCCAGTAATGTTTTTTAAATATCTACTGGCAACCAGCCGCCTACTGCCTGCACCGGTTTCTGGCTACCCAGCGGATTAACCCAGACAGCAATGCCATAACGTTGCGCTTTTTGCTTTAACTCAGGCAGCTTAATTGACCACTGGCCATTATTAGAAACATCGCTTAAATGCGCCAGCGATACAAAATTGCCTGATAATACTTTGTTGCTGTTTTCCCCGCGGGTCACTTCGGTTTCGATATCAAAACCCAGAATAACAACGTGCGCCTGCATTAATTGATTTGCTGAATAATTAATAGCAACGACTTTATTATCAATGCTGGCCTTAAGCACAGTTGCGTTGGAATGCATTGCTGTCAGGGTCGATCGACCTCGCCATTCTTCCCCATTGACCAGAATACCCGGTGTATACACTAAGCTTATACGACCCTGTCGATGGTATTTTCTTTGCCTGCTGGAATTGTCTGCCGACGCATAGGGGTCTTGCCAGCCCAGGTAATCCCAGTAGTCGACATGAAAAGCTATCGGAATATATTTTTCCCACAATTCATTATCATCGACGAAATTATTTAACCAACGCTCGGCTGGCGGACAGGAACTACAGCCCTGTGATGTATAAAGCTCAATAAAAACCGGCCGTTTATTTTCACTGCTTAATTGCACTCTCGAATCGGCCATCGCTTTTGCAGCAATCAGCAGAAATACAAACAGCATAAAATATCTGGAAAACATAGGGGGGGATCTCAGATTAAATACAGTTGGTAGAACCGGCAAAAAACTGAAAGTTCAGTTATATAAATCTGCTTATCATAGCCGGCGCGCTTTCCAGTAGACCCGCGACCAGTAAGGATTGTGCAGACTGGATATCATGACGCCTTTGCTGGAAGAAACATGCAGGAAGCTTCCTTTTTCTATGTACATACCAACATGGCGAGTTTTAAAGCCCGTTTTAAAGAACACTAAATCGCCCGGCCTGAGCTGACTTTGTTTAATATGCTGCCCGGTCTGTGATTGATATTCAGTCGAACGGGGCAAATCAATCCCGAATTTTGCTCGATAGGTTCTATACACCAGTCCCGAACAATCAATACCTTTTTTTGATAACCCGCCCATACGATGATTCACATGACGCCAGGCATTGTATTGTTGATTGAGTATACGTTTAACTTTAGTGGAATTATTAAAATCTACTCGCTGGCTGGCAATTTTTACCGATGAATTTTGGGGGCTACGATAGGGTGCCGATGAGCAGGCCATCAGCAACATGCCACAACAAAGTACCGTAATTAACTTATACATAATAACCAGCCGAACAAATTCAAAACACGTTAATAACACAGAGTGTAGCGGCTCTGCTCCTATAGAAATTTGAAACGACTCTACTTTCCTGCAAGCTATCAGGTACACACTATATCCGTGCCAACTACTTGAGTTGATATTTAAATTCGAATATTTATACTGAATTAATTGTTTTTATCTATGATAGCCAGCCATGAATTTACGCGATCTCAAATACCTTATCGCCGTTGCCGAAACTCGGCATTTTGGCAAAGCCGCCGACCGCTGTTTTGTCAGCCAGCCAACGCTCAGTGGCCAGATCAAAAAACTGGAAGACGAACTGGACATCAAATTATTTGAACGCACCAATCGCTCGGTCAAAATCACCCCTGTCGGGGAAACAGTTTTACAACACGCCTATCAAATCATGGAGCAAGCGGACAGCATTATGCAACTGGCCCACTCCCACAGTGATCCACTGGCAGGTCCCTTGCGGCTGGGGGCGATTCCTACCATCAGCCCCTATCTCATGCCCCTGATCCTGCTGCCGATGAAGCAGCAATTTCCCCAGTTGCGCCTGGTATTATCCGAGGAAATGACCGGTGTTCTGCTGACCCGTCTACATAATCATGAAATCGATGTCGCCCTGCTGGCCACGCCAGTGGATGATCAGGATTTTCAGACCGTCCCCCTCTATGACGAACCGTTCTGGCTGGCTTATCCGCGGGACCACGCCTTCTATACCCAGGAAAATATCAGTCGCCGCGACCTGGAAAAAACTGACCTGCTGCTACTCTCCGAAGGTCACTGTCTAGCCGACCAGGCGATGAGTGTCTGCCGTTTACAGAATCGAGATAATCAGGGTGACATGGCAGATCTACGCGCGGCCAGCCTGGAAACCCTGTTGCAGCTCGTTGCCGCCGGCATGGGTTCCACCCTGGTACCCGCGCTGGCCTTGCGTGGTTCCTGGACCACGGGCAGCGGCATTGTTACCCGCAAACTGGAATTACCCGACGCCAGGCGTCGCGTCTCCCTGGTATTTCGTAAAACTTTTCCCCGTCGTCAGGCGATCGATGCACTGGCCGATCTGATCCGGCAGCAACTGCCCACTAGTGTCAAAGTAGTTGCCGGCAAACGGGCATCCCGTAAACAGAATCAATAAGCCCATTATTCTGGCGGCGAATTTTAGTAGTCATTAAGTAATAGGTTATGCCTATTAATACCATCAATTCAAACGATTTTCTAGATTGTTAATCAGGCCCTATAATTCATTCCGTACTGAAAATTAATTCAGAGATTTATTCCAACAATTTTGAAGAAACTGGAGAAAGCCATGTTAGAAAATCGTGAAGGCCAAAACGTACCCGCCGTTACATTCCGCACCCGTCGTGACCACGAGTGGGTAGATGTAACCAGTGACGAGATATTCAAAAATAAAACCGTGGTGGTATTTGCCCTGCCTGGCGCATTCACCCCAACCTGTTCATCAACCCACGTGCCGCGTTACAACCAGCTAGCGCCTGTGTTGAAACAAAATGGTGTCGATGAAGTGGTGTGTATTTCAGTAAACGATGCCTTCGTGATGAACGAATGGCAAAGCGAACAGAAGGCCAGCAACATCACTTTCATGCCTGACGGCAATGGTGATTTCAGCCGCGGCATGGGCATGCTGGTAGCAAAAGACGACCTGGGCTTTGGTGATCGCTCATGGCGCTACTCCATGCTGGTGAAAGACGGCGTGGTGGACAAAATGTTCATCGAGCCCGACGTACCCGGCGACCCATTTGAAGTATCGGATGCCGACACCATGCTGGCTTATGTTGCACCTGAAGCCACCGTACCGGCCGACATTACCATCTTCACCCGTGAAGGTTGTGAGTATTGTGTCCGCGCCAAAGGCATGTTGCGTGACGCTGGCTGGAAGTTTGAAGAAATGGTTTTAAACCGTGATTACACCGAAGCCACGCTGCGTGCGGTATCCGGTGCGGCCACGGTGCCACAGGTATTCATCAACGGTGACTGCGTGGGTGGATCAGAGGCGCTTGAAGCCTATATGAACGAAACCAGGCAGACCGCATAACACAGGCACTGGCTCTATCGTAAAGGTAGAGCCAGTTTATCTCAGCAAATAGCACACAGAATTTATTGGGGATAACAGCATGAACAAGCATTATGATTTGATCGCCATTGGCGGTGGCAGCGGCGGACTGGCCGTTGCAGAAACAGCAGCCCAGCTCGGCAAAAAAGTTGCCGTGGTGGAAACATCAAAACTGGGCGGCACCTGTGTCAACAACGGCTGTGTACCCAAAAAAGTCATGTGGTATGCCGCCAATCTGGCCCATGCCGTAGACGATGCCAGTGCTTTTGGTATCCCCGTTGAACGCGGTCAGACCGACTGGAACACACTGATTAACAGCCGTGAACAGTACATTAGCAATATTAACAATTACTGGGACGATTATGTTGATGACAGCGGCATGGATCGCATAAACGGCGCTGCCCGATTCATTGATGAAAAAACCATCGAAGTGGCAGGCACGGTTTATAGTGCGGATCACATTGTGATCGCTACCGGTGGACAACCCATCGTACCCAATGTGCCCGGCGCTGAACTGGGCATCACCTCGGACGGTTTTTTCCAGCTTAAACAACAGCCGAAAAATGTCGCCATCGTTGGCGGTGGTTATATCGCAGTCGAACTTGGCGGAGTGTTACGGGCATTAGGTTCCGCAGTCAGCTTGTTTGCGCTGGAAGATCGTGTACTGGAGCATTTCGACTCGATGATCAGCCATGTACTCGACCAGGAAATGCAGGCGCAAGGAATTAAGATAAACACCGGTTTCCATGTATCCGGCCTGATAAAAGCTGACAACGGTATTTCAGTAATGTCCAGCGACGGTCAACATGCGGCAGGTTTTGATGCCGTTATCTGGGCAGTAGGACGTGCAGCCAATACGCGCAGCTTAAATCTGGAAACCGCGGGCGTGAACATGCAACCCAATGGCATAGTGCCGGTAGATGATTACCAGAACACTAATGTTGATGGCATTTATGCCATAGGTGACATTACTGGCAAGGTACCACTGACGCCCGTCGCCATTGCTGCGGGGCGCACTCTGGCAAAACGTTTATTCGATGAAAACAGCCAGGCGGATGTTAAAGTCGATTACGACAATATCCCCAGCGTGGTGTTTTCACACCCACCGATTGCCACGGTAGGTTTGAAAGAATGCGAAGCCCGAGCCAAACATGAACAGGTACATATTTATAAAACCGAGTTCACCCCCATGCGCTATGCACTGGCAGAACATGGATCAACCACCGCCATGAAACTGGTCTGTGCCGGTGAAGATCAGAAAGTTGTCGGCATACATATTATTGGTGACAATGCCGATGAAATGTTACAGGGATTTGCAGTGGCCGTTAAAATGGGCGCACGTAAAGCGGACTTTGACAGCACCATTGCGATTCATCCGACCAGCTCAGAAGAACTGGTGACTATGAAAGTTGCCGATGATGAGAATCTTTGTGAGGTGGATGCGGGGAATGAATGGAAGCGGGCGAGTTAACTTTTAAAGCCCCTCAATTTTATTGAGGGGCTTTTCTTTTTATGAATTCACTTATAGATTAAGTCACTTTTAACTTTGTTTTTTCGCCTTTATGACGAGTTACTTTCTTTGCTTGTACAAAGAAAGTAACCAAAGAAATACACCCCATATCACAAGCCCTTCGGGTGCCTTCGTTGTTCACAATTTTAGCGGCTGCTGCGCAACTCGTGAATCATAAACAACATGATTCACTCAAACATGC
>JAPHRO010000070.1 GCA_026195895.1 Gammaproteobacteria bacterium
ACTTGACCTTGTCGCAGCTTTCGATTTATTTTGATGGCAGGTTAGATGACGTACTGGATATTTAATCGATTATGCTGACACAGAATTTTGAACGCCCTCTTCATTTTCGGTGATTCAGAAGTTTTCTTCACTGCATTCCTGACCTTCTCTCACAATACAGGCGTAATACAAACCCTGCGCATCATGCACAGACCAGCCCTTACCATAATAATTAACACGGGTATTCTCTCGACTCAGTGGCGTCAATGCTTTGCTACCAGGAATAGAATCATTATTAGCCTGTACCTGTAACGAAGAATAAAGCTTATTAATATCTAATGCTTACTGTTTCAAGCTCTAGTCCTTTTCTGCCCATTCACGGATTTTACGTTTTAGTTTTTTCTCAACTTTTTCTTTAACTTCATCCCAGTCTTCGTCATTATCTTTAGTCTCTTCATCTTCAGCCCATTCCTTTAATTTACTCATCACTTTTATTTCGACTTTATCACCTATCTCTTCCCACTCCTGATCATGCTTTTTGTTGGCAGCAGATTTGCAGGATACGTGGCCACCACCACCCCAGATACAAATAACCCCCAGCAGAAATCCAAAATCGTACCAGCCGCCCGTATTGTTTACTTCATACACAGACACGCCACTGTTAAACAGGTGAATGATTAGTGTTATAAAAGAAATGACACCGTGCCAGAGACCAAACCAGAAACCGGCTGGACTTTCTGCTGTGAATTGAGCATCGCCCGCGGCACAGGACGTTAATAGCAATAGTAATGGCAATAATACGAATAACCTGAACCATAGAAAATTATCTGACTGCATAACCAGCTCCTTTTAATAAGATTGGTGTGTTATTAAATACACTAAAAAATCGCCCCCAATACCTTTCATTTAATCAATATAATTCCTCTCCGTTTATTTCATTCCATTCTTCCAGCACAACATCTGCTCCTGCTTTCAACTTTTTTAAAAAACCTCCCACGGGTAACCAATAATAATGGAGACTTCCTGTCCTTCATCACCCGATGCAATATCAGCTCTGAAAACCAGGCCTGATTTTGTAACCAGCCGCGCGCCCACGCCATAGACATTCCGCATAGCGCCCCAGAGTTCATCCTTATTGTCCGATATAGCGCCACGTTCATAAAAGACTGCGACCTGTATGGTTGTACGAATGTCTCTGGCAATCAGGTAATCGAAGGCCTGACTACCTTCAATAATATTCCAGCGGTATTCAGCACCAATAAATCGCGCATGTGAACCATTGAATCGTGACTCGGGGTAAGCGCGTAGACGACTAAGACCACCTAACGCACCAACTGAACCAAATGTATTTTGAGCAACAATATCATCCACATAACTGGTACAGTCTGCCTGATCTTGCACAGTGCCCGTACTGCAGTTCAATCCCAGGTCAGATTCAATAATCGCCCGATCTGTTTGCCCCGCTCTGTTGACATGCGCATCTGCCTGAAAATAATTTAACGCCAGTGTGTCACGCTCCCGGAATGGAATGTAACCAGTGAGGCTAAACTCGACAATATTAAAATCTGGATCATCATTATCCTGAGGCGATGCGTGCCATACGCTGGACTCAAGTCGCACACCATTTCTTGGATCAACGTAATCATCCGTAAGATCAAGCCGCACACCATAAGTAAACGTATCCGACTGTCTGAGTTCTGAATTAACCGTGGACTGAACAAGGTCACCATCCCTGTCACGTATCGCGGCCAGGCGGGCTTCGTTACTATAATAAACACCATACACTTCGAAGCGTCGATCAAATGCGGTATAGGTTAAACGCACACCGTGGAAATCATTATGATCAAGCTCGGCAAGCAGGTAATCATCTTTAGATGTATTCATGCCACGTTGGCGATACACCTGCGACGTAGCCTTATCAAAACTTGACAGCGAAAGATCAAGAATAAGCTGTTTATCAATCAGATTAATTTCAGTCGCAAACAAACCATAGCCCTCGATATCGCCAGTCGCGACAAAACCATAGGCATCCATGTAAGACTGATCGATATTCGTCATGGCGCCAACAAGAATGGCACCACTACCAATACCTGGAATGCTGTAAGGTGTGGGCACAATGTAATAACCAGGGTCAGACAGGAACTGATCTTTGCGCCGTTCAGGAAGATTTATTTCAGCAACACTATTACTGGCTACCAGTATCAACAACACAGAAACAAGACTGCATAAATATATATTATTTGAACAACATGATTTATGCATAGTAAATGGACTGATGATTTGATTTCCCATAATACTATCAACACACTACTGTCAATAAAAGCCATGAATAAAGCTTAAGCTATTAATGCCGTTTTTTTGCATCAGAAATTTTTCAATCACAAAATGACTACGTAAAGTGTTAGAAATGATATATATAGTTAACACTACCCCATATCTGATTTCTATCCATGGCTTTTAAATCAGCAGATTTTGCATTGGTAGAAAATGTCAGCTGTGAATCATCAAAACCCAGGGTTAGCCCCGTTGCTGCATCATACACAAAACGTTCTATTTCATCGGCAGCATAGGTAACATCACTGTCTCTAAACTGCCCCTGCAACAGGACATCATAAATAACAGCGTGGGCGCGAAAAGCCGCCCAGAAATACCATTCATTTTTTGATCGTTTGGGTAAGAAGCTGCCCCTGTTCACCGGATCATAAGGCAGACTCCAGAACGGACTTTTAATACTGCCGGCTCTAAAGGCAGCACCCACATGCAAATTGGTCTGGTAACCCAGGGATGCACCCCAGGTGGTGGCAACATCATAATCACCCGGACTGGATAAACCCTGTTTTAATCGTGAATTGGTTAGCCGCAAAAGCATGGTCAATTCACCGCCATCGGATATTTGATGCGACCAGCCCAGAGGATCCACCGGTTCATCATCATCGGCAAGGGAACGATAAGTGGTATGAAAGCGCGTTTGCCAGTATTCAGTGAACCGAGTACCAAGCACCCCCAGCCGAACCTCTGCAGCCACGGCATTTTTATAATCAGCACGCACCCGTTTATTGCTGAGATAAATAAGTGATGCATAAGGCCGGTCATCATATATGGCCGCGGTATCCGACAGATTATCCGGGGTAAAAGCAACGGTACCGAGCATAAAACTGTAGACAAGGTTATTGTCCTTGTCGTCAATACCCAGCCATTTCCCGGCCATCGCAACCAGATTATCTAATGGATAAAGCCCCTTTGCTTTTCCCCAGAAAAATTCGGCGGCAAAACCCATGGTGTAATCCCGGTCTTCATTAGAGACTGGCACCAGAAAATCCTGATCCAGATAAATGCCAACGCCACGATTTTCTGGCTCTGCCTTAGCCACTGGCATAAACAGGCATGGCAACAATAATGCGAGAATTATTGCATTGAAAACAAATGGGATTTGTTGGTAAGGCCTCATACGATAAGCTTTACATGGTATTGTATTGTTGTCGAGCAGACGCAACAAAAGTACAATAATCAATCGCTATCGCAGCAATAGAAACAGAAGCGGCTACTGCTCTGGCTGATTATAAAGCACCTGCATGGCTTCGGAACGAATAAGGCTTTGCGGTAAGGGCGTATCCAGTTGCAAGCCAACATAACCATCCTGTATGCGCACAACATGCCCGCCAATATCAAACTCCCGGCCCTCGGGAAAGACGATCATGGCCATCACGTGATCACCCATGGCAAATGTCGGATCATCACTATCGACAATAATCTTGATGCCAAACTCAGATATATCTTCGATATCATACTGGTCATAATCAAACGACAATACCGGTCGGTGCACCTGAGGATAGGCCAACCGGAAATATTCACGTTGTTTTTCATTATTCATAAAATATATTCAATGGCTTATTTTTATTTTTAGAAGCTATTGTATTATGGTTAATCTGCTAGCTACAGGCCAGTACCCAAACAGGTGAAATTTACAGCTCTCGGCCTGACCTCCTGTTTTGGGGTTAGTTATTAATCAGACCCGCACGTTCACCAGAGCTTCCCCCTGTAAATTCATGACCTGATCCGATGCCGGCTAGCCCCATTTAAGTCGACCTTAACTTGCCAGACCAATACATGATTGCAAATAAAGCAGTGCCAACAATCAGGCCGGCCGATAACTCAGCGACGATTGAGGGCATGCTGCTCAATATATGATGCACAATATCTATATTGTGAACAAACATGCCACCGCCAACCAGTAGCATGGCGATAGTGCCAATAACACTGAGCAGGCGAATCGCTTTTGGCAAAGCGGCGACCAGCAGCCTGCCGATGACGCGTAGCCCTCTGCCAGGCAGACCGGCGACTGCCTGCCCGCGCTCAATTAAATACAGCCCCATGTCATCCATTCTAACCAGCAGGGCAACCAGCCCATACACGCCGACAGTCGCAAGCAGTACAATAAAAGTGACCACCATGACCTGAATAACCAGCGTTTGTTGCAGGACGGTTTCCAGTGTAAGCACAATAATTTCAATCGATAGAATAAAGTCTGTGCGTATGGCCGCTTTGATCTTGGCCGCTTCATTCTGCAAAATCTGCCGCGGATCCGATGATTCCTGGGCCGCTATTTTTTTCGGTTGATGGCCGCCCAGCCATTCATAAACCTTTTCCGTACCTTCATAACTAAGGTAGGCACCACCCAGCAGCAATATGGGGACAATCAACCAGGAAAAGTAAGCGCTTAATAAAAATACGATGGGCAGAATAATCAGCTTGTTTAGCAGCGAGCCTTTGCTAATCGCCCAGATCACCGGCAATTCACGACTCGCCTTAAAACCGGTGGCTTTTTCCGCATTGACCGCCAGATCATCACCGAGCAACCCGGCAGTTTTTTTTGCAGCAAGCTTGCTCATAACCGCAGCGTCATCCAGCAGCATTGCCACATCATCTAAAATCGCAAAAAATCCACCTGCCATAGCCGCTGGCCTTTAGTTATTATTTTTTATGGTTAATTACAAATGTAACCAGCAGACCGAACTGGCACGCCCGCTGGTTGCTAGAATCCTGTTTAAATTTCAGACCTCGCCTACCACCATCGGGTTAACGGGATCGGCAGCCCACTCCTGCAGTGATGCTGTATAAACCGCGATGTTGCTAAAGCCGAGTCGGCTGAGGACAAAAGCATCGGTTGATGCCACGATGCCGCCGCCGCAGTAGGTAATGATACGGGCATTGCGGTCAACGGTGTGCATGGCCGCCAGTTCAGCCTGGGGGCGAAAACGCCCGGTCTTATCCAGCAGCTTAAGGCCATCGATGTTGATCGCACCGGGGATGTGGCCGGGCCTTGCATAAATGCTCTGCTCCCCCCGATAAAATTCTTCCGGCAGGGTATCGATAAGGCAGACGGAATTATCATTCAGGCTGGCCAGTACCTCATCACGATCAGCCATCAGTTCTGGCCGCGGCTGTGGTGTAAGCTGCTTTACCGGTGGTTTAACGGCATCGATCGAAAGCGCATGCCCTTCAGATGTCCAGGCAGCCATGCCACCATCGAGAATCGCCGCATGGTCGAAACCGACCCAGCGCAGCATCCACCAGACGCGAGCCGCCCAGCCGGTATAATTCGTATCATAAAGCACGACACGGGAATCATCACCCACACCCAGTGCGCCCATCGCTGTACAGAACTGTTCGGGCGTCGGTAATGCAAACTCGATTGGCTGATCGGTATCCGCAAGATCAACCATGAGATCCGCAAAACCGGCGCGCGGGATATGACCGCAGTCATAATCTTCTCGACCACTGACATTTCGAAAGCCACGTTCATCATCCGGCATGGTGACAACCGTGCAGTCGAGCACTACCAGATCCGGATCCTCGATATGCCGGCTCAGCCATTCGGCGCTTACTAGTGTATCCATCACAACCTCTCAATAACAAATTAGCTCAGACGATGTTTATTTCTAATGTTAGAGAAAACCGAGAGCAGGCTCCATTTATTTTTATTTCTAATCCATTAGTTACTTATCGCCTCATACCGGCCGGCTTAATGCTAAGCTTAAACACAATCAAATTAAAACCCAGGCAATACTATTATGCATCGACCACTTGCTATTTTTCTCGGTTTATTTTGCCTTGGTCTGCTGCAATCCTGCGGCATGATTCCCAAACTACATGAATTACCCGCCACCGATATTATGTACATACATAACAACCCAAAAGCGGGTGATTATGCAATCTATGAAATTGATAATGGGCGTGTGCGTAAACGATATGAAGTAGTTGATGTTAATAGCGGGAAAATAGTCATTCGTTATGGTGTTATTTATGAGACAACACCCAGCCACTGGTTTTACCGCAAACTTAATACTCAGGGCAAAGTTCTCTCGGCATGGATGATAGAAAATGGACAGCGTTTCGATACGCCCGTTGCGAAACCCGGTCAAATAAACAGCCTGGAACGATTCACTCAGATAAAACCAGTTTTTGATAAGCCGGTAATAACCAGAGCCGGCAGTTTTAAAATTAACCAGGCCTGCAATTATATTTACCGACTTGATATGGGACTGGCCAGCTCGAACAGCACCCACTTTGATATGCTGTCCGATCAGGTGCCGTTCCGTTTGGTACGTGGTGAAATTATTGCCACAGCCGAAACAGGTGGCTTTATTAAAACACTGGAGTTTATCAGCGCTGCGGGTGATGCCGCGTTAACTAAAAGCTATTCAAACCTGTATCGCCAGCTAAATCCCAACAGCACTGTTCAACATATTCGCAATGAGTTGATTGAATATGGCAACAGCAATCGAAATTAAAAAATCACCTCTTTTAATTTTCGCTACATCACCTTACCAAGATATGAACCCAGATCCATATCGGCACCGAGAATATGCCCGGTTAACCATTTTTCCAGAAACTGAATCTCATCACTCGAGATCTGTTTACCCGCCTGCAGGAACTTCTGCTGAACTTCTCTGGCACCTTCAATCAACTTCTGGTGCTCTGCCTTATGCTCTGCAAAATCTTCATAAGCATACTTCAACATTAATCGTTCTTCGTGCCTGAAGTGCCAGACGGTGCAACTTATTAGCTCTTCCAGCACCGCCTCGATATAGTCCGCCGCATCGCCTTCCGCTACAGCGTGATTGAGAATATTAAACAGATCCACTAACTTACGATGATCATCATCTATTTCATCGACATCAACACTTAGCGCATTATCCCAGATTAAATCTTTCATAAACTTTCCCCGATACAGATTCCTGATATTGATGGATAGAGGGGCGCTATGCCTCCCCTGTAACTACTCTTCCTTATCAGTAGTAGCAAAAAGTCGAGCAAGCAGTCCAAGCACTATTGGACTGACTAAATATATTAAAACGAGTATTTTGAGTATCATTTTTATTCTCTCCTTGAAACAACATCTTTAATGACAAATAAGCTGGGCCAGCAAACTGTAGCAACTAAGAACTGTTTCCTGGATTAGAGAAATCGGTGATCCGATCCCGTTTATTTTATTGCTTCTCCCTTGTATAGCATTTCCAGCGCCTCATTACGGACAAACCCTTTAGGTAAGGCCGTATCCAGTTGCATACCTACACAACCATCCTGCACCCGCACAACATGCCCACTAATATCGAACTCCCTGCCCTGGGGAAAGACAATCATCGACATCACATGATCACCCGCCATAAAAGTCGGATCATTATCATCGACTTTAATCTTAATACCAAACTCAGAAATATCTTCGACTTCATATTGATCAAATTCAAAAGCCAGTACAGGCCGCTGAACCCGGGGATACGCTACACGGTAAAACCCGCGTTGTTTGTGGTCATTCATAGAACACACTCATTTAATCATTTATTGGAATAATTTCATTTATTATTTCTTCACTGATACTAGCATAGCCAATAAATAAACCTGTGTAACATTTGTCACCCCTGAATTTATGACTGAGCCAGGCCGTCCCCTTTATTAGAAAAACACATCTTGCCGATAACTGCCTGTTTGCACTATGTGATGAGCTATTTCGGCAAATACAGTCCCTGCCAGTCTGGGCATCAGCAATTCCTTATGCTGTTTTTAGCTATTGCATGTCAGTGCTGTCCCGTTAGTTAACTCAGTTCTGTCATCTCGACCGTAGCGAAGCCCTTCGGCATTGCTTCCTGATTTAAAGGCTGGCATCCCATTTATTCAACCCCATTAATGCAATTCATTTTGTTACAAATTGTTACAGGATATTAAATGATTTCAATTTTAGCTCACCCCTCTAGAAAATCATGGTAATTTAGACTAATAAATTAATCATTGCTCACACTATCTGTATTTCGTATTAAGGATAACAAGTGGAAACATCAAGCCAGTTGAAATTCATGAATCGTCTATCCCTGGCAGTTAAGTTTGCCAGCTCACTAGCTATCGTATTAGGGATATTTTTCGTTATCGTCGCCATGTTAATTCAGGTCCAGACTTCTCATATCAGCGACGTGTTGATGGATGAATTAAATACAGAAGTTTCCCAGTATATCTCTGCAGATAAGAAAAATGCGGTTGCTGCGGGTATTGAAGGGATTGTTCAACCCACCATTGCGGGTGCGGCAACCCGAGTGACCATAGTGATGTTTGTCGTTTTGAGTGGTGTGGTGATCGGGGTTTACCTGCTGTTTATAAAACTGGTACGTCGCCGTATTCAGCAACTGGAAGGTCGCTTCATTGATATCTGTGATGGCGAAGGTGATCTTCGTCGTCGCATTGAGATACATAGCCAGGATGGCTTTGACCGACTGGGCGCACACTTCAACCGCTTTGTTTCAAAAGTCCATGAAAGCATGACCCAGGTTTACGAGAGCACCGATGAGTTATTGCTAAGAACAGGCCATGTCAGTGAGATTAGTAATGTCACCGCTAATGAAATCATGCGTCAACAGAAGGATACCGATAATGTTGCCACGGCAATGAACCAGATGACCGACAAGGTACAGGAAGTCTCAAGAAATATAGAGGCAGCGGCTGAAGCTGCGCAAAATGCAGAGACGGAAGCACAAAATGGAAAAAATATTGTTGGCCGCACGGTTGTCAGCATTCGAGAGCTGGCTAATGAGGTCAATCAGGCAAATGAAGTTATCCATCGATTAAAATCAGACAGCGAAGGTATTGGATCCGTGCTTGATGTTATTCGTGGCATTGCAGATCAGACCAACCTGCTGGCACTTAATGCGGCAATTGAGGCTGCTCGCGCTGGTGAACAGGGACGAGGATTTGCTGTCGTTGCCGATGAAGTTCGCACCCTGGCAGGACGGACACAGCAATCAACAGAAGAAATTCAAACAATGATTCAGCAACTACAAAGTGCAGCACTTGATGCGGTACAGGTAATGGACGGGGGGAATGATCGTGCCAACGCGAGTGTTGAAAATGCCACCGAGGCAGGTGAAGCACTTGATAAAATTACCGCGGCTGTCACCCACATTAACGAAATGAACAGCCAGATTTCTACTGTAACACTTGACCAGCAAAAAATGACCGAAGACATAGACCTCAGCATCATTAATATCAACCAGGCTTCTCACACTACCGTAACAAAAGCACAGGAAGTGATGGAAGAAAGTAACGAACTGGTTAAGCTAACTAACAAACTCAAAAGCGCGGTTAACCAGTTTAAAGTGTAACTAGTCCCGTTCCTGTTCGCAGTCAACCCTGCATTATCGTAGCCAGAGGTTAATCCGACAGGGACGACAGATTTAGTTTTATTGCGGCAAAAAACGAGTCTTATTTAAAGGCTAAGACCCCTTTATTTAATTCAGTCTGTACTCGGTTTTTCTCGTTCAACCAGTTTGTATTGATCAGAGCGCACACCCTCCATTAATAGATCAACATCTTCCTGAGGTATATTGAGAATCTGCAAAGCCAGTCCTCCCAGTCGAAGGCTGCTTTCCAGCGCTTCGGGATAGGCATGGGTAGCCCCTGCCTCAAGTAACTTGCTGACAGAGGCCAGATCACGGGCACGGGCAATGACGGGAATGGCTGGAAAACTGTTGCGGATATGTGACACCGCTCGCTCGGCGGTGGATCCATGATCTATGGTCAGTACAACCAGCAGAGCATGTTCAGTGTGCAGAGCATTGAGCAGATCCAGGTCACCAATATCACCATAATACACCGGAAAACCATCATTCTGCCCCTGCAGAACCAGCCGGGGATCGGTATCAAACGCCACGAACGGTACACCACTGTTATGCAATAGCACGGCAACGGCGTGCCCCACCCGCCCATAGCCACCAATGATCACCTTTTTATCCGGGCTATTATGAATTGAATCCGTAAAATCCGAAGCGGTTTCGCCTGCCTCCGACAAGTTACGTGTCAACCTGTTAGCCAGGTGCGCCATAACAGGCGTGAGCAGCATGCTGACCGAAATAATTCCGATAGCATGAATAAAGGTTGTATCATCGATGACCTGCAAAGCTTTGGCTGAGCCGAACAGCACAAAGCCAAACTCACCGCCCTGAGCCAGCAGCAGGGAAACCCGGGTGGCAATTTTTCGTGAATAGCCAAAAGCCATCACCAGTATAAACAGTACAATAATTTTCAGACTGATAATAACCGCCGTATGCTGGGCAAACAGTGTTATTTCAAGAGCCAGGGAACGGAAGTCGATGGACATGCCGACCGCAACAAAAAACAGCCCCAGCAGGACGCCCTTAAAAGGCTCGATAGACGCCTGAATTTGATGTCGGAAGCGGCAGCCGGATAAAGACATCCCCATGATAAAGGCACCCAGTGCCATAGAAGCACCCGCCAGATGCATCGCCCAGGCCGCAAAAATTACCGCCAGAATAACCACCAGTAAAAATCCATCCTTGTTATGCTGACGCGCAAGCAGGTTAAGCGCAAAAGGAATAACATAGCGGCCAAAAGCCGCTAACAGCACCATTGCGCCAATAATTATGATGACCTGCTCCCAACGTGCAGTAGCCACCGATTCGGGGCCTGTAGTAACCGCCATCAGCGGGACAATGGCCAGCAGAGGCACAATAGCGATATCCTGCATCAACAATACTGAAAAGGCGGTAGTACCATGCTTACTGGCAATTTCACCCCTTTCCTGCAGGAGCTGTAGCACAAAAGCAGTCGACGACAGGGCGAACGTCAGGCCGATTAACAACGCGACTTCCCAGCGTTGCTGGTAGACCATGAAATAACTACCAATGGCCAGACCTGAGAACAGAATCTGCAAAGAACCCAGCCCCAGCACATCGCGCCGCATGGCCCAGAGACGACTGGGTTTCATCTCAATACCAATCAGGAACAACAGTAAAACCACACCCAGCTCGGTAAAGTGGCGCACGTCTTCAACATGTTCGGTAGCGATAGGTCCCGGCGAATAGGGCCCAACGACGATTCCCGCCACCAGCAGGCCCAGCACCGAACCCAACTGCAAATATTTAAATAATATAACCGCGATCGAAGTCGCGACCAGAACCAGCAGAGCCGAGGTGATGAAAGAATCTAGATACATAGGGGTTCAGAGTGCATTAAATGAATAAAGGTGACAAGTGGCTTAAGATGACAGAGGGGTTATTATCTAACTAATTGATACAGTTGATCAATTTTTAATTCCTTCGGCACCTTTTTTACAATCGAGTCTGAGCCATTGATCTTATAAAGGCTAGCGCCCTGTTATAATAAACGATGCTCTGTCACCTGTTGTAGCCAAAGAAAAACTCAAATTAATACCGGGGACAAGTTGACCACTACATTTATTCAGTCTAGCTGAGGGAGGACAAATACTCTACTGTTTGATTTTTTTATCCATATCTTTAAACAATCGCCTGGCGACCAGACTGACTAAAAAAGATTCATACAAACCCAGCATAACAAATAGACCCATTGATATCCCGATAGCGACTTCAATGGAGATATAGTCCATATAAAAGAATAAAAAGATAATAACTAGTGCAAGAGAACCACCTATAAGAGATACGCATAACATACGACAATTAAAAGGAAGGTTGGTCTTTTTTGCGAATGTATCAAGCATATAACTACCCTCACTGGTATTTATATCCTTTCCAGATAGCATGATTCTCGATTAAGCACAACAAGACACCCTGAAACCCGGGAACCACCGGAAGCGGTGTAAATATTACAGCCCTAATAAAAACAGCAAGTTAGGTTTTTGGCATGTAAAATAAAATCTTTTATCTCCTGACCCGCAAACGCTGTTTCAGAAATCCGGTGATCTTCAGTTGCTAAAAGGCCGCCAGATTCCAATCAGAAGAATACTGGAAAAACAAGGCCTAAAAGAAAACAAATTATTATTGGGCAGTATTTGAAGGGTAGCGCCCCGTTTAACGGACACTTTCAATCCCCTGGATAGATAAGAGCTTTTCTTCAGCGAACTAATTATATGTATTTCTGAATTTTTTCAAGAATAATTTCTTTTGATGCCGGTTTGTTAATGAATTCCCTGGCACCAAGCATCAGTGTGGTGGTGTAGACATCGCTATCATCATGGGAAGTCAACATTATAATCGGTATATCTCTTACTGCAGGCAAAGCACTCACCTTCTCCAGCAAAATAACGGCATCTGCGTCTTCCAGTTCATAATCGAGCAACACCAGATCAGGTTTGTCACGAATCAGTGACACCATTCCCTGATGAATTGTACGTGCCACTTTCGCATCGTAACCTTTTTCTTTTTCAAGCATGGTACGCACCATGTCTCCATATACTTCATTATCTTCGATAATAAGTATTTTTTTGGGAGCTTTCGCCGAAAGCCTGTCCAGATCGGTGAGAGAATCATTAATTTTTCTCTGACCAGATTCCAGCTTGTTAGTGTAACCACTAATAACGGACAGCACCTTATTTTTTGATTCATTTATCGTTTTTTCTATAAGCTCGTGAGAAAAAGTGTTTAGCTCATTATCTATTGCATCAGTAGCTGTAGAACTGGAAGTTATCGATTTGTCGTTTTTTAGTATATTTGACAATTGATTGACATCATTTTTTACCTTATCTGATAAAATATCGAATGTTTTTTTATTATCTTCAAGCAAGGTATTAGCCGAACCGATTGTTGTTGCCATTTTCTGATTTTGTCTGCCAAGTTGCTTACCTGTTTTTGTCAAATCACGATAATTTAACAGGGCGTCTTCCTGAGTCATTGATTTCAAGGCATTTCTTAATGACAAATTAATCCTGATTCTGTCAAATCTTGCAGAAACTACCACATAATCAAAAAATACCTCACGAATACATTTATCATGGGCCGTATCAATATCTGTCAAATTGCACAATACAATTGGCCGGTGTTTAATCTCATAAATGAATTTGGATTTTTTGTATAAAGTGAAGTATATAGCCTGAGAATCAGCTATTAATGTTGTATAAAACAGTATGATATTTGGCTTAACCTCATCCAGCTTAGCAACTGCATCTTCCGCATTTTCAGCTATTGTAATACGACTTACGCTTATTTTAATTTCTTTGACAAGCTCATCAGCCATCAACTTGTTTTCGATAATAAATAAAATATTACACTCTTCCATAACCCTCTCCCTCTGGAAACCTTATCTCAAACCAACAAAAACCTAAGCGCCAAAGAATTTATGTTGATTTTTGAGCCACGCCAACAAAGACTCACTGGGCATTGGCTTCGCTATCAGATAACCCTGCACCAGATCACAGCCCGAACGCTGTAACACCTCCAGATCATCCATATCTTCCACGCCTTCGGCAACGGTTTTCATCCCCAGTTTTTTTGCCATTGCTATGCTTGCTTTAAAAATTGCATTAAGAGATGCATCTTTGCTCAGACCATGAACAAAGCCACGGTCGATCTTCAATTCATCAAATGGTAGATCCCGTAATTGCGCCAGCGACGAGTGCCCAGTACCAAAATCATCAATGGAAAGCCCAAAATGCTTTAAACGCAATCTGGTGAGAATATCAAGTACTGCCAGGGGGTCTTTCATCAGTTTGCTTTCGGTCACTTCAAGAATCAGATTTTCCTGAGGAAATCCTGCCTTTACCGTTTCTTTTATTATCAATTCAGGAAAATCCAGAACGGCAAGATTATCCATAGAAACATTGATGGAAAGCTTAAGCTTATATCCTTCATCCTGCCAGATTCGTGCGTCTGCCAAAGCCATTGATAGAACCTGCTGAGAAAGACCATCAATCAAGCCAAATTCTTCGGCGACACCAATAAATTGATCCGGAAAAATTAAACCATCGACCGGGTGTTGCCAGCGTACCAGTGATTCAACGCCGGTGATTTTACCTGTAGCAAGATGCATCTGCGGTTGGTAATAATTTACTAATTCTTTGTTTGTTATGGCCTGATATATTTCATCCGCAGCGTATACTCTACGAATTTTATTATTTGAACAATCGGTGTAACCCGCATTTAATTCAAGCATGCGTTTGATCTGTTCAGGTAATACCGGTTTTTTAAGACTTCCAAGAACTCTTAATTCATGCGCCCTGGCAAGTTTTTCAGCGGTGTGCAGAACACGTTCATCTTCGCCACTAACCAGCACAAGTCCACCTTTGTATTTTGCCTGTACCAGCTTACGAACCACCTCTATCCCATCAATTTCCGGCATCTGAAGGTCACAAAAAATCATTCCAATTGAATTGACGCCTGTATGAATCAGCTTTAGTGCTTCGTCAGCACGGCTAAAACTGATAATGTTATTAAACCCCAAATCCATAATCTGCCGAGTTAACAGATTAAGAATAAATGGCTCATCGTCAATTAACATTATTTTCATGACTGCTCCATGTACCTGTCTAATATTGTTTCAGCAATTGCATAATTTCTGTGACGAGTTCCGTTCGAATGAATTCAAAGCGGGCTATGACATTGGATACACTCACTTTATCAGCCACTTTCCCGGCATCTTCCAGTTCTTTGCAGCTATCCCCCATGGTTTGCGCACCAACAGCATAGGATGATGACTTGAGCTTGTGCGCCACGGACGCTATTTTTTTAATTTCACCGGTGATGAATGCATCATTTATTTCATTGGCATATTGATTCAGGCTGTCCACATAGCTCTTCAGAAAATCATTCAGGATTACCGGGTCATCACCAACCATATTTTTCAATACATTTATATCAAGCAGTTCATCCGAGGAAGCAATGGCACTATTTGAATTGACTGGCCTGGCGGCTGTTTGATAACCGGTATCAGGCAGCCATTTTTCCAGCGCGGACTTGAGCAATTTTAGTTGAACCGGTTTGGTCATATAATCATCCATGCCGGCAGAACGCACATTGTTTATTTCACCATGTAAAACATTTGCGGTAAGGGCGATAACAGGAATGCGTTTCCGGCCGGCCTCTTCCTCGCGGATTTTGCTTGCTAAGGTATAACCATCCATTTCCGGCATATGCAAATCGGTCAGTAACAACCCATAATTGCCCTGGCGCCACATTTGCAATGCCTCAGTGCCATTATTTGCCACTTCTCCTGCATAACCCAGCAGTGCAAGCTGCTGCAAAATAACCTTCTGATTAATATCGTCATCTTCTGCAACAAGAATGAGATGTCCCTGTGTACGAGCCTCATCCACAGTAGGTACCTGCATCACATCTTCTGGTAATTTAAATTCTGCAGTCTGCTGGAATATTTCGGGTGAAGCTCGGCCTGCAGCCACTGCTACTGCACGAATCAATGCCTGCCGACGCAGTGCATTACCATCCAGTGAAACAACCGTGGGCGTTTCAACACGTGCTCGACGCCGACGTCCACGCGTGATTAATAAATGACGTACATCACCCAGGGCATCTAAAGCAGGATTCATTAATAATTTTTCATGCCCTGTGTACTGAATAACCACTACCGGCATAATTAAACCAGGTATTACATTAGCTACTGATTCAATATCTGCCACCTGCTTTATACTGGCGCCAGCATATTCAAGATAAATTTGAATATCATCTGCATTAAATCCAGCATTTTGCACAACAATACAATTTAATCCGGATAAATCCAGTTGCGGATGCGTTACTTCCTGTTCAGCCACATCAAAAGGTAATGTCAGGGTAAATGTAGAGCCTTCATCGGGTTTACTTTCTACAGCTATATCACCCTGCATCGATTCCACTAACCTCTTACAGATGGTAAGGCCAAGGCCTGAACCGCCAAAGCGGCGAGTGGTTGATGCTTCCGCCTGGGTGAAAGGATTAAACAAAGCATTGATGGTTTCAGGCGCCATACCGATACCGTTATCGGAAATACTTATTGCCAGTTGTAATGGCGATTTATGCGCAAGGGTTACTCTGATTGACACTCGGCCACGCTTTATCGCATCAGCGTTGGAAAACTTTATGGCATTTCCGATCAGGTTATAAAGTATCTGCCGCAAACGTACATCATCAGCTAATACTCGATCCGGTACTTCCGGTGAAATAAACAGGGCAAGGTCAACACCTTTTTGTGATGCGATCGGAACCAGCGAATTACACAGGCCTTCAACCAGATCAAGAATTGAAACCGGCGCATATTCAATTTCCAGTTTTCCGGCTTCAATTTTGGAGAAATCCAGAATGTCATCAATAATAGCCAGGAGAGTTGTTGCGGACTGACGAATTGTCGAAACTAGATCAACCTGATGTACCGATAAATTACTGTGCGACAAAACATCGACCAACCCTAATACACCATTCATGGGTGTACGTATTTCGTGGCTCATGGTGGCAAGAAATAAAGATTTTGCTTGGCTTGCCTGTTCAGCATCTTCTCTCGCCTGTTCAAGCTGGCGGGTTATTTCACGCTCCTCACCAACATCGCGGAAAATCAGCACCACACCCCGTATCACATCTTTATTATCATGATCACGAATGGGGGCTGCGCTGTCTGCAATATGGTACTCCGTACCATCTTTAGAAATGAGAACGGTATGGTTGGCGAGGCCGTGCACTTCTCCGGTTCGCAAGACATCATCCACCGGAATTAAACTAGGTTGCCGGGTTTTCTCGTTGATAATATTAAACACATCTTCTATTGGCCGTCCTTTTGCCTCATACAATGACCAGCCTGTGAGCTGTTCTGCAATGGGATTCATCAGGGTAATACACCGGTTGCCATCTGTTGCCAATACGGCATCACCAATTGAATGCAGGGTAATCTCAAGATCCTGCTCACTATCACGTAAAGCTTTTTCTATGATGCGACGTGTGTATAATTCCTGTCGTAACTCAGCAGTACGATTTTTTACTTCTAAAAGAGTAGCTGCCTGACGCCCTGCTGCACTCAGGGCTGCAAACGCCACCAGAAATGCAGCCAGCATGGAAAATCCGAGATACATCCGTGATCCAATACTGGTCCAGGGATGCCAGTAGTCCTCAAGCGGTTGCATCTCCAGCAACCAGGTGCGATTGGCAAAGGATTCTTCCCACTCCCACTCTGGGCTTAGGTTTGCAGGCAAGGTTGTCGTTATAAGCTGATGAGACATTCCAGGCGTGATATCCGTTAAACGGTACCCCAGTTGCCGTTCTTCACCAATGCGAACAAGTGGAGCCAGCAATTTAGTTATATCAACAACACCGACAATAAAACCACGTAAGGTTTCCGGCCGTTGTTCCAGTGACAGTTCACTTGGTATATACCCATTCTTATAAACCGGCATAAACGCCAGAACGGCCTGAATATCTGTGCGCAACAGGGGAATCACCGGGGTTGCTGAAAGCTCACCCGTTTCCTGGGCCGTTACCATAGCCAGTCTTCGAGGATGTTCAAAGTTGTGATCCAGCCCCACTACCGATTGATTATGTTCAAACGGCTCTGTGTATAAGACAGGAAAATATACGTCGTCCTTCGCGATAGGTACGGGCATGCCTGCTGAATCCAGTTCAAATAGTTGATGCTGAATCAGACCTTCCATCTTCAATGCGGATTCAAATTCGTGAACGTCTTTGTTAGCCAACCGTGGCGCCCAATCCACAGACACTATGGCTGGATGCCGTGAGAAATAAGTAGCATAGCTTGCAAATTCATCACGGGTGACATTTTCACTCGCACTGAAAAACCGTTCCATACCGCGCAGCGGTTCGATCACATCCGGCAAGCTATGAAATCCTGAAATATGGGGGTCAGCCATCAGTTTGTCTGCTTGCTCCCTTGCCTGGCTTTGCTCCAGGTAAAGAAATCCCATATTGCCGGCAACCAGTAATATGGCAGTAATAAATAGCGGCAATACTACAAAGATGCCGTTCCCGCGACAGATAGACTTCGCACCTGGCCAGATAATTAATATGACAGGTGCAAATATAAGCACACCCAGGGTATTGCTGATCCACCATATCAGCCAGTGACTGATGACTTCATCTAACGCCAGTGAGCCTAAACCATACAGGGCAGGTATTCCAAAGCTTGCCGATACCAGACAGGCAAGCGGCCCGGCCAGTATTAAAAAACCTAAAATATCTTTTTCACGGGATAATGGCAGTTCTGAGGCAAATAATTGCCGTGTCAGTGCTGCGCCCAGTATTGCCTGCAAAGTAACACCCGTGGCAATAATCGCAGCAAGCACTATTCCAGCACTGGGTGGTTGCAAAATAACATCAGCAATAAAAGCGCCCAGCCAGATGCCCGGCCAACAGCGGTTGCCACACAGAAGCAATGCTGCAAACGCCATACCGGCTGCTGGCCATATAGACAATGCATACACGTCATAAGCTTCTACGTCGTGCAATGACAGCAAGCTACCCAACAGGGCCAGCACAATATAAATAATCGTAACAAATGAAATTTGCAGCCAGAGATTTTCAAATAAAGCTGGCTGCTTCTTAGACCTGTTTTCAGCCGCGTCTGGCGCCTGATTAGTCGAGACTACTGGATCGGACAGGTTTGACATTAACGAGTTATTCGAAGAATTTCCCTTAACTTATTTTCTGGCCTTGCTGGCATGATTATATTTATTGTTGAGTATTTTGTTCATGCTGAATCCCTTAAATTACAATCTTTGATAATCATGGCGATACTCCTGCTAATTATTCATATTCGCCATACACCAGAAGTTCCACTCAATGCTCGAAGCATATTTTTCTAGAGCAAACCACTTACTATATAGCATACTTTTTATAATGATAAAGTTTATTAAGAACAGGTTATTCCTTGGGTTTCTGGAATCCCTGCTGAAAAATGATTATTAGAGGCTTCAGCACCAATTGATAAGGCGTATTGATATAGAAAGTTCATCTATGCACAAGCAAAGATAAAATCGCATGGGGCAATTATAAATAGACTTGCCTGACCTGAAAGACGAAAGAAAACGTTATCAATGATTTAAAACTCCAGATTAAGTCCGGACACAAACGGACACTCCAAAAACCAAAAAAGCCTCACTTTGCATGAAAAAAAAGATTTAAAGGGTAGCGCCCCATTTTATTCCCCAATAAGATTAAATCAGGGTTTACGCTCCAGACTCCTTCTTGTGAATAGTTTAAATAAGGCAATTCCAGGAGATATCTATATTAGAAAAAGCTGAAATCTGTAAGCTCATTTATTGGTCTATAATACGTATATATTTTCCCATCCAGCAGATGGCCGCTGTATTTAACATCGGCATGCTAAACAGGGCCATGTTAGGAGGTTTTATGTTTGGTTTCTTGAAGCGTAAAAAACCAGTAGATAAATTCAACGAGAATTCACCAAGTGAGTATAAAGCTGCACCCGGGACAGACATTCACTATGACCCGGAATTGATTAATGATTTAAAGAATGATCATCAGAATCTGTTTGGTATTTACACCGAAATAAAAACATTATTTGACAATGGTGACTACCCAGCGGTATCCACGCGTCTCAATGATTTTCGCGGTGATCTACAGGGGCATTTGCTTACCGAAAATGTACGACTTTATATATACCTCGATCATATGCTCCGTGGTGATGAAACTAATTTAGAATTAATTCGCGGCTTCCGAAAAGAGATGGATGATATTGCCAAAACCGCTATGAATTTTCTTAAAAAGTACGAAGCCATCGGTGTTGATACGGATCTGGCAGAAATATTTTCCAAAGATTTTGATACGATCGGCGAGGTATTAACTAAACGTATAAAAAGAGAAGAATCCGTTCTATACCCACTCTATATGGAGTCCTATAAGTAGTTAATCAAAAAGGGTTTAATTAAAAGGGTCAGAGCCACGTCCGCTTCATTTCCCCAATGGCCATTTTGAAACCACCATATAAAGTGGCTATCCCCCTTTAAATATTCAAGATCGTCATTTCTTTTCAGGATAAACCACGGTAAGGCCCAGCGATGACCAGTTTTGCATACCACCCCGAAAATACTTGATCTTCGCAGCCGGGTAACCCATTGAGAGTAGCTTCCTGATTGCGGTCGGCGACTGCGGACACCAGATACCGTTACAGAACATCACCAGGGTTTTGGCGTAGGAGAAGTCCCAGGTATCAGCGATCGTTACATTGAACTGATCCTCCATGATCTCCATCGCCCTTTCACTTGTCTTGAACTCGGTGAACGGAATATTCACGGCAGTCGGAATCGTACCGCGCTTTACCCAGTCCGGTGTACGGGAATCGATAATCATCAGTGAGTCATCGCCTGCAGACTTCTGCTGCAGGTATTCAATCATTTCCCACTCGCCAATCGTCTCCACGGCATGCGGTGCAAACGGATGCATCGGCTGTATCTTACCGCGATAAGTCGGACGGAAGAATTTAACAATATGGTTCTTGAGGTTCTGATCACGCATCAACTTCACCGGTTTACCGTTATGCATAACCTCGACACTCAACACCCCCGGCCGCAGGAAAACTTGCCTGGTTTGTTTCTCCTCTTCGGCCTGTACACTGGCACCCAACATGCAAAGGGCGATTGCAAAAATTGAAATTCTCATTATCGATTACTCCTCGAATATTATGATTGTTGCATTCTAGTTGTAGATTACCAGACACCAACGCCGTTTTAAAAAGAAGACACGGAAATATGGATCAAACAAATGAGATCTGCTGCCTTATATTCATCTTTCAATCGAGTCCACCCTATTGATCTCTATTGTTCTAAGGGCTCCGACCCCTTTAATTTGGTTACCCCAGTATATGAGCTTCTTCTGTATAACCACTTGTAAAACAGAGCAGGCAACCAACCGGTAAAATAAAAATCTCAAGCGTCTACCAATTAAACTATAGATCACGGAGCATAAAAAACGCTCCATTTCATAATAATTAAAACTCATCTACCGATATGCCTAAGCACACATATTAGTCACGATGAATAATTCGTCAATAGTATGAATACTATTGAGCGCTTAGTCTTATCTTTCCCTCTTTTTTTATTTCTTTAATCTAACAAATCTCTATCATTAATCATTGAATATTTAATGAGTTAACACTCCCCATCACAGTCAACCGAGCATTATCACCCCACAGGGTCAATCCGCCATGGACGGCGGATTTAGTTTTGTTGAGCCAGGACGGCGAATCAAAACGACCCGGCAACAAAGCCATACACTCAACACACGTATTTACAAGAGCACTGATATAAAACAATGCTCGGTCGCTTCAAGACTGTGCCGGGGTGTATTTCTTTGGTTACTTTCTTTGTACAAGCAAAGAAAGTAACTCGCCAACAAGGCGAAAGGAAAAGTTATAAATGGTGTGAAGATCAAGATCCCTCCGCTTCGGTCGGGATGACAGCATTTTTTAGGTCGGGATGACAGCATTTTTTAGGTTGGGATGACAGCATTTTCTAGTTGGGATGACAGCATTTTTTAGTTGGGATGACAG
>JAPHRO010000053.1 GCA_026195895.1 Gammaproteobacteria bacterium
CCAATTGCAATTATTAATGGCCGTCTATCGCACAAGACACTCAACACCAGTAACTGGATAAAACAGCAATATAAAGCAAGCTTAAATCTGGTAGATAAAATACTGGTTCGTAACGATCAGGAAAAAAATAACTTTATTCAGCTTGGGGCAAGCCCGGAAAAACTGGAAGTCCTGGGCAATCTTAAATTTTCGCTGCATATTTCTGACAGCGAAAATCAACTCGATAATTTCACCTCCAGACCCTACATCCTGGCCGCCTCAACCCACGACAATGAAGAACTGCAACTGGCCCAGCTCTGGAAAAAACTGCAGCCAGACAACCACCTGCTGGTTATTGCACCGAGACACCCGGAACGAACCAGATCCATCCTGCAACAACTGGCACCCCTTGACCTTGACATAGCCGTCCGCAGCAAACAGCAAACTATAACTAGTACCACCGACATATATCTGGCCGATACCGTGGGTGAACTGGTCAGTTTTATGCGTGGCGCCGACATTGTATTTATGGGTGGTTCGCTGGTACCACACGGCGGACAGAATCTGCTGGAACCCGCTTATTTAGGCAAAGCCATTATCACAGGACCGCACTATTTTAATTTCCAGTCTGAAGTAGAACTGTTAATAGCAAACAATGGCTGTCTGGAGGTAAAAACTACCGAAGAATTAGGCGATAATTTACTGCATCTGCTGGGCAATAAAAGCCAGAAAGAATCATTGGAAAAAAATGCCGCGGCCGTAATGCAATCGGCTACCCAGGTCGCTTCCAGATATTTTCGCCGCTTAGATGAACTCTATAGAAGCTATCTAAATAACTGATAGACTACTCATCATGATCAATGTGTATATCATTCGGGAAGGGCCTGCCAGCACCTGTTTCAATCGCATCTTTAAGACTTAATAAAAAAACAGCCCACTTGGTACTGCAGTGCGCCATAAAATCGGATGGCTCTTTCCAGTTTGCATGGGTAAAGCTGAGGTACGTTTGCTCATTACTGCTTTTCAGTTCAAAGATCACTTCAGTTCCCATCCATGCAGTTGGCATTTTCCCGTAATGTTTCCATTTCACCAATGTATCAGTTTGCAATTCCGCCACCTCAAAATCCGGACCATCGCCATTGAATCTGAATTCAATAACTGAACCTGCATCACCGGCACCCGATGTGTCAGTGGTCCACCATCGTGACAAACCTTCATTTGTGGTCAGCACCTTATAAATATCTGCGGCAGGTGCTGCGACTCCAATTCGATGAATAATATCAGCCATATCGCTACTCCTTAATGAGGTAGCCGTATCCGATACAGTAGCTGGATAATTACTTGTCCTGCCCGTATCAATTAAACAGATTACTCTCAGGAATTAAAATAAACCAGTTATAAAAAGTAAGGATTAAATAGCGACGCGCTGTATTGATTTACGGCGACATGTTGATTGGAAAGAAAACAGACAACTCACCCGCAATGAATACAAATGACCTGTTATTTATAAAACAGAACCTATCCATTTTTATAAGCATTGAGAAGATAATTCCAGCATGAGGCAGCGTAATAAAATCTGGCATTCAAATACATTAACTTGGTTAACGAGCGATTCAACCGATCGAGATTACTGTTTTTCCAGTGGTTCGATTGTCTAAACTCACCACGGTCAAAATCGATAAGATATATCTTCTGATTTTCATCAAATAAAATATTATCCGCATTCAAATCAGCATGAAAAACAGAGGCGTCATGAAATTTGCGAATACACCTGCCTACTGCATTCCATTCTGTTTCACTTAAGGAATCTTTTTTCAGTTTATCGGCCAGTGTTTCTGCACCCGGTATTTTATTGATCAAAATACCGGCCTGATAAACAGGTACTAATCGACTATATGACCAGCACACAGTAGCTGCTACCGGCCGGGGCACTGGCAGACCAAGTTCATGCATGGCATATAGTAAATGCCATTCTTTCCATGCCCGTGTCGCTTCCAGGCACCAGCCGAGATAATATTTTTTGTTGAATTTTGCCACCATGCCACCACGACGATACCGTCTTAGTACCCAGTCATGCTCCTGATAATTAATCAGCCAGGCATCGCCGCGGCCGGTTTTTATTTGTTCAGTTTCACCATGAGCATGCAGCCATTTCGGATCAAATAGCATAGGATCAGGACTATCGATAACAGAACTGTCATACAGAATATGACAGTTGCTATATGTGAGATGTTTTTTGCTGATAATATTATTCCAGAACAGTTATATCGAGAGGATCGTTGTGTTTTTATCCGTTATTTGAATTCAGCTAATTAAATTTTTTACCACCGCCGTCCATGCCCTGGCGATATTATCATGGTTGTAACCGCCGCCGCCCATGGCAAGTAATCGCCCATTACATTTTTGCTTCGCTATCTCAACCAATCGGCTAGTCGCATGCGCGTGAGCCGCATCGCTATATTTCATATCGGTAATAGGGTCCCCAGCCAGACTGTCTGCACCACACTGTAACAGAATAAATTCCGGCTCAAATCGATCTATAAATGTCTCCACGTTTTCCCAGACTTTATAGAAGTCATCATCTCTGGCATCTGGCCGCATCGGAATATTTAATTTGAAACTTTCTGCTTCAGCTTTGCCCGTTTCTTCAGCAGAACCTGTGCCTGGATATAAATAATCACCTGATTCATGCACATCCACAAATATCAGGCCAGGGTCATCTTCAAAACCATAAAACACCCCATCACCGTGATGGGCATCGATATCGACATACAGAATCTGCTTGAGCCCTCTGGTCTTCAAATATTCAATCGCTATGCCGCAATCATTAAAGGCACAAAATCCGGCAGCACCATTACGTCTGGCATGATGTAAACCGGCAATAGGGATAAACGCATGCTGGAATTCATTTGATAGCAACCGGTCAACGGCATCGATCACTGTGCCGGCCACATAGCTCGCAGCTTCAAACACCCCTTTGAAGGCGGGTGTATCACCATAGTCTAAAAAACCTTTACCTGAGGCTGATTTATCAATGACCTGCTGAACATAATCACGGCTATGAAATAACTCAATAACCGATCGATCAGCCAGCACCGGTTTGAGAACACTTACCAGTTTATCAAGCTGCTGATCTTCGAAGGCCTGTTGAAATGCCTGATGCCTCTGCGGGCCAAACGGGTGCTGATCCCCAAAACCATAACTGGCCAGCTCTACCCCGAGATAAACACATGCAGTTGATTTTTTCATGTCCAGGGCCTCAGTTGGTATACCTTCAGGGGAAAGTTATGCACAATGCCAGTGCAAGGCCTTTATAACCCAAATTAGCGGTAATTAATAGAGTCTCGATGTCAAGATTTTTTTAAACAAATTTGTAAGTAATTGTTTTTTAAAGAAAATCAAATACATGCTCAAAAAACGATCAATTTAATACAAATGCCGTAAGGATAATGATTTGAGCCAGAATACATAAGCTATCCACAAAGTTATCCACAGTTTTTGTGGATAATTTCAAAAGCACCTGTTATATCAATAAGTCATTGAACCAGGTGTATGCCAGCCCTTATTTAACCTCAATCTTAACTTCCATCCAGAAAATTCTGAAACTCAGTGGTCGCCAGCACCATCGTCAGTCCGCGCAGGGTTCTGGCGGTAAGTTCCAGGTCCTCCTGCAGAAATCTATCTGCGATTACAGTATGCAGCCTGTCCTCCACTACTTTTATCTGTTTCAATTGCTGCTCAGCCTGTTTCGATAACTGAATTATCACAGAACGTTTATGCGCAGGATTTTCAACCAGCTCCACCAGATATTTATCTTTCAGATGATTAACTATTGACTGAATATGCTGTCGACTGACCTGTTTGTGCGTGGCCAGTTGGGGCACAGTTAAAGGGCCGTTATCTGCTAGCACATCCATTAATGATTTCTGACCGGCATTGATCCCATGCTTTCTGTAAAAGCTGGAATAAATTGCTGACAACTTTATCGCCAATTGTTGCGTATTGAGTACAACCTGGAGCAATGAAGAATGCTGTATGTTTTCCATGGGATGCCTTTGACAACCTGATTGTCATTTAATATGACAAGTATATTGTCGAATATTGAATACAGTCAATACAGCATGTTACACATGTATGAAATAAATATTTTTATCTATAGAAATCAATCAGTTGATGGTAATTAAAATTTAATCGAGGGAATGATGACGATCTGTAAATCCGTATTTTCCTGCAATGGCGCCAGGTAGCGCTTGTCCGTAGTGCGTATCAGGCCACTACTCAGGGTAAATATTTTTTTCGATCCTTCCAGGGGAATATTTTTATGCACCAGTAATCTCTGCTGGGTTAAATCCAGCGTATCCTGGTCAAATTCAAAATAGACATCGACACCACTATTATCCAGGAAAGATAGCCAGGCTCGGTTGATATTCAATTGATCTCGACGAATTCCAAAATAAATGGCATCGGCAATCGATTGATGATCATGCCACTTGGCCCCTAACCTGAAGCTCCAGTCCAGTTTACGCTGTGCTCTGACTATATTGCCTTTGATTTTCCACTCAAATTCGATCCAGTTATCATCAATAACTTCATTGTTAAGTAAATGCTTATCCCCATAACTTAACAGATACCCCATAAATCCTTTATTTTTTCCCTCGACGGACTGATCCACACCATAGGTCACCATATTCCCCAAAAATAGCGACAGCGCATAGGGTTCCTCAAAACCCGCAGTAAGAATGCCCACCAAATTCTGTTTTTGGCCCAATTCCGCATCCTGATAGAAATTCTCGTGCTGCTCTCGAATATAGGCACCTAATACCGGCATGGGGTAAATACTGGCTTCCAGCAGGATAAATCTGGGTTTATGAGAACGTAATAACAGATCCTGATATATCTCCCGTTCCGATGTGTCGCCTCGGTCGGGTACCGGCTGGTCGGTCAAATTGATATACAGACCCAGATTACTGTAATAAGGATCAACTTCAGTTTCCCAGGAATAACGCCTGAATTCATTGCCGACATTGCCCGCCAGTGCCACCAGCGGACACACAAACACAAAGTACAAACTCGCTTTAGTGAATAAAAGCATGAATCCAGGCATTGCTGACATTGGTTAATTTTTATCGCACAAGTAAATTACAGAACCTGAATTCATTGTCGCATATCTATTCCAGTGCCTCACACATGAACCAGGCTAGCATTCATTATTCCTCAAACAGAAATTACTTATTGTTGAAGCAAATATCAAAGAAAATATGGCATTCGTTAACGCCGACAGGAACATGGAAGATATGCCCATTCTTTATGAAAATATCGAACTTTCTGCCACGCCTCAGGCGATAGACGATATTGAAGAAATATCTCAGCCCAAAACAGAAAAATCAGCGCCAACAGAAACTATTGAAGAAAAAACCGCAATTGTTAAACGCAATTTTTTCAAGCGACTCTGGAGCTGGATGAACTCACCACTCAATGTTAAATGGAAAGATATTAACTAATAAAACAGCAGCAAACAGATCACACAGACATCTGTTGATATTTTTCAGCTAGACGGCCTGTTGACAGGTCATGAACTGCCAACAGGTTTTTGTTTTTTTATCTGAACATCCTAGGCATCGTAGCCCAAATTCGGCGCCAGCCAACGTTCAGCTTCTGCAATACTCATGCCTTTGCGTTGTGCATAATCTTCCACCTGATCGCGATTAATTTTTGCCACCGCAAAATATCGCGCATCTGGATGAGCAAAATACCAGCCACTCACCGAAGCGGCCGGCATCATGGCAAAATGATCGGTGATAGTAATACCAACATTGGCTTCAGCATCAAGTAATTGCCACAACTGCGTTTTTTCTGTGTGGTCAGGGCAGGCAGGATAACCCGGTGCCGGACGAATTCCCATATACGCCTCGGACACCAGGGCAGCGTTATCCAGTTGTTCATCACTGGCATACCCCCAGAACTCTTTACGTACGCGTTTATGCATCAGCTCTGCAAAAGCTTCCGCCAGTCGATCGGCCAGCACTTTTAGCATGATGGCGTGATAGTCATCATGATCTTTTTCAAAGCGCGCAACATGTTCCTCGATACCAATACCTGCGGTTACCGCAAACGCTCCCATATAATCTTTAATCGCAGTATCTTTCGGCGCCACAAAATCCGTTAAACAATAGTTTGGTCGCCCGGGTGGCTGCTCGGTTTGCTGGCGAAGGTTATGTAGTTTACTCAATAACTCACTACGCTGATCATCCGTATACAGCTCAATATCATCAGCAATTGCATTGGCCGGAAACAACCCTATAACTGCTCGGGCCTGCAACCATTTCTCGGCAATAATCTGACCCAGCATTTTCTGTGCGTCATTGAACAGTTTTGTTGCCTCTTCACCTTTCTCGGCATCCGAAAGAATTTTTGGATAACGGCCTTTTAATTCCCAGGCAAAAAAGAACGGTGTCCAGTCAATATATTCACTTATTTCTTCCAGCGAATAATCATCGAATACTTTTACGCCAGTAAACTGTGGCGGGACAGGGGAATATGTAGCCCAGTCGACAGGCGCTTTATTTTCCCGCGCCTGCTCAATTGTCGCCAGTTTGGTTTGTGCCCGGCGCCCCGCATATCTCACCCGTACCTGTTCGTAGTCATCACGCAATTCTTTAATGAAATTTTCTTTTGAATCCGCGGAAACCAGATGCTGTGCCACACCAACTGCGCGCGAAGCATCTTTAACCCAGACGGTAGGACCGGCATAATTCTGTTCAATTTTAACCGCGGTGTGCGCTTTTGAAGTCGTGGCTCCACCAATCATCAAAGGGATATCAAAACTCAATCGCTGCATTTCTTTGGCCATATGCACCATTTCATCCAGCGACGGTGTAATCAAACCACTCAGCCCGATAATGTCGGCATTTTCTTCTTTGGCTTTTTCCAGTATTTGATTGGCTGGCACCATGACACCCATATCAACGACTTCAAAATTGTTACACTGCAAAACAACACCGACGATATTTTTTCCAATATCATGAACATCGCCTTTCACAGTGGCCATCAGAATTTTGCCATTGCTTTGTGCCTTGCCATCTTTTTCTGCTTCGATAAACGGCAACAAATACGCCACGGCTTTTTTCATTACCCGAGCAGATTTAACCACCTGTGGCAAAAACATTTTGCCATCACCAAACAGATCACCGACCACGTTCATGCCATCCATCAACGGGCCTTCGATCACCTGTATCGGACTATCATATTGTGTACGCGCTTCTTCGGTATCTTCTTCTACGAATGCATCAATACCTTTCACCAGCGCATGCTCGATGCGCTTTATCACTGGTAATTTGCGCCACTCCAGGTCTTCTTCTTTCTGGGTTGTGCCATCACCACGATATTTACCGGCTATATCCAGCAACCTCTCGGTAGCATCGTTACGCCGATTGAGTACGACATCTTCGACTCTTTCCCGCAGTTCTTCCGGCAGGTCGTCATACACGGCCAACTGCCCGGCATTCACTATACCCATGTCCATGCCGGCTTTAATGGCATGATATAAAAACACGGCATGAATGGCTTCACGTACCGGATTATTGCCCCGGAAGGAGAACGACACATTGGAAACACCACCCGACACCATGGCATGTGGCAGGCTATTTTTTATTTCACGCGTCGCCTCTATAAAATCCTGACCATAGTTATTATGTTCGTCGATGCCTGTAGCAACCGCAAAAATATTGGGATCAAAAATAATATCTTCGGGCGGAAAGCCTACTTGTTCGGTCAATATTTTGTACGCCCGTGAACAGATTTCAACCTTGCGCTCTTTGGTATCCGCCTGCCCAACTTCATCAAACGCCATGACGATAGCCGCAGCACCATAGCGATGTACCAGTTTGGCCTGCTCAATAAATTTTTCTTCGCCCTCTTTCAGGCTAATGGAGTTAACAACGCCTTTACCCTGAATACATTTAAGACCGGCTTCGATAATTTCCCATTTGGACGAATCCAGCATAATAGGTACTTTGCAAATATCGGGTTCAGATGCAATAAGATTCAGAAAAGTCACCATGGCCTGTTCGCCATCGAGCATGCCTTCATCCATGTTGATATCTATAATCTGTGCGCCGTTTTCCACCTGATTGCGGGCCACGTCCAGCGCAGTTTCATAATCCTCTTCCAGGATCAGGCGCTTGAAGGCTGCCGAACCAGTGACATTGGTGCGCTCACCCACATTTACAAATAAAGAATCTTCAGTGATGTTGCAGGGTTCAAGTCCGCTCAAGCGACATTGTACTGGCACGGTCGGAATTTTACGCGGCGCCAAGTCGCTCACTGCCTCGGCAATGGCTTTAATATGTTTGGGCGAGGTGCCGCAACAGCCACCGACAATATTTAAAAAGCCATTGGCCGCCCAGTCGGCAATTTCCTCGGCCAGCATCTCGGGCGTTTCATCGAAACCACCAAAGGCATTGGGCAACCCGGCATTGGGATGCACGTTAATCCCACAGTCGGCAATGGCTGACATTTCCTCCACATAAGGACGCAGTTCCTTGGCGCCCATGGCACAGTTAAAACCAAAACTGATGGGTTTGATATGGCGTAAGGAATTCCAGAAAGCTTCTGGCGTCTGCCCAGTTAGAATACGTCCCGAGGCATCGGTAATCGTGCCGGATATCATCACCGGCAATTTGATATTGTTTGCTTCAAAATACTCGTCAATGGCAAACAGCGCCGCCTTGGCATTCAAGGTATCAAACACTGTTTCCACTAGCAGGATATCAACACCCCCATCGACCAGACCGTTAACAGCCTCGGCATAAGCAATCCGTAACTGATCGAAAGTCACATCACGCGCACCGGGATTATTCACGTCTTTGGACATGGAAGCAGTCACTGGCATCGGACCCAGCACACCGGCGACAAATCCTGGCCGGTCATCGGTGGCCACGGCATCGACCGCTTCACGTGCGAGTCTGGCACCCGCCACATTCAACTCATAAGCCAGTGCTTCCATGTGGTAGTCGGCCATGGCAACCGAAGTCGAATTAAAGGTATTGGTTTCGATGATATCGGCACCGGCTTTCAGATAGGCCGTATGGATGTCTCGAATAATCGTCGGCTGGGTAATCGATAACAGATCGTTATTACCTTTCAGGTCTGAAGCCCAGTCAGCAAAACGCTCGCCTCGATAACCCGCCTCATCCAGCTCATAACTCTGGATCATGGTTCCCATGGCGCCATCCAGAATCAGGATGCGCTGTTCCATGGCTTTAGTTAAACGGGAGATGGCGTGTTGTTGAGACATTATATTTTAACCAGTGTGAATTGCAAAGCGCAGCATTATAACATCAACTCCAGCATGACTTCCCTATACATATTATAGGGATTGAAATGCTAAAATGGACTCATGAATGACCAGGCATTATCGCTTTACATTACGACTGAACACCCCTGTGGTTATTACCAGGAGCGCAGTTCAGCCAATCTAATTCCAGACCCGCAACTGCCGATGAATGCTGGCCTGTATAGTCTGCTGGTCAGCCACGGTTTTCGCCGCAGTGGCGGTTTTGTTTATCGTCCCCATTGCCCCAGTTGCCAGGCCTGCATACCCTGTAGAATTGATGTGAGTTGCTTCAAACCCAACCGCAACCAGCGCCGCTGCCTGAAACGCAACAATGATCTTATAACCCGGGTACGCCCGGCGGACTATTGCGAAGAAGATTATGCGTTATATGTTCGCTATATTAATAGTCGCCATGGTGATGGCAGCATGGCAAACCCCAGCCCTGATGATTATCGGAATTTCCTGCTCAGCGACTGGGGGCAAACCCTGTTTATCGAAACCCGACTGAACAACAAATTATTATCTATCGCGGTATCCGATCAATTGCAGGCAGGTCTTTCGGCGGTGTACACTTTTTTCGATCCCGCAGAAGAAAAACGCAGCCTGGGAACTTTCGCTATTTTGCAACAGATCTGGCTAGCACAGGTACATAAGCTGCCCCACGTATATCTCGGTTACTGGATAAAAAACCATCCTAAAATGGATTACAAAAAGAACTTCAATTCGCTGGAATTCTACTTAAATCAACTTTGGATAGATAAGCACCTGAGCGCTAAATAATTTTTTATATCCCGGCCAGCATCTCGCCGAAGTTGTTGATATACATCAAATACCAGCCCCTGTATCCCCTATATGCTAGCCCCAAGTCAGAAAGTAAACATCCATTGCAAAACTGACAACAGAATTCGCCCATTAGGGCACCCGAATCTCCTGGGGGGGAGTAAGGGCTGGTTTTGAAGGCGCTACGCTGAATGAACCAGCTCTTTTTTTTGCCTTAAAAAAACCATCCAGTTTCCGGCTAATTCCCACACTGACTATCAATAAAATCCTCACCTCAGGAATGTTATGATTGAGTTTAAATTAAACATCAGGATTCCAAAATGAGCGTTGAAGACGATATCATCGAGAAATTAACTAACAGCCTGCAGCCCGAGCACCTGCAAGTGATCAATGAAAGCCATATGCATAATGTACCACCGGGCTCTGAATCTCACTTCAAGATTGTCGCGGTATCGGACCTGTTTAATGGCAAAATGCTAATCGCCCGTCATCGCATGGTTAACCAGGCACTGGCAGAGGAGCTGCAAGGCCCCATACACGCACTGGCAATCTATACCATGACCCCGGCAGAATGGGCTGAAAGTGATACTACCCCCAGTTCACCACCCTGCATGGGAGGCGGTAAATAGGCCCCTCCCAAAGTTCCCGAATTATTTATTTTTTCCAGTTTTATTGATTTATTTAAAAAAACTTGGCAAAAACCGGCCGAATTCATTATCCTTGACTCAATAACAAAATAATTTGCCAAATAAACAGATAGATGATTTTATGCCCGCACAACCTATCAAGCTCTCAGCCCTGAAAACAGCCTGCAAAAGCTGCAAACTCCATGACCTATGCCTCCCACTGGGGCTTGATCTGGGTGACATAGACAAACTGGATAGCATCATCAAACGGCGCAAGCCCCTGCAAAAGGGTGAATATCTGTTTCACAGCGGTGACCGCTTCCATTCGGTTTTTGCAGTGCGTAGCGGCTCAATCAAAACCTACTCTGAAAGTGAACAGGGTGACGAGCAAATTACCGGCCTCTATCTGCCGGGGGAACTGCTGGGACTGGATGCCATCCATGACAACCTGCATCCCTGCTCAGGAATAGCCCTGGAAACCACCAGCCTCTGCGAAATCCCGTTCGATATTCTCGAGGACCTGAGTGAGAAAGTTCCTGGTCTGCACCACCAGATGTTCCGCATCATGAGTAAAGAAATCGCATCTGATCAGACCTTACTCATGCTAATGGCACAGAAAAATGCCGAAGAACGACTGGCGGCTTTCCTGGTCAACCTGTCATCTCGCCTGAAACAACGCAACTTCTCAGAAACTGAGTTCTACCTGAGCATGTCTCGTAAGGACATTGGTAATTATCTGGGACTAACCATTGAGACCATTAGCCGTACTTTTAGTCGTTTCCAGAGTGACGGTCTGCTGACCACCCAGCGTAAATACGTCAACATTATCAAACTGGATCAACTGAAAGCTATCGCTGGTCTGGGGAATGACTGCTCCATTGACCACCATTCCCCTTCAGGCTCCATGGCTAAATAGCAGTCAACAACAATTGCTCTTTTTTGTGCCCGGCTCATAGCGCAAAAAGGAGCAACGCAATACCCGCTGGAACATATTCCCAACCCGCGAAGCAAACAAGCCGAATCCTGAATCGCAGCGCCTGAATACCATTCGAAAAATGTCACTTAGCTACAATTTCTACTGAGTATTTTTAAAAATACGGCCAAGTATTTGATTCCTTTAATAGCAACGAAAAGCAAGTATTTTTTATTCAATTTTTTTTAAATTTTGAGATTAAAAATGATGCATTTTGGAGTAATATGGCTCGTCCACGGAAGCGGACAAAATAATGAATATCGGCCCCTACCATTTATCATCACCAGTATTTCTTGCCCCCATGGCGGGCATTACCGACCGTCCCTTTAGACAGCTATGCCGTCAACTGGGTGCAGGTCTGGTGGTATCAGAAATGGTGACCTCGGATCCGACACTACGCAATAGTCGAAAAACACAATTGCGGCTGGATCATCGTGGCGAACAGGAACCTATCAGCGTGCAAATAGCGGGGACTGAAGCCAGCCAAATGGCAGATGCCGCGCGCTTCAATGTTGACAATGGCGCACAGATCATTGATATCAACATGGGATGCCCGGCAAAAAAGGTCTGCAATGTCATGGCAGGGTCAGCCTTACTTAAAGATGAACAGAAAGTGGCCGCTATACTGACGTCGGTGGTCAATGCAGTGGATGTACCGGTCACTTTAAAAACACGCACCGGCTGGGATAAAGATCATCGCAATGCCATACGCATTGCACGCATCGCTGAAGATAGCGGCATTCAGGCGTTAAGCCTTCATGGCAGAACCCGCGAATGTGGCTACCGGGGTGAAGCTGAATATGACACCATCGCCCAGGTTAAAACCAGTATAGGCATCCCTGTTATTGCCAATGGTGATATTGATTCACCACAAAAGGCCAGACAGGTTATGGATTATACGGGTGCCGATGCCGTGATGATCGGACGCGCCGCCCAGGGTCGCCCGTGGATTTTTCGTGAAATTAATCACTATCTACAAACCGGTGAAATACTGGCTGAACCGGGCAGCAATGAAATTAGTCGCTGGCTGGAGCAGCATTTAAAAAATTTGTATGATTTTTATGGGGAACACATGGGTGTACGCATTGCACGCAAACATATTGGCTGGTATTGCAAAGCACACATCGGTGCCGATGACTTCCGCCAACTAATCAACAAAGTAGAAGACACAGAAACGCAACTAAATGAAGTCATTTCATTTATAAATAATTCAAACATAAAACAAATTATAAACGGAACACTTGCCGCATGAATAACGTAATCAAGCTAAAGGCTGTTAAAGGGGAAAGCAAACGAATTAGCCTGAATGAATCGGTGAAATCTGCTATTGCCCAATTTCTGAGCGAACTGGATGGTGAGCATCCTGACAACATCTATGACCTGGTGATGCAACAGGTTGAAGAACCACTGCTGGAACTGGTGCTGGACTATGTTGATGGCAACCAGTCGAAAGCTGCTGAATGCCTGGGCATCAACCGCGGCACCCTGCGTAAAAAACTGAAAACCTACGAGCTGATAAAATAGCCGCCCTGTCGTCTAGCAAATGAAGCTATTGGCTGCTGCCAGGGCTTCATTTGCGGTATAATTTGCATCCTTCAAAAATCATCAACCGGAAAGCCAAAGCATGAGCAACAACAATATCAGCCCTGTCAAACGGGCCTTGATCAGCGTGTCAGACAAATCCGGCATCGTCGAACTGGGTAAAGCCCTGACCGATGCCGGCGTCGAAATTCTTTCAACGGGCGGTACTGCCAGGCTGTTAACTGAAAACAATGTTGCGGTTAAAGAAGTTTCCGAGCACACCGGCTTTCCAGAAATCATGGATGGCCGGGTAAAAACCCTGCATCCGAAAATACATGGCGGTGTACTGGGGCGGCGTGGTATTGATGATGAAGTCATGAAAATCAATGGTATTGATCCCATTGATCTGGTTGTAGTGAATCTCTATCCCTTCGAAGCCACTATCGCTAAAGACGACTGCTCACTGGAAGACGCCATCGAAAATATCGATATCGGCGGTCCGGCCATGGTTCGCGCAACGGCTAAAAATCACGACTACGTCAGCATCGTGGTTAATCCGGAAGATTATGCGCGCGTCATTGAACAGATCAATACGGGCGGTATTAATGCCGAAACACGATTTGACCTGGCGGTTAAAGCCTTTGAACACACCTCCCATTATGATGGCGCCATCGCCAATTACCTCGGCCGTGTTCAAAATGATGGTAGCAAGACGGACTTCCCGCGCACCTTTAATCTGCAATTCGAGAAAGTACAGGACATGCGCTATGGCGAAAACCCGCACCAGAAAGCCGCATTTTATAAAGAAGCCACACCGGCAGAAGTCTCAGTTGCCAGTGCCAGACAGATTCAGGGCAAGGAACTGTCCTACAATAATGTGGCAGACACCGATGCTGCGCTCGAATGCGTCAAATCTTTTGCTGAACCCGCCTGCGTCATTGTAAAACACGCCAATCCATGCGGCGTCGCTATTGCAGACAACGCCTTGGGTGCCTATGACCTGGCCTACAAAACAGACCCGACCTCGGCCTTTGGCGGTATTATTGCTTTCAATCGCGCCCTTGAAGACGATGTTGCTGCTGAAATCATCAAACGCCAGTTTGTTGAAGTTATCATCGCGCCGGAAATTACTGATGCTGCTAAAGCCGTGTTGAGTGATAAGCCGAATGTGCGCGTGCTGGAATGCGGCGCCTGGGATAATGCCGTACCCGGTCTCGACTTCAAACGCATCAATGGCGGCCTGCTGGTGCAGGACCGCGATCTCGGCAGCATTACTGAAGCGGACCTGAAAGTTGTCACCGACAGACAGCCTACCGAACAGGAAATGAGCGACCTGCTGTTCGCCTGGAAAGTAGCCAAATTTGTAAAATCCAATGCCATTGTTTATGTCAAAAATAACATGACCATCGGCGTCGGTGCCGGCCAGATGTCCCGTGTTTACTCTGCAAAAATCGCCGGCATCAAGGCAGCAGACGAAAACCTGGAAGTCAAAGGCTCGGTGATGGCATCTGACGCCTTCTTCCCGTTCCGAGATGGTATCGATGCTGCTCACGCAGCAGGCATTACCGCAGTCATCGAACCCGGTGGTTCCATGCGCGACGATGAAGTCATCGCAGCCGCTAACGAACATGGCATGGCGATGGTGTTCACCGGCATGCGTCACTTTAAACATTAATTTTTTAAAGAATTTGAGATAGTAATGAAAGTTCTAGTCATCGGCGGCGGCGGTCGCGAACATGCGCTGGCCTGGAAAGCAGCCCAGTCTGAACAGGTTGAAAAAGTTTTTGTAGCACCGGGAAATGCCGGCACTGCAGGTGAAGCCAACATGGAAAATATCGCCATCGATGTAGAAGACATCGAGGCGCTGAAAACCTTTGCGCAGGATAACGATATAGGCCTGACCATTGTCGGCCCTGAAGCACCACTGGTGCTCGGTGTGGTCGATGCATTTCGGGCAGCGGGCCTTAAAATATTTGGCCCCAGTAAAGGTGCCGCTCAACTGGAAGGCTCAAAAGCTTTTACCAAAGACTTTCTGGCCCGCCATAAAATCCCTACTGCGGCCTATGGCAACTTTACCGATATCAATGAGGCCATTGCCTATATCAGGCAACAGGGCGCTCCCATTGTTGTAAAAGCAGACGGCCTTGCTGCAGGTAAAGGCGTTATCCTTGCCCAGACAGAAGATGAAGCCATTGCTGCCGTAACAGACATGCTGTCTGGTAATGCCTTTGGTGATGCCGGTGCTCGCGTTGTAGTCGAAGAATTTTTGCAGGGCGAGGAAGCCAGTTTTATCTGCATGGTGGATGGTAAAAATATTTTACCCATGGCGACCTCCCAGGATCACAAAGCCCGCGATGAAGGGGATACAGGCCCCAACACTGGCGGCATGGGCGCCTACTCACCGGCACCTGTTGTTACCGATGAAATTCATCGACGGGTGATTGATGAGGTTATTCGTCCAACCGTCGATGGTATGGCAGCCGAGGGCAATGATTACACCGGCTTCCTCTATGCCGGCCTGATGATTGATCAAAACGGCGCCTCGAAAGTTCTGGAATATAATGTGCGTTTTGGTGATCCTGAAACCCAGCCCATTATGCTGCGATTTAAATCAGACCTGGTCGAACTTTGCCTGGCGGCCATTGACGGCAAACTGGATCAGCATAAAACAGAATGGGATGAGCGCTGCTCGCTGGGCGTGGTACTTGCTGCTGGTGGTTATCCTGCCAGTTATGACAAGGGTGATGTTATCCACGGCCTGGATAATCTGGAAACAGACAGCGCCAAAGTTTTCCATGCCGGTACCGCCGATAAAGATGGCCAGGTTGTTACCGCTGGTGGTCGCGTGCTATGTGCCTGCGCACTGGGTGACACAGTTGCCGAAGCCCAACAAAATGCCTACAGGCTGGTTAATAAAATTAGCTGGAATAATATGTACTTTAGAAAAGACATAGGACATAAGGCCATAAATCGTTAACAACAAAGGCTTACCTGGGTAAGCCTTTGTTGTGCTTTTATAAAACTCATATGATAAAAATCTATAAAGCCGCCAACATTACCGAAGCCCATATCGTTAAAGGCATGCTGGAAGCCAATGGCATCGACGCCTATGTTGACGGCCAGTATCTCCAGGGCGGAATTGGCGAACTGGCCACAATGGACTTTGCAGCAGTTAGTGTCGATGATAATGATGGAAAACGCGCCAGAGAAATTATTGCTGAATATGAAAACAAAAATCCTGAAGATTAAATACACATAGAAACAAAAAAGCAGATCATGAGATCTGCTTTTTTGTTTCTAGAATGGCGTACAGCTTAGCGCTTCATTGAATCAAAAAACTCGTCATTCGTCTTGGTTCTTTGTAAACGCTCCAACAGGAACTCAATAGCACCTAACTCATCCATTGGATGCAGCACTTTGCGAAGCACCCACATCATTTGCAGTTCGTCAGCCGGCATCAGCAATTCTTCGCGACGCGTGCCAGAAGAGTTGATATTGATCGCTGGATAAATACGTTTCTCAGAAATACGACGGTCCAGATGAATTTCCATATTACCTGTGCCTTTAAACTCTTCGTAAATAACTTCGTCCATTTTTGAACCCGTATCCACCAGTGCCGTAGCCAGAATCGTAATACTGCCACCTTCTTCAATATTTCGCGCTGCACCGAAGAAACGTTTTGGGCGATGCAATGCATGTGCATCAACACCACCGGTTAATACTTTACCGGATGAAGGAATAACCGTGTTATAAGCACGCGCCAGACGGGTAATCGAATCCAGCAGTATCACCACATCTTTTTTATGTTCTGCAAGACGCTTGGCTTTTTCAATGACCATTTCAGCCACTTGCACATGACGCGAAGCAGGTTCATCAAAAGTACTGGAAACAACTTCGCCGCGCACCATGCGCTGCATTTCAGTGACTTCTTCAGGGCGCTCATCAATCAACAAAACGATGAGATAACATTCTGGATGATTAGCCGCAATCGACTGAGCAAGGTTACTCAGCATCATGGTTTTACCCGCTTTAGGTGGCGATACAATTAAGCCACGCTGGCCTTTGCCAAAGGGCGCGATCAGATCAAGTATACGTGCCGTGATATCTTCTGAACTGCCGTTGCCGCGTTCCAGCTTCATGCGATCCTGTGGATGCAATGGCGTAAGATTTTCGAACGCAACTTTGTTTTTTGCATTTTCCGGCGCATCAAAGTTGATGGAATCAACTTTGAGCATAGCGAAATAACGTTCCCCATCTTTGGGTGGACGAATTTTACCGGCCAGTGTATCGCCTGTTCTTAATCCAAAACGTCGTATCTGACTGGGAGATACATAAATATCATCAGGCCCGGCCAGATACGAACCATCGGCTGATCGTAAAAAGCCAAAGCCATCCTGAAGGATTTCCAGCACGCCTTCACCAAAAATATCTTCACCATTTTTGGCATGCGCTTTAAGGATCGCAAAGATAATATCCTGTTTCTTTGCTCGGGCAAGATTTTCCAGTTTCATGGATTGAGCAATTTCGACAAGTTCAGCGGGAGTTTTTGTTTTTAGTTCGGTTAGATTCATAACAGGGATTTTTTCTGAATAGATTGGATTAAATACAGGAAACAGTTAAAAACGAGAATTAATTTTTAGAGTTTAATGAGTGACGCTTGTTTTATTTTGGCTGGGCACAGCCTTGTTTATTGATCGCAGGTATTGCCGAATTGGCGAGAAGCAGCTGTCAATTTGCGCACACTCTATCACGTATAAAGCAGGTCGTCCACCAGTATGTGGACGACCATCTGTCTTATTACAGATTGCTATCTAAAAAGGCAGTCAACTGTGACTTGGATAAAGCACCTACTTTGGTTGCTTCTACTTCACCGCCTTTAAATAACATCAATGTCGGTATGCCACGGATGCCAAATTTTGGTGGCGTGCCGGGATTTTCATCAATGTTTAATTTGGTAACCTTGACCTTGCCGTTGTATTCACCAGCAATTTCTTCCAGGATGGGAGCAATCATTTTGCAGGGTCCACACCAGTCTGCCCAATAATCAACCAGTACAGGAACGTCGGATTTCAATACGTCATTTTCAAAACTGTCATCAGATACATGAACAATATCACTCACTGCGTTATGCCTCCAGATATAGCATGATCCCTAAAATCACCAATCAAAGTATTGAGTACTCAATAAAGCTAATAATACTAGATGAAATGATAAATTTAAGACGGGATGGTTTTTAGTCAGATTTCGTTTAGCGAATATATTAGCGAATTTCACACATTTGTACAGCATTGCATAGTGCTAGTTTTGCATCCACCAGGAATTATTTATCCCAATCTAACCTAAATCACAGTTTATTTTCACTTTTCTCCTTCGAATAACGCTTAATTGGACAGGAAATTTGATAGACTGTGGCGCCATGAGTACACACCTAACTGAACAACGCTTCGATGAATTCGACCTGCCTGAACCACTGCTGCAGGGATTAAAACAGGCCGGCTTTGAAAAATGCACCCCGATCCAGGCCAAATCCTTACCCCTTGGCCTGGAGGGTAAAGACATCGCTGGCCAGGCTCAGACAGGCACGGGTAAAACCATTGCCTTCCTGGTGGCCGCCTATAATCGCTTACTGACCCAGCCAGCTTCAGCAAAACGCCGACCCAATCAGCCCCGAGCCTTAATGCTGGCGCCGACACGTGAACTGGCCATCCAGATTCATAAAGATGCCGAGTTAATCGGCAGTCTAACCGGCCTCAAACTGGGTCTGATTTATGGTGGCACGGGTTACGAACAGCAAAAGAACCAGCTAGCGGAAGGCGTCGATATCCTCATCGGCACACCAGGGCGTCTAATCGACTTTTTCAAACAGCATGTGTATGACTTAAAAGAAGTGCAGGCACTGGTACTGGACGAAGCAGATCGCATGTTTGATCTGGGCTTTATCAAGGATATACGCTATTTAATCCACCGCTGCCCTGATCCTACACATCGCTTGAGCATGCTGTTTTCAGCAACCCTGTCCTATCGGGTGCAGGAACTGGCCTATGAACAGATGAATAATCCGCAACATGTGATTATTGAAGCGGAAAAACGAACCGCCGACAAAATTGAAGAACGGGTTTACTATCCGGCCAATAACGAAAAGATCCCTTTACTGCTGGGACTGTTTCAGCAGGAAAATCCCAGCCGTAGCATTATTTTTGTCAATACCAAACGTGTGGCGGAAGATATTTATGCCTGGCTTGAAGGCAATGGCTATCCCTCAGCACTGCTATCCGGTGATATTCCACAGAAGAAACGTCAATCCCTGCTGAACAAATTTCAACAGGGTGAATACCATGTACTGGTAGCGACTGATGTAGCGGCCCGTGGGCTGCACATTCCAGAGGTCAGCCATGTATTCAATTATGATTTACCCCAGATGGCAGAAGACTACGTGCATCGAATAGGTCGTACTGCACGTGCCGGTGCATCGGGCCATGCCATCAGTTTCGCCTGCGAAGATTTTGCCCATACCCTGCCCGAAATTGAAGAATATATCGGCCATAGCATCCCCAGCGAAGCGGTGAGTAATACACTGTTGGTCGCCCCCAAACCGCCGGCAAAAATTGAACGCTACCGATCCAGCCGTCCGGGCGGCAACAGGGGCGGTAACCGAAAAGGCCATCAGGGGCACTCAGGCAACAAATCGCGGGGCCAGGGTAATCGCAGACGCCAATCCAGCCAGTCTTCACAGCACAACAAAAAGCCTGCTACCAATACTTAGCTAGATGTTTGAACTGGGCCTGTATTTAATCCTCGGCGCATTTGCCGGTATCAGTGCCGGCCTGTTGGGTATCGGTGGTGGCCTGATCATTGTGCCGGTCCTTGCCTCACTCTATGCCTTGCAGGGCATGCATCCCGATATCATCATGCATCTGGCACTGGGCACCTCGCTGGCCACCATCATCGTTACCTCAATTTCTTCAGTAAGAAGTCATCACAGGCACCAGGCCGTTCTCTGGTCAAGCTTCTGGCATCTGACACCGGGTATTTTAGTTGGCGCCTGGCTGGGCGGCTGGCTGGCCGGCATGACGCCGGGACACTGGTTAAAACCGGTTTTTGCCCTGTTCGAATTTGCCGTGGCCATCCATCTACTCTTTGGCAAACAGGTGAATCAACAGCGAACACTACCCGGAACACTGGGCATGAATGGCGCTGGCGGTGTCATTGGATTGATTTCTGCTATTGTCGGCATCGGCGGCGGCACCCTCACGGTTCCCTTCCTGCTATGGAATGGCGTTGATCTGCGCAAGGCTATCGCGACCTCGGCAGCCTGTGGTTTACCCATCGCCGTTTCAGGTGCGCTGTCTTACATGGTCAGTGGTTGGCATAATACTGCATTGCCGGAACACACCATGGGCTATATCCATTTACCGGCCTTGCTGGGAATTGTCTTGGCCAGCGCACTATTTGCGCCGCTGGGTGCACGCTTAACACACTCGCTACCCATCGCCCGGTTAAAAAAAATATTTGCGCTGTTCTTATTGGTCATTGCCAGCAAACTATTATTTGAGAGCCTTTGAAACATCCTTAAGTGCCGGTGTCGGTTTTGCTGGCTTATTGTCTTTTACCGGCGGTTTTTTTAATCCCGACTGGTAACGGGTGGGATAAAGAATTTCAGTAAGTCGCGCCATGGCATTGACGAACAGCTCCCGCGGATATTGACGACAGTGATTTTCCAGCCAGCGCTGCGAAGTGGCAAAATCCGTCTCTCCCAGGATGTCATAGGTGTTCGGCATAATGACGTTGAAAGCAGACAGATAACCAATCATCCAGTCAATAAAAAAATCTTCTTCTTTGCCGCCTTTTTTTATTGCCTGCAGATAAGTACTACAGGCCTGAGCCCCGGCACCGTAAACGGCATAACCATCTTCAAAATCGCGTGCTACCGCATTTGGTTGAAACACCAAAATACTCATCAGCACAGGCAGAATTCTTATTAACATTATTTATGTCCTTGCATCTGTGGCCTCATGACCTGCTACCTCCCCATCATATAGCAGTTCCTTGCTATTTTAACAAAATCAGACTAATGTCTGATTATCTTCTCCACTCCGAGCCAGTTATGTCCAGCATACAAAAACCGGAACTAAAGATCTCGGTTATCAGCGATTATATCTGTCCTTTCTGTTTTATTGGCCATAAACGCCTGCAAGCGCTGCGCGAAGATTATGACCTGAAAATCAACTGGTGTTTTGTTGAAATTCATCCGGAAACACCGGCCGAGGGACAGTCCGTCAAGCTACTCAATTACAGCGATGAATACTGGAACAGCCTGATGCATAATTTGCAAAAACTGGCTGACGAGGAAAACATTCAGTTATCGGAACACACCATCACAACCAACTCACGCAAAGCCCTGCTGCTGGCCGAATCCAGCAAATCTCTGGGAGCCGAATATTTTTATCCACTGCATGAGCGTATCTTTGAAGCTTATTTTGTTGCCGGAAAAAACATAGGTGACGAACAGGTATTACGCGATATTGCGACTACATGCGATATCCCTGAACAGATCATTGAACAGGCCTGGAGCGATCCCCATACCAATGGCCCAGCCGACGCGGTGCCCGCCGCTTTACTGCGTTATTTACAGTATGCCGGCGCTATCAATGCCCGTAGCGTACCCAGCTTTATTTTTGGCAAAGAAATGTTAACTGGCGTAGTGAAAAAAGCGCTACTGAAACAGGCGGCAAAAAATTTATTGGGTGAATTTCAGCATAATTTGAGCTAGGCTCAGATTACTGGAATTAATCAAGACGCAACCATATCCACCATGAATTTTCCTGATAGCGAATTCTGGAACTTCTCGACCCAGATATATCAACAAGCCGAAGTAGAATCGGCCTGCCTGCATCTGCAAAATACCTATGATGCTGATATCAATATATTACTGTACTGTTGCTGGGCAGGCGAACAGGCATTCAGTCTGAGCACCGATGACATACGGGAATTAATACAAACCGCGCACCCCTGGCAGACTAACATACTAAAACCATTACGTGATGCGCGCTCAATGATGAAACAGCATATCATCGCCATGCCAGCTCACATGATTGAGCAAACCGTTAACAATATGTCAGAAATGGAGCTCAATGCAGAGCACATGGCTCAACTGGCTATGGAAAAAGCCATTGCACTCAATAACAGAGTGGCTTGTGAAAATAAATCCGCCATCGAATGCAGCATCCAGAATTTATCAGCATATATTCAACAACTTGAATCTGTATCTTCGATTAATGAAGTCATGCATGACCTCAGTAATCTATTGAACGGCATATTTCAGGATGCCGAAGCCATTCAGCTCGCTTTTATGAATACGGAAATCGCCTGTTAAAAACAAAGCGACTAAGCACCCAATAAAGCTGCTTTTAAATCTTCAGTTACAGGCTCTTTACCAAGCCAGATATTCAGCAATGCCCGATTAAAATCAGCGCCTTCAACTACACCTTTTACAACGCCCTTGACCGTCACCCGCGTACCTTTTCCAGGCACGTAATCCAGCAATACAATATCGCCTTCGGCCAGAGTTTCAAACATGTCATTGAACTGATCGATACGGGGTTTTAATGCGCTGAATGCATCTGCCGATAAATTAGATTCAAAACCATCGATCCAGGCATTTACCAGCTTTTCTTTGGCAACTTCATCATATAAAAAATGCATAAGCACACGTTTACCACCAGTGGATTTAACCAGCATATCGGCCTGATTAGTGGGTTCTTCAACGTACAATGCAGCGATATAGATTTTAAAAAACACCTTATATCGAATACCCAATCCATTGAGTTTTAATGCTTTTTCCATACCAGGAACAGAAATCATCTGATCAAAACTAACGCCAGCTATCTCTTTAGCCTGTATCTGTACCGGCAACGCCAACAGCATTACCATAATTATTCCCGACATTTTCATTTGCATGAACCTTTTAGTAATCTGCTGAAATACTAACTATAATCATGGAACAGAGAATATCCAGCTATATCGCCAATAAAAAATATTGAATACCCTGATATGCCCAACCATCATGAAAAACATTATGAGATTTTTACCAGATATATTCTGATATCAACGCTGATAATGGCTTTTTTAAATGTCGCTCATTCAATAATAAATGATTACGATATTTATCCATCCACTTTTTTAATCCCATCGCTGGCAGGCTTATTATTTGGTTACCAGTTAGCTAAAAATAAAATACTCAATCTTCGTATGATTCAGTTAGCCAGCACAGACATGTTGACCGGAATCTATAACCGGATGCAATTCGATCGTTTCCTCAAAGCAGAAATAGAAAAAGCAGATCGTTATGGCGGTGGCTTTTCAATAATTTATATTGATCTCGACTGCTTTAAAAAAATTAATGATCGCTATGGACATCATATCGGCGACCAAACCCTAACCATCTTCGCCAATGTCATTACCAATGCAAACAGGGTTTCAGATATTTTTGCACGTTATGGTGGCGAAGAATTTGTTGTGCTAACACATGCACCGGATATTAAAGACGCAATAAAACATGCCGAACGTTTACGTAAAGCAATTGAAGCCTATGATTTCCCTGACATCGATCAGCTCACCTGCAGTTTTGGCGTAGCCGCATTCAAGCCCAATGAAGATGAAGAAAAAGATCTGATAAAGCGTGCGGATGCAGCATTATATGAAGCAAAAAATGCAGGTCGCAACCGGGTTTGTGCTCGTTAATAGTAGAGTACCAGGCCCCATACAACCACCCCATTTAGCAAAGACAACATCACCGCAGCCGATGCCATATCTTTCGCACGACCGCTCAATTTGTGTCGTTCAAAACTGATTCGATCCACCACCGGTTTCACCTGGCCAGAAGACCAACGGTATTAAAATAATGGCCAGTATGGATTCCTGTCAAAACGCGGCTTCTTTTTTGAAAGCCACCTTTAAACCCTGCCAGGAATAAAGCGTTGCCAGCAGCACCCGCTTTATTCCCGTATTGCCACGGTATGCCATCTGCTATATCCGTTTCCGTTCGGCATTAATCCCTGCTGGATCCCCAGGATAAATCCAGTTGCCTGGCAGCACGCACTTCATCCAGGCGATTAACTGGCATGGTATAGGGCGCAGCTTTAAGCATATCGGGGTCGGTCTCAGCTTCCTGCTGAATTTGCACCAGCGCTTCGATAAAACCATCCAGTGCCTCTTTGGCTTCTGATTCTGTCGGCTCTATCAACAGGCACTCAGGCACCAGTAACGGGAAATAAGTCGTAGGCGCATGATAACCAAGGTCGAGCAGACGCTTGGCAAAATCCATCGCCGTAACATTTAAATCTTTCGCCTGCTTTTTCAGTGTGATGATAAATTCATGGGATGCATAACGATCGGGTATGGCCGCCTGAAAACCTTTTTCTTTCAGCTTCGCCATCATGTAATTTGCATTGAGCGTGGCAAACTCGGCAACACGCTGCATGCCTTCGCGACCCAGTAAACGCATATAAACATAGGCGCGCAGCAACACACCGGCATTACCCATAAACGCAGACATCCGGCCAATGCTTTGCGGGCAATCTTTTTCAGTCAGCCAGCGATACTGGTCACCTTCTCTGGTTACTACAGGTAATGGCATAAAGGGTTTAAGTCTTTCAGACACGCCAATCGCACCAGAACCCGGTCCGCCACCACCGTGCGGTGTTGAGAAGGTTTTATGCAAATTAGAGTGGATAACATCAAAACCCATATCGCCTGGACGGATCTTGCCTAAAATGGCATTGAGATTAGCACCATCGTAATACAGCAAGCCACCAGCCTTATGAATCACCGCCGCAATTTCTTCGATGTTGCGTTCAAATACGCCCAGCGTGGATGGATTAGTTAACATTAAACCTGCGGTCTGCGGGCCCACGGCTGCTTTTAGAGCAGCCACATCCACATCACCATTTTCCAGTGTGGGAATTTCTTTAACGCTATAGCCGCACATGGTGGCGGTTGCCGGATTGGTGCCGTGTGCCGCATCGGGTATGAGGATTTCCTTGCGCTCAACATCACCATTGGCATCATGGTAAGCACGAATCATCGCCACCCCGGCAAACTCACCCTGGGCACCGGCCATAGGCGTTAAGGAAAACCCGGCCATGCCGGTCACTTCGCATAACATGTTCTGCAATTCATACATACAGGCTAAAAAACCCTGCGAACAGGTATCTGGTGCCAGTGGATGTCGCGCTAAAAATCCGGGCAACATCGCCAGTGAATTGCAGGCCCGTGGATTGTGCTTCATGGTGCATGAACCCAGGGGATAGAAATGGGTATCGATAGAAAAGTTTTTTTGCGACAACGAAGTGTAATGTCTGACTGCCTGCATTTCAGAAACTTCCGGCAAGGGCGCAGACGTTTTACGCATCAGGTTTTCAGGAATATCAGAAATTTTAGTGTCCGTTTCCGGCGCCTGGATTTTTGTTTTGCGCCCTGCAGCCGTGTGCTCAAAAATTAACATAAGGCAGCCTCCAGTGCTTCCGCATACAAGGCTATATCTTTTTCGGTGCGCATTTCAGTGGCACAGACCAGTAAACAGTTTTCCAGCTCAGCATAATCTTGCGACAAATCATAACCACCGAGAATGTTTTTCTCGGCCAGAGCTGTTAACACATCCGCAACCGGTTTATTTAATTTCAATACAGCCTCGTGAAACCGCGGACCGCTCATGGCACAGTCAACACCATTAATGGCCGATAATTTTTCGACCAGCGCATTGGTGTTCTGATGACAACTGGCGGCAACCCGTTCCAGGCCATTCGCGCCCAGCAAGGACATATGAATCGTGGAGGCTGTCACCACCAGGCCCTGATTGGTACAGATATTTGAAGTCGCCTTGGAGCGACGAATATGTTGCTCACGCGCCTGCAGGGTTAACACAAAACCTTCACGGCCTTGCTGGTCAACGGTGCGCCCCACAATACGGCCGGGCATTTGCCGGACATGGGCCTTTTTGCAGCACATAAAGCCATAATAAGGACCACCCGATGACATGGGCGCACCCAGTGGCTGACCATCACCCACGGCAATATCGACACCCTGCTCACCCCACTCGCCCGGTGGCTTCAGCACGGCGAGGCTAAGGGGGTTAACCACCGCAATGACCAGTATGTTATTGGCATGCGCCCAGTCGGTTAGTGCATCCACATCTTCCAGCGTACCGAAGAAACTGGGCTGTGAAATGACTAACGCCGTGATGTCTTCACCCTCGTAAGGTTTCAGTGCAGCAAGATTTGTTTTACCCGTGTCAGCATCAAAGTCGACATCGACCAGCTCAATATCCTGATGCTGCACAATACTGTGCGTGACCTTGCCATAAACCGGATTCAAATTACGCGGCATCAAAATGCGACGCGACTTCGACTTGCGATTCGCACGTACCGCCATCAATACGGCTTCTGCCAGACCCGAAGCACCGTCGTACAGAGAAGCATTCGATACATCCATCGCAGTCAACGCCGTCATCATGCTCTGGAATTCATAAATCAGTTGCAAGGTTCCCTGCGATGCTTCCGCCTGATACGGCGTATACGCCGTATAGTATTCACCACGAGTTGCAATTTGCCAGACGGCAGACGGAATGTGATGCTCATAGGAACCGGCGCCGATAAAACAGATCGGGCGACCATCTGCTGCTGCACGATCCTGCATCAGACGATTAATGTCCATTTCAGTCATCCCTGGTGGGATACCATCAAGACCCTTAATTTTAAGATGCGCAGGAATTTCATCAAACAACTGATCAATACTGTCGGCGCCTATGGCAGACAACATGTCATGAATTTCATTTTCGGTATGGGGTATAAAAGGCATAAGGCAAAAACTACTGTAGGGTGGGCAGATGCCACCAGTATTCTCAAACCAGGGTGGGCAAGGCCCACCCTGTACAATTAATCTTCCAGCTCAGCTTCGTAAGTAGAAGCGTCCATTAACTGACCAACATCATCTTCATCCGCAGGATTGATTTTAAACAGCCAGCCATCATCATAGGGCGAGCTATTGATAATTTCCGGCTCATCAACCAGCGCCTGATTAGTGTCAACAATGACGCCATTAATGGGCATGTAAACATCCGATGCTGCTTTCACTGATTCGATGACGCAACAGGCTTCTTCTGCGGCCAGTTCAGAATCCACTTCCGGTAATTCAACAAATACCAGATCACCCAGGGCTTCCTGTGCATGATCTGAAATACCGACGGTAACAGTACCGTCTTCTTCCAGACGGACCCACTCATGGCTAGATGTGTAATGCAAATCTGTTGGGATTTCGCTCATGATATTTCCTCAAACTAAAATTTCACAATTTTGAATAACTATAAATGAAAAAAATTAATCGATGAAGGATTTGCCTTCACGATAAAAGACGGGCTTTACCACCCGTGCATTTAATAATTTACCACGCATTTCCACCTGGCAGGTATCACCGGTTGCAACAGGAACGCGGGCAAAGGCAACCGACTGTTTCAAACTGGGAGAAAATGTACCCGAAGTAATTTCACCTTCGCCGACACCTGCCACAATGACTTTCTGATGGCCGCGCAGCACACCCTTATCCGTCAACACCAGCCCGACCAGTTTCTGTTCGACTCCAGCCGCTTTTTCTGCCGCGATCACATCACGACCGATGAAATTACGTTCGGCGGGTTCCCAGGCAATGGTCCAGCCCAGGTTAGAGATCAGCGGCGAGGTGGATTCATCCATATCGGAACCATACAGATTCATGCCGGCTTCCAGTCGCAGCGTATCCCGCGCACCCAGTCCTGTCGGTTTAACGCCCGCTCCTAACAGCGCATCCCAAAGGGCTGTAGCCTCTGATTCCGGCATAATGATTTCAAAACCATCTTCACCGGTATAACCGGTGCGGGCAATAAACCAGTCACCACTGGCGGCACCATAAAATCGACCCAGATCCGCCGCTGCCTGACTGACATCCAGCGGCAGTACCTGCAGCGCTTTTTCTCTGGCATTCGGTCCCTGTACGGCAATCATCGCCACTTCCGGCTGTTCAGTCACATCAACAGCAAACGGCACGGCCTGTTTTGAAATCCAGGCCAGATCTTTATCGCGCGTACCGGCATTCACCACCATACGGAACCACTGATCGTTCATGTAATAGACGATCAAATCATCAATCACGCCACCCTGCTCATTGAGCATGCAACTGTACAGCGCCTTGCCTGATTCTTGCAGACGCGCCACATCATTGGCCAGCAGGTACTGTAAAAACGGCTTCACCTGCTCACCTTTGAGATCGACGACGGTCATGTGGGAAACATCGAACATGCCGGCATCGGTACGCACCTGATGATGTTCATCGATCTGGGAACCGTAATTGATGGGCATTTGCCAGCCGGCAAAATCGACGATTTTGCCACCGTATTGCTGGTGTTTTTCGAATAAGATTGTTTGTTGACTCATAGGCGAACTCCATTGCTAGTTCTATTGTAAGGCAATGATTTCGCCCCTCTGTCCTGAAACCTGAGAGATATCGACAGACCCTGTCTGTGCTCCCCTTCGGTGGGCCCCCGTTATTCGGGTTACGGCCGCTCTCCAGAGTCAACCTGTTCTGAGAAAATTCCCTGAACCATGTCGTAGTCCTTTTACCTGAGCGTTTCCGGGCGGTTGCGCCTTCGGTGGCAGCAGCTGCTGCTCTCTCCCACGACTGTTGCGATTGAGCGGGCACTATAAACCAGAAGCTTCTCGATTGCCACGTCAAAGTAATAACAGGTTTGTCATTGGCGGTAGAATCTGGAATTATCCTGCTTTAATGTGAACTGAATATTTCGGATACGCCTATGGACCAGATCAATAACCAGCAGCTACAGAACTTTCTCAAATTGTTTAGCGACAATCCCTATTATCAGGCCGCTATCGTAGTTCTGTTAGGTCTGGTCGCTTCGCGCATTATCAATGCCATATTCACCCGGATCATCTTGCGCATCGCCAACCAGACCCATAGCCGACTGGATAACCATATTATCCTGATTACCCGTCCGGCTCTGTTTTACAGCGTGCAACTGATTGCCCTGGCCATTGCCAATAATATTGTTTTCAGCAATCAGGCCGAGATCGTCATCTATTCGCTGCTGAAATCGGTAGCGGTGTTTGTCTGGACAGTATTTGCCATTCGTCTGGCAAGACTGATATTGCGTACATTTAGTGCCACTCCCAATTACTTACCTGTTGTCAGTGTGCAAACTCTACCCCTGTTCGAAAACCTGGCGATTCTGGTCATTGCCAGTACGGCGATTTATTTCCTGTTCAGCGCCTGGAATATCGACATGACTGCCTGGCTGGCTTCTGCCGGTATAGTCGGTATTGCGGTCGGTTTTGCCGCCAAGGATACCCTGGCCAATTTATTCGCCGGGGTTTTTATTCTCGCCGATGCACCCTATAAAATTGGCGACTATGTGGTACTGGATACCGGTGAACGGGGCGAAGTGACCCACATCGGCATCCGCAGCACTCGCCTGCTCACTCGCGACGACGTTGAAGTCACCGTACCCAATTCCATTATGGGCAACACCAAAATCATTAATGAATCCGGTGGCCCCCACAAAAAATACCGTATCCGGCTGAAAGTAGGCGTTGCCTATGGCAGCGATATCGACCAGGTAAAACAGGTCTTGATGAATGTCGCTGAAAACGAATCCGGCATCTGCGCTGATCCCGAACCGCGCGTTCGGTTTAGAAACTTCGGCAATTCAGGCCTGGATTTCGAACTCCTCGGCTGGGTAGAAGAACCCATGCTACGCGGTCGCATCCTGGATGCATTGAACAGCGATGTCTATAAACGCTTCCAGCAGGAAAACATTGAGATCCCCTACAGCAAACAGGATCTGTATATTAAGTCGTTGCCTGAACCGAAATAATTTTTAATCAGGAAGGTAAAAATTCGATCGGGTAAGTGACGGTAATGGCCTCCACATCACGCGCGCCAAAGTTAAATAACTTGATGCGCCCCATCAGTCGTCTTTCCAGTTTCTTATCGTTTAACTCACTGGAAAGCATTTTAATATTACTGACCCTGCCTGATGGCTGGATGGTTATTTCCAGTACAATTTTTCCTTTCAGCCCAGGATTTTTACGCCGCGCCTTATTGTAAATCGAATACAGTTTGCTTTTGTTTTTATCAAAGACGACGGTAACATCTTCTTCCATCCGCACACCCGCTGTACGTTTTTTATTTGTAGTCGTCTTTGATTTACTCTTATCTGCAACCAGCGTTTTATCCAGCCGGGTTGCCTGACGTTGCTGTAAACTGGTTTTATCAATTTGTTTACTAAGCCCCTGCGTGCTTACTCCACCACTGCCTTTACTAACATTAGATGCCAGTAACTGCTTGTTTACGGCTGTTTTTTGAGCAGTTATTTTGCCCGGTGATACTATTTTTGTACTCACCACTGCCGCTACTGAAGACGAATCCATCAACCCCGCCAGTTCATCATTCAGGGCCAGCAAGCCACTGGTTTCAGCTTTTTGGCGCGCTTTTTTCTGCACTTTGGTTAATGGCTTTTTAACGACTGCTTTTTTCCTGGGCAGCTTTTTAACTTTTAACTTTGGTTTGGGCTTAGGTTTGGGCTCAACCACTTTTATCGGTGGCTTTGGTTTTTCACGCTGCATGACAAACTGCGCGATACGTTCGGGGACCGCCCGTGCCTGTCGTTCCTCTTTTGGCACATCAATACTGGATAAAACAATGCCCACCAGCAACATGACGACCAGAACTACAATCGCGATCAGGTTAAATCTGTGATCGCTGCTGCGTTCTGGTTTCCAGCCCAGGGCCAGATTTTCGTATGTTGCTACCGTCATGAACCAGTGCCTTTTGACTTTTGCACAGCCGCAAATGCAATACGCGTGTAATTTGCCTGACGACAGGTAGACAGAATCTTTCTCAACAATTCATACGGCAGTTGCTCATCACCCATAATAGTGACGGCTCGACCCCTGGTTTTATCAGCCTGCGCCAGCATGCTTTTTGTCGATTGAAATTTGAGTTCCTTTTCCAGTCCTGGAATCAGCAATTCCTCGGAAGCCAGCACCTGGTCAATAGCACCAACCTTTCGTCCCTGCACCAGAATATCTTTTGCGGTCACAGTAATTATTAATGTTTCTTTAGGTGCTTTTTTTGCAACCGACGTCGGCAAGTTAATATCTTTGCTACTCGGCAGGTTCTGTACACTGGATGAACTGACCAGAAGAAAAAATACCAGGATGGTAAAAATATCCATGAGTGAGACCAGATTCAGAGCTGGCTGTTTTCTGCGCGCATGATGCCTTTCCATGCGTCTGGCGCGACGCGACATTTTCATCATTCAACAGACTCCTGTGTTGAAGTCTGTTGCGCAGCGGCTAAATCTGGTGCATCACCGATAGAAATATTAGGAAACAATTCCACCGTCTCCAGTGTTGCCACTTGCACAATATCGGCACTACGCACATGATCCATTACCTGGATCAAAGTTTTATAATTTATTTTTCGTTCCAGCAATAAGGTAATGCTTTGCTCGTCAGGAAAACGCGATTTTATTTCCACCATAATATTAGTGAAATTTTTCCAGTTGGTGTCGTCGCCTTTTCGCTCGATACGTTTTATTAAACCCAGTCGCGCATCCTGAATATCAAAACTGTTTTCTCGAATCACCATTTCCAGTTGCAGTTTAACTGTTTCCTGCTGCGCCGCTTTGGCGCCCGCCGGCGGCAGATTTAATTCGAGTACGGTAATACGAGAAAACACGGCGGTAATTAACAGGAACGGAACCAGTATCACCATTAAATTCATAAAGGCAGTGATATTAAGCTCGACAGCTTCCTGAATATATTTTCGTTTGACCAGTCGCATAATGACTCCCTGATGATTCGAAATTATTTAGTCGTCTTTACTCATCAGGTTAAGGCATTTCACTGCGGCCATTTCAAGATTGTCAACCAGGCGCGCTGTTTTGGTCACCAGATAGGAATGCATTAGAATCATTGGAATTGCCGCCACCAGACCAAATGCCGTGGTGTTCATGGCAACAGAAATACTGGCTGAAAGTAAATCAGCTTTTTCGGCAGGATCCGCACCCGCAACGGCGGTAAATGCCTGAATCAAACCAATAATGGTACCGAGCAAACCTAACAGCGTCGCAATATTGGCAAAGGTCGCCAGATAGTGAGTACGCTGTTCAAGTTCGGGCATGACTTCCATCATGCCTTCTTCCATGGCCGCTTCAATATCATCACGACGACGGGTTGCACCGATGCGGGCAAAGCCATAGTTCAGCATCAATGCCAGCGGTGTGGTGATGGATTCAGTAACCTGCATTGCCTGGGGATAATTATTATCTTTCAATAAAGGCACCAGTTGCATCCAGATTTTTCGCGTGCGGCTTTGGGTGCGAGAAAGATAGAGAAAACGCTCGATAGAAATTGCAATCCCAAGTGCCAGAATAATCAGGATGGGATACATGAACGGACCACCGGTCTGGAAAAAATTTACCACTTCCATGAATTAACCCCTTTGGTATTTTTTAAATATGGTTTCGATATTGGCTATTGATTGTAGCTTTGTGATGATGATGGGCAACCAGTTTTAACAGAAACTGTGTGCTAGTTACCAACCAGTACATTTGGCCAGCTCAGGCAGATCGCCTTCCAGGCCCATGGCATGACGCATAAATTTATGTTTGATCGGCCCTAGATTATTAATCAGATTGAGACCAAAATTTCTCACCATGCTGAGTTCGGCCCGGTCATTGCTGAATAAATTTTTAAATCCACTCATGCTGTACATCATCAACATGTTTTCGCCACGACGCCAGCGTTCGAATTTGCGTAACACCCCATAACTGGCAAAATCCTGTTTGTTCGAATCCGCATTGATAATAATTTGCGCCAGACTGGCCGCATCCAGTATACCCAGATTAACCCCCTGGCCCGCCAGTGGATGAATGGTATGAGCTGCATCACCAATCAGCGCCAGCCCCGGTTTAACATAGGCTTCTGCATGGCGACGAATTAATGGAAATGCCGCCCTTGGCCCGACCGACTCAACCGCACCGAGCGTGTATTCAAATGCCTGTTCCAGTTTTCGACAGAAGGCTTCTTCATCCATGGCAACCAGCGCGTTGGCCTCATCATCCTGTGCTGACCAGACGATCGAACAACGGCCATCACCCAGGGGTAAAAAAGCCAGCGGCCCTACCGGTAAAAATCGTTGCCATGCTGTATAGGCATGATGCCTGGTAGATTTAACCACGCAGACCACGCCTTTTTGATGATACGGAGCTGTTTCGAGATGAATGCCCGCCGCTTCTCGCACTCTGGAGCTGGCACCATCGGCGCCAATCAATAGCCGTGCATTGAGGCGGCGGCCGTCTTCCAGTTGTACGCTAGTACTGCCTTCGTGGTAATCAATAGTTGCCACTTTCGCCGGACATAGCCAGTCGATATTTTCTATCTTATGTAACTGCTCTAACAGCGCCGCCTGGGTTACTTTATTTTCAACAATATGGCCCAGCGCATCAACACCGAGTTCAGCCGCATCAAAATGAATAACGCCTGACCCGGTTGAGTCCCATACGTGCATATGTTCATAGCCACTGACCCGACGCGCCTGCATCCCATCCCAGGCGCCCAGGTTGGTAAATACCTGTTGTGATGCGCGTGAAATAGCCGAAACGCGTAATTCATAATCATCGTCAGGCTGGATATCACCCGGCTCAAGTGCTTCCACCACGGCAATTTTTAAATCTGTTTTTTGCCCTAGCGCACAGGCCAGAGTCAGGCCCACCATGCCACCACCAATGACGAGCACATCATAATTATTCCCATCGTTCATAGTGGAATCCTGCGCATCATTTTACCCATACGACCTAGCAGGCCCATGCTTTGTCGCGCCATCAGATGTCTTAGCGATGGCAACAGGTCCAGCATAATCAATCCTGCTGCCCGCGCATGTGCTAAGGGTGTAAATTTATTTGAAAATATTTTCACTAATGTATCGGTTAATTGATAAACCCGCAGCATATCTTTGCGCCGACTGGCTTCATATTCTGCCAGCAACAAGGCATGCCCGGGATCATCCGCCGTGGCAATTAATTCTGCAATTTCAGCCGCGTCTCTTAAGGCCAGGTTATATCCCTGTCCCGAAACCGGATGCAATGCATGGGCCGCATTACCAATAATGGCGACACGGCCTTTGACTAATTGTTCGGCTTCCACATAAGCCAACGGATAAGCATTACGTTTGCCCGCATGTAAAATATGCCCCAGGCGAAATCCAAAGCGTTGCTGCAACTGTGCAATAAAATTTTCATCGCTTAACGACATAATGTTTTCTGTTTCATCCGTATGAATCGTCCAGACAATGGTGCTGCGCTGCTGATTATCACTTGGCGTCATCGGTAAAAAGGCCAGTGGCCCAGATTCGGTAAACCGTTCATAAGCCACGCCATTGTGTGCATATTCGGTGGCCACATTGGCGATAATCGCCGACTGTTGATAGTCTTCGCGTTTCACACCCAGCCCGGTTAACTCACGGGTACGCGACATAGCGCCGTCTGCTGCAACGACTAATTTACAACTGACATTGTTTTGCTGACCCGCAATTTCTAAAACCAGCTGGGCAAAATTTTCATTCTGTTTTAGATCTTCAATATGCGCCGGACATAGCCAGTCGATGTGTTTCAGTTGCTGTATGCGCTGCATTAATACGCGACCGATAATGCGATTTTCTGCGACGTAGCCCAGTGCTTCAACATTTTCTTCCTGATGATTGATGCGCGTCGCTCCCAGATAACCACGGTCAGAAACATGAATATCTTTAATTGGTTCAATCAAAGGCTCAAGCTCTGCCCACAATCCCATCGACTCCCAGATACGCCGGGAACCATAATTCAAAGCAATAACACGATCATCAAAACTGGGCTGCGTATCGGACTCAAATTCAAAAACCTCAACGACAGCAATTTTTTTATCCGTTTGACTGGCTAAAGCACAGGCAAGACTGGCGCCCACCATGCCACCACCGATGATAACCACATCGTAATCAACTGAATCAATACTGTTTTGCTGTTCGCTCATAAATCAGGATGCCATTAAGGCTTCTATTTCTTCCGTCGTTTTTGGCAGGGAGTCAGTCAACACTTCATGACCATCTTTCGTCACCACCACATCATCTTCGATGCGCACACCTATATCCCACCAGCGTTTCGCGCCGCGACTGCCATGGGGAATATACAGGCCAGGCTCAATGGTTAACACCATACCCGGTTCCAGCAAACGCCATTCTTCATCGACTTTGTAGTCGCCGACATCATGCACGTCCATCCCCAGCCAGTGACCGGTGCGATGCATGTAATATTTTTTGTAGGCCTCTTCCTTGATTAATTTTGCCACTGTACCTTTTAACAGGCCCAGCTCCACCATACCTTTAGTTAAGGTTTTAACCGCCGCATGATGAGGATCATTCCAGTGATTTCCCGGCTTCACCTGTTTGATGGCATCCAGGTTGGCCTGCACCACCAGATCAAAGATTTCCTTTTGTGCTGGGGTATATTTTCCATTCACCGGAAAGGCCCGGGTAATATCCGCATCGTAGCCCTGGTATTCAGCGCCAGCATCGATCAACACCAGATCACCATCTTTTAAAACCTGATTATTCTCGGTGTAATGCAAAATACAGGTATTGGCGCCACCGCCCACAATACTGGGATAGGCCCAGGTTGCGCCATTGAACTGGAACTCGTGCAAAATTTCTGCATCCAGTTGATATTCATACATCCCCGGTTTGCATATTTTCATCGCTCGCTTGTGTGCTTCGACTGAAATTTTCGCCGCCTTTTTCATCAGCCGTAATTCATCACGGCTCTTGAACAATCGCATGTCATGTAACAAATAGTCGAGGGAGACAAACTCGTAGGGCACATGCCCGCCAGAACGCGACTGATTACGCAAGCTATTGACCCAGTCCATGACGCGCTTATCAAAATTGGGATCCAGCCCCATGGTGTAATAAACTCGTTCCGAATGCTCAAGTAACCCCGGCAAGATATCGTCGATATCCTCAATGGGAAAGGCATCGTCAGCTAAATACTGGCTTTTGGCACATTCAGGGCCACAACGCCGACCATGCCAGATTTCCTGTTCCAGATCCTTGTCGCGACAAAATAAAATATACTCACCCTGCGCACGGCCGGGCACCAGTACAACCACGCCCTCAGGCTCGGGAAATCCGCTCAGGTAAAAAAAATCGCTATCCTGCCTGAACGGGTAATCCACATCGCGATTTCTGGTTCTGACGGGAGTTGAAGGCAATATAGCGATGCCACCAGCACCGACCATACGCATCAGTTGTTTACGATGTCTGGCGTGAATTTTTGGATTCATTCTTTAATATTTCCTGCTATCTACTCGGGGGGATTCTATAATTTCTGCAATCTATCTACTGCTGTAATTCCGGTGGCTTATGACAGGGCTGTAATTCCTCGTTTATCAACAGCACACCCATGCGCACATATTCATGTATTTGCATATAGGCATCTTCATCAGCATCACCACCCTCAATATCATCAGGGTCGGCACGGCCTATTTCAACCATGTCGCGAATCAATTCCTGAGTGTCTTCGGGCAGTTTTACCTCTTCTTTCAGACCGCCGGCCGCCAGACCATAGGAAAATCCCTGACACCATTGCGCCAGCGCATCGGTTCGGCTGGCCAGATCCTGCTCATCATCGGGTAAAAACAACTGAAATCCTGCTTCCGGGTCATTGAGCTGCTGCTGGGTGCTTTGATGCAAGCCTACCAGCAACTGACTGGCCTCCTTGATCAACATGTTATTCAGATCCAGCTCTTCATAGACCTGGTTCAACCAGTCGCCCAGCTCTACCCGGCCTCCGGCACATGCCATACCGCATAACACACCGTGGGATTCCGCCGCAGTCAATTCAGCATCAGTTTTACCCAGTGCCACCTGCAAGCTGATATAGTCCGGTCTTTCAACCATATTTCGATCCTGACAAAATATAAAATTAATTAATTCTACCAGCTCAGACGCACACTGCATCCGCTGAATGCTGCAAGCCAGTATGCAATATCCCATCAAATACCTGTATTTTATGCCCTGCAAGCACACGAAAAACCACAAGCTATTGATTTTTAATGGAATAATAACCCAGATGCACTCAATCAGGCAGCCATAACAAATAAAACACCCGTTTACCCATACGGTGGATTGACAACTACTTCCAATAGTTGCTAATTTGACCTACTCACATTCAGTAACTATATTTACCTATATGAAAAAAGAGACCCCTCAAAATATCGAAGATCTGGAGCGTAAAGTCGACGAATTGCTCGAGCTTTCGCGACGCCTGTCAGCAGAAAATGCTTCGCTCAAAAATCAGCTTCAGGAGCTGAAAACTGATCGTTCGGGCCTGATGGAACAGAAAGAACAGGCGCGTACCCAGGTCGAGAGCATGATAGCTCGCCTCAAAGCAATGGAAACAGCATAGTAAATTCACTGTTCCAGCGACTAGCCAATATCGGACTTTTCTGTGACAAAAGACGTATCCAACCTTAATATCCAGATTATGGATAAAGAATATCGTATTGCCTGCCCAGCCGATGAGCAGGATTCATTACGTGCCTCAGCAGAATTTCTGAATGCCAAACTAAACGAAATACGTAGTCGTGGATCTGTTATCGGCGCGGAGCGTATCGCCATTATGGCGGCTCTGAACCTGGCTCACGAACTACTCAATAGTCAGGGCATTACAGAAACCTATAATGATGTGGATGCCCGAGTTGGCAATCTGCAGAAAAAAATTGATATAGCCCTGCGCGAAATTGAAGTAACATAGACACATGTCAACAAAGTCTTAATCAGGCTTTAGTACTATGAATTCCAGCCCCGTGATTACGGAGCGCTCATCGTCCGAAGCGCCGCTTCGGACAGCGAGCATATAGAATGCTGCTGTTAAGTATACAGCCTGCATTCTGGTAAAAAGTTTGGGTGCTTCTGCTGTGTTTGTATGCACACTTATTAATACCCTTGAGCCTTACTCATCGGCCCCGGGAATATAGCTGCCTGATACTGTGTGCAATACCATCTCGAATGGGAAGCCTTATGTATCGACGCGAGTTCCCACTTGAACTTCAGGTTCAAGGATCGTGAGTTCTGCTACGGCACTGGCGGTTGCACCCTCCTCAATCTGGCTCTAAGCTAGCCGCATGAATTCTCCCGACAGAAATCAACTGCGCCAGCACATCCGCACACAACGTCGCGCCCTGGATCCACATCTACAGGAACAACACGCGCAAAATCTGGCCAGTCTGTTAGTCCAGCAGCCAATCTTTCGAAATTCAAAACGAGTCGCCTGTTATTTAGCAGAGGATGGAGAAATCGATCCGGGATATATTGTCGAAAAAGCCTGGCAATATAAAAAAGATGTCTACCTGCCGGTTCTGCCACCGACAGGAAAATCATTATTTTTTGCGCCTTTTAGCGCCGACACCCAATTAACCCCCAATCGCTTTGGTATTGCCGAACCTCGGGTGCATCCACGACACTGGCTGCGGGCACGACAACTTAATTTGATACTGATGCCGCTGGTCGCATTTGATATCAGCGGTAATCGTTTAGGCATGGGCGGTGGTTTTTATGATCGCAGCCTGGCATTTACCACGCACAGAAAGCAATGGCACAGCCCACATCTGATTGGACTGGCGCATGAACTTCAGAAAGTGGATTCACTGCCCTGTGAATCCTGGGATGTACCGTTGAATATGATTGCTACCGAATCTAACATCTACAAAATTAAGTAGTTTTATTTTCAGCACCCAGAAACATCTTGTAAGCGGGATTATCTGTTTCTTCCCACCATCGATAACCCAGGGTACTTAAAAATTCCTGCAATGCCTTATGGTCACTGTGCGGCACCTGCAAACCCACCAGTACACGCCCATATGCCGCACCATGATTCCGATAATGAAATAAGCTGATGTTCCAGCGATTACCTATTTGAGTCAGAAAATTTAATAGTGCACCCGGAATTTCAGGGAATTCAAATCGGTACAGCACTTCATTTTCCAGTCGCTGCACATGGCCACCCACCATATAACGTATATGCATTTTGGCGACTTCATTATCGGTCATACATAACACTGGATAACCGGCATCGGTAAGTTTAGTGCGTAACTGCCCCATTTCGACCACGCCATCCGATAACTGAATACCGGCAAATACATTGGCATCCTTATCATCTGAATAACGGTAATTAAATTCGGTAATGCCGCGCTTGCCGATAGTTTTACAGAACTTACGAAAACTACCGGGTTTTTCAGGAATCGTAACCGCAATCAAACCTTCACGCTGTTCGCCTAACTCTGCCCGTTCAGAAACATGGCGCAGCCGATCAAAATTCATATTGGCGCCGCTGTTAATTGCTACCAGCGTCTGGTCTTTCAAATCATGCTGCTCAACATATTTTTTTATGCCGGCCACGGCCAGCGCACCCGCCGGTTCAGTAATTGAACGGGTGTCGTCAAATATATCTTTTATTGCTGCACAGATTTCATCCGTACTAACGGTAATAACTTCATCAACACATTTTTTGGCAATGCGGAAAGTTTCCCGACCCACCTGTTTTACCGCCACACCATCAGCAAATATCCCTACCTGGTCGAGCACGACACGACGATTTTTTTTCAGTGCCTCGGCCATGCTTGCAGCATCTTCTGGCTCCACACCGATAATTTTAATGTCGGGCCGCAAATATTTAATGAACGCTGACATACCGGCAATTAAACCGCCACCGCCCACTGGAATAAAAACTATATCGATCGGCTCGGGATGCTGACGCAACAATTCCATCGCAATGGTTCCCTGCCCGGCAATGACATCCGGATCATCATAGGGATGAATAAAGCTTAAACCTTCTTGTTCAGCTAACTCGTAAGCATGTTTCGACGCTTCATCATAGGTATCACCAAACAATACGGTTTTGGCGCCATAAGACTTAACCGCTTCTACCTTGATTCGCGGCGTGGTTTTTGGCATGACGATGGTCGCCTTCTGACCCAGCTTTTCAGCAGACAGGGCCAGTCCCTGGGCATGATTACCCGCCGACGCTGCAATCACACCTTTTACCTCACCCTGCTGGGACAACTGAAACAGTTTGTTATAGGCACCGCGCAATTTAAAGGAAAAAACCGGCTGCAAATCCTCCCGCTTAAGCAGGATTCGATTGTCCAGTCTTTCGCTGAGTCGCTTGGCAAAATCCAGTGGCGACTCGATGGCCACATCATAAACGCGGGCGGTAAGTATTTTTTCTATGTATTTCTGCGTCATTTGGTCTCTGCTGACAGATCAGGTATTATTCATTTTCAAATTTTTTGGAGCTGGTACTATGACGCAAGATGAAATGAAACGCAAAGCGGCTGAAGCAGCCATGGCATATGTTGTTGAAGATGAATTTGTTGGTGTAGGTACTGGCTCGACTGTAAATCATTTTATTGACTGCCTGGCTGATATCAAGGGCAAAATTAAGGGTGCCGTTTCCAGCTCTGAAGCATCCACCAAACTGATGCAGGAACGGGGTATTCAGGTGATGGATCTGAACTCCGTTGATTACATCCCGGTGTACATTGATGGCGCTGATGAATCCAACCATACCCTGTCTTTGATCAAAGGCGGCGGCGGTGCGCTGACCCGTGAAAAAATTATTGCTGGTGCCAGTGAAAAATTTGTCTGTATTGCCGATGAAAGCAAGCTGGTTGCTGTAATGGGCAAGTTCCCACTACCGGTTGAAGTGATCCCAATGGCGCGCAGCTACATTGCCCGGAAACTGGTTGCACTGGGTGGCCGCCCGGTATGGCGCGAAAACTTCATTACCGACAATGGCAACGTGATTCTCGACGTACATGATTTGGAAATTATGGAACCCATCAAAATGGAAAATGAAATTAATAGCTGGGCAGGTGTGGTGACTTGTGGCCTGTTTGCCAATCGTGGTGCAGATGTGCTGATTCTGGGCACGCCAGACGGCGCCAAAACAGTCATGCCTAAATAACTGATGTGGTCCGCGAATGAACGCAAATAAACGCTAAAGTAAAAACCACAGAGGATGCGAAAATAAGCAAAAGGAATCATCAGGTATGATGTGACATATGTATGTCATCCTTCGGCTCAGCTCAGGATGACATTTCAATGAATAGAAAAATTTCTTTTCACGATGCTGCTATCCAGTACCCTCTGTGGTTAAATTTTTTTACAAAAGCACTTTCTCAATCCCACCATTCTTCACTGCTTTCACAAACTGTTTCTGCCAGTCTTTGCCCAGCTTGTGATTGGCCAGTTCGACAATGATGTAATCAACCTCCAGCCCGGTATCTTCCGTATATCGCTCCAGCCCCTGCTGACAGGCAGGACAGGATGTCAGCATTTTCACCTGCCCCGATAAGGCCTTCTCATGGCCGGTCAAATGCTTGATGCCTTTGGTCAATTCCTGCTGCTTGCGGAATTTCACCTGCGCTGAAATATCCGGCCGGGCGATAGCAAAAGTACCCGACTCGCCACAGCACCTGTCTGACAGCTCAACATCCTTGCCCATCAGGCTGGACGCCACTTTAATGGGGTTATGCTGCTTCATTGGCGTATGGCAGGGGTCATGATACAGATATTGCGTGCCCCCGACGCCATCCATAGTGACGCCTTTTTCCATTAGATACTCGTGTATATCCATCACCCGACAGCCCGGAAAAATCTGTTCAAACTGGTAGGTCATCAACTGGTCGATACAGGTACCACAGGACACCAGCACGGTTTTGATATCCAGATAATTCAGGGTGGTCGCCATGCGGTGGAATAAAACTCGATTACCCGTGGTGATCTGCCGCCCCTTTTCAATATCGCCGGCAGACGTCTGCGGATAGCCGCAACATAGATAACCGGGGGGCAATACGGTCTGTATCCCCAGTTCATAGAGCCAGGTCAGGGTCGCTATACCGATCTCACTAAACAGGCGCTCGGAACCGCAGCCGGGAAAATAGAACACCGCTTCACTGTCCGCATCGGTTTTAACCGGATCGCGTAACACCGGGATAGTTTTATCATCCTCCACGCCCAGCATGGCACGCATGGTCCTGGCGGGGACATCGGCCGGCATCGGCTTGCTGAAAAACTGAATGACCTGCTCTTTGATCTCTGGCTTGCCGGTAGTGGCCTGCGGGCGCTTACCCTTAGGTAGCAGCCCGGGAACGGTTTTCAACAGCCTACGGGCCAGCCGCTGTCCGGCATAGCCTGCCTGAATCAGGCCAGCACGCATCAGTTTCACCGCTCCCGGGTCGGTAACATTAAGAAACGCCATGGACATACGCGTGCCAATATTGGTGCGCCGCTGCCCCTGGGATTTCAGTATGTGGCGCATTTTGATGGTCACGTCGCCAAAATCGATGTCCACCGGGCAGGGATTCAAACAACGATGACAAATGGTGCAGTGATCAGCCACGTCATTCATTTCATCGAAATGACGCACCGAAATACCCCGCCGGGTTTGTTCTTCATATAAAAAAGCTTCGGTAATCAGGCCGGATGCGAGAATCTTGTTGCGCGGTGAATACAGCAAATTGGCCCCAGGCACATGGGTGCTACATTCGGGTTTACATTTGCCACAGCGAAGGCAATGGGCGATCGAGTCATTCAGCTCGCCCAGCTCGCTCTCTTCCAGAATTATGGCCTCCTGCTTCAATAAACGCAGCGATGGCGTGTAGGCACGTTCCAGATCGCCGCTACCCTTGAGTAGCTTGCCCTTGTTGAACCAGCCATCTGGGTCAACCTGGTTTTTATATTTGGCAAACGCCTCTAATACCGAATCATCCAGATACTGGAATTTGGTAATCCCAATTCCGTGCTCCCCCGAAATGACCCCGCCCAGAGACGTTGCCAGTTGCATAATGCGATTAACGACGCGCTCGGCTTCCTGCATCATGGCGTAATCACTGGAGTTAACCGGAATATTGGTATGCACATTGCCATCACCGGCATGCATGTGCAGTGCAACAAACAGGCGACTGGACAGTACCTGGCCATGCATATCATCCAGCTTGCTCTGGATGGCCAGGGAATCATGACCACTAAAAATCTGCTTCAGCGGCTGCTCAACCTCCTGACGATAGGACACTCGAATTTCATGGCGCAATAAGGCGCTAATAAGAGAATCTTCAGGCCGGGTCTGCTGCCGCTCGGACTCCAGTAAAATATCGGCATGGGAACCAAGCGGATCATCGAGATGGGTCAATAAGCCATTCCAGCGTTGCCGCACGTCCCGGATTCGCTGTTTCGCCGTCGCAAATTTCGACTCAATTAAATCAATCGTCTCGGGATCATCCTCCGCACCGGCCCGCTCCTGCTGCTCACTTTGCAACAGACAGGCATCGATCTCATCCAGCAGGCGTAATTTATTACTGATCGATTGTTCGATGTTAATGCGCTCAACACCCTCGGAGTATTCCGCCAGTCTATCCAGCGGAATGACCACATCCTCATTAATCTTGAAGGCATTGGTGTGGGCGGCGATGGCGGCCGTACGTGCTCGATCCGCCCAGAAGCGGTGCCGGGCTTCGGCGCTAACCGCTATAAAGCCCTCGGCATCCCGCGCATTGGCCAGCCGCACCACATGTGAAGCCGCTTCGGCAACCGCATCAGCATCATGACCGGAAATATCAGCCAGCAGCAACATTTTAGGAAAATCACCGCGGGTCGCCCTGGGGCTGTATTTAACCGCCTTGATATAGCGTTCATCGAGATGTTCAAGCCCAGACAGCAGCACGTCTGGATGCTGATCCAGATAGTCCTTTATCTCGACAATGGTCGGCACCGAACGATGCAGGTCACTGCCATAAAACTCCAGACATACTGTTCGTATATTTTCGGGCATGGTATGCAGCAGGAAAGTTGCCGAGGTAATCAGGCCGTCACAACCTTCTTTCTGCACTCCGGGCAAACCACCGAGGAATTTATCTGTTACGTCTTTACCCAGGCCTTCCTTACGCAGGGCCGAACCTGGGAATGTCAGCGTTTCCGGCTGCCCGATGATGGCCTGCTTGCGTGCATCATAACGGCTAACCCTGAATTCAACTTCTGCCTGGTCGTGAATTTTGCCCAGGTTATGATTGATCCGCTCCACATCCAGCCAGTTGCCATCGGCCGTTACCATGCGCCAGGACACCAGATTGTCCAGTGTCGTTCCCCACATAACCGCCTTTTTACCGCCAGCATTCATGGCAATATTGCCGCCGATGGTCGATGCATCCTGCGAAGTGGGATCTACGGCAAACACGTAACCCTGCTGCTCGGCCAGTTCAGACACCCGTTTAGTTACCACGCCGGCGCCAACCCTGACCGTGGGTACCGGCTGGTCGACGCCGGGAATATTGCGTTTTTCTACCGCATCCAGCCGCTCGAGTTTTTCGGTATTAATAACGGCCGTATTTTCAAACAGAGGCACTGCACCGCCGGTATAGCCGGTACCGCCACCTCGGGCAATAATGGTCAAACCCAGATCAATACAGGCCCTGATCAGTGCCGGCACTTCTTCCTCGGTATCAGGCGTGAGCACCACAAAAGGAAATTCAACGCGCCAGTCCGTGGCATCGGTGACATGGGAGACGCGTGCCAGGCCACTGAAATCAATATTATCACTCCGGGTCACCCGACTTAACCGCTTCTTAGCTCTGGCACGTAGCAAACGGTGCGTTTCAAACCAGTCGGAAAATTCTTTTACCGCGACTCTGGCCCTGTCAGCCAGCTGCAGCGCCATGGTGTTGCCATTGGCACGGGCGACGATCTGATCCAGCCGATGCGACAGCGCCCCCACCAGTTGGGAGCGGCGCCTGGGGTTTTCCAGTAAATCATCCTGAATGAACGGATTACGCGTGACCACCCACATGTCTCCCAGTACTTCGAACAACATGCGCGCCGAATGGCCCGTCCTGCGGGAACCACGCAGCTCGTTGATTACCCCCCACATCGGCTCACCCAGGAAACGAATAATAATTTCCCGATCAGAAAACGAGGTGTAGTTATAGGGGATTTCGCGAATACGGGTTGTTGACGTCATTAAAATCGAATAGGGGTCGATGACTGGAAAGCGGGGATTCTACCATAAAGGCCATCGAACCAGGCACTGGCAGAGCTTTGATATTTAAAAAACAGGCAAAAAAAAAACGGAACCCGAAGGTTCCGTTTTTTCAAGCCAGGCTTGTCGTTCTAAATAATTCTTAGAACTTGTGCTGCACGCCTACACGTAGAGCAGTGTACTCAGCAGTAGTTGTACCAGCAGTGTTTTCAGAATCGCCATCAGTGTACATTACATATGCAGTAGAACGCTTGCTCAGACCTACGTCATAACCAACAGACATCTGAGTAGTTTCAATAGCATCGTCATCACCAGTCATATACTGGAATTTAGCTTTGTTTTTGCCCATGCCCATACCGAAGCTCAGACCCATAACATCTTTTTCAGCAACGCCACCGTTAGCACTTTCGTTTTCCATCAGGAAACCAAACTGCATTTTACCCATTGTGTAAGTAGCAACCAGACGCATCAGACCATCAGTCTGGCCAGCAGCAGCACCTGTGTCGTCATAGCTGTCCATCGCCAGAGAAGCGAATACTGGGCCAGCACTGTACATAGCAGCAATAGAAGTAGTATCGGCTGGGCCGTCACCACCTGTAGTACCATTACCTTCACCAGGAACCAGTGCCACACCTAAAGTGATGTCACCGAATTTGTTGATGTAGGCGATCGCATTGTCAACACGATTTTCACCCTGAGAAATGCTCAGCGTACCCTGGATATCAGCTTTAGTATCGTTAAACTGGTCAAATTTACCCTGTGCCATTTTCAGCGGCGTGTCATGGCGACCGACGCGAACTTCACCGAAGCCGCCTTTCAGGCCAACATACTGGTTACGACGAGTAATACCGTCATCATCAGCACCGTTGCCATCAGGATTAACACCATATTCTAATTTGTAAACAGCGCTCAGGCCATCGCCCAGATCTTCTGAACCTTTTACACCCAGACGTGAAGCGTGGCTTTCAACTGTCCAGTTATCAACACCGCTAGTACCTGTATCTTGTGTACCTACAGACATGTGCACGATACCGTATACAGTAGCATCAGCTTGTGCAGCTAGTGGAGAAGTTAAACCGGCAGCAATAGCAATTGCTAGGAAACGTTTTTTCATTATGCAAGACTCCTGCATGTTGTGTTTATTGTCATAGCTATAACTTTTTGTGTGGTCAAACAAAAAATCAGGGATATTTATAAACATTTAAGGCCTTAAGTCAATACTTTTATTGTCATAAATGTGTTTTCTGTCCCTTATTAGTGCAGATTAGTGCAGTTTTTTTATTCTGTCCAACAAAAGCCCGAAATTATCTTAATATAATCTCACAGAATGATCGTATAAACTTGTTGACTCATCTCAACTCTTAAAAACTTTTTTGATTTTTAGTCTTTATATAAAGGCTAATACTAAAGACTAATAGTAAATTTAATACTGCAAAATAGTTGATTGAAATCAGATTTATTTTTTAAAAAAACTGCGCTCAATTTCAGGAAAAATTCCTGAATAAATTTGAGCGTACAGGTATTTATTTTTTATTGCAGTAAAGCCTTTGTAATTCAAAAGCACAGAAAGATAAGCGCTTTCTTATATACATTACAGCCTACCAAAAGAAGCCGCCAATAATGATGTAATTTTAATGGCCACTCTCGATGCTTCATCCATAAATTAAGCAAATCTCATTAATTATTATTTGTAGATTTTGCGGCACTGTCTGGTAAAGCGCGACAAAACACCGGATAGCTCCTGCAGCACTGCCAGAATACGCCAGCGAACCCGCCAGGATTAATATTAAGCCTGTGGCTCCAGTAATACAGAAAAGACCTATAGACAGCAATTTCACCCTGAACACCAATACCGGTTTTTTGCCCTACACTCCCAGTCAATACAGGAAAGACCCGCTCAGCACCGGCCAGTGCAATTCTCGCTGAGCCCAATGCCAGTAAGCTAAGGTGATTACCAGATTCAGTCGCGACCTTAAGGTCGCTCCTACTGCTTAAACAATCCTGTAGGAGCGCATCTTTAGATCGCGTTTTTGCTTAACACACTGGCATTGACGCTGAGCCAGGATTATTCGACGCTTCCCTGCGCCTCACCCCTTCGGGGCCAGGGCCGAAAAAC
>JAPHRO010000022.1 GCA_026195895.1 Gammaproteobacteria bacterium
CCCCTGGGTTAATCCATAAATCCCCAGTGCAATACCGGCCAGTACCGGCGTCGAATCAGGCAGGCCTTCGGCAAACACGGCAAAGACCGGCAGAATCATGAATAGACCCAGCATGCGTACGGCATAGATGATGGCCAGGGAATACCCGGCGCGCTTCTCCTGCTGGCTCCAGTTGTCTTGATGGGGCATATACAAGCTCGATGAATCAAAAGGCAGAATTTTACCTGAAACTGCTAACAGATTCTGACAAAACTATCCGTATTCGAATTGCTCAATAATGATAACGACCAGATAAGCCACCAACAGCCGAAATCAGAATAGCGCATTGGCGCTCATTTGGTTATGCTTTACGGTTTCCCCCAATTAGTAGTTAGTCGCATGATGCACGAGATACAAATCCGCGGTGTCCGCACCCATAATCTGAAAAATCTGAATATTGATATTCCTCGGGATAAGCTGATTGTTATCACCGGCCTGTCTGGCTCGGGCAAATCTTCGCTGGCTTTCGATACTATATTTGCCGAAGGGCAGCGTCGCTACGTGGAATCCCTGTCAGCTTATGCTCGCCAGTTCCTGTCGATGATGGAAAAGCCGGATATCGATCACATCGAAGGTCTGTCACCGGCGATCTCGATTGAACAGAAAACCACTTCGCATAACCCGCGCTCTACCGTTGGCACGGTCACAGAAATCTATGACTACCTGCGACTATTATTTGCCCGTGCCGGTACACCCAAATGCCCTGATCACCACATCCCGCTGCAGGCGCAGACAATTTCACAGATGGTCGACCATGTGCTGGAACTGCCAGAAGGCACAAAATTAATGTTGCTGGCGCCGGTGGTGCAGGACCGTAAGGGCGAATACCAGGCACTGATTGACGACCTGAAACGGCAGGGATTTATTCGCGCCCGCATCGATGGTGTGGTCTATGAACTGGACGATGCGCCGGAACTGGAAAAAAACATTAAACATAACATCGACGTCATCGTTGATCGCTTCAAGGTTCGCGGCGACCTTGTACTGCGCCTGGCCGAATCCTTTGAAACCGCCATTAACCTGACCGATGGCGTGGCCCGTGTTGCCTATATGGATGACAATGAAACTAAAGAAGAAATTGTTTTTTCGTCACGCTTTGCCTGCCCGGAATGCGGCTATAGCCTGAACGAACTGGAACCCCGCTTATTCTCTTTCAATAATCCAGCCGGTGCCTGCCCGGAATGCGATGGCCTGGGCCATATTCAATTCATTGATCCGGCGCTGGTGGTTACCAATCCCTCGCTAAGCCTGCCCGGCGGCGCCATCCGTGGCTGGGATCGGCGCAATGCCTGGTACCACGGCATGCTGGAAAATATTGCCGAACACTACGACTTCGATCTGGAAGAACCGTATTGCGACTTAGCCGAAAACATCCAGCAGATGATCTTATTCGGCAGCGGTGATGAGGACATTGAATTCCACTATCCTTCGGCTGGTGGTAAGCGGAAATCTCGCACCCATCCCTTTGAAGGCATTATTCCCAACATGCAGCGGCGTTATCGGGAAACCGAGTCTTCGGCGGTGCGCGAAGAAATGGCAAAATATTTTGCCGATCAACACTGCCCCAGTTGTGAAGGTGCCCGACTGAATAAATCGGCCCGCCATGTTTTTGTTGCCGATAAAACCTTACCGCTGATTACCGATCTGCCCATTTCTGAATGCCATGCATTTTTTGAACGGCTTTCTCTACCCGGCAACAAGGGTGAAATCGCCGAAAAAATCGTCAAGGAAATTTCTTCCCGCTTACGCTTCCTGGTCAATGTGGGGCTTAATTATTTATCGCTTAATCGCAGCTCTGACACCCTGTCGGGCGGTGAGGCCCAGCGTATCCGCCTGGCCAGTCAGATCGGTGCCGGCCTGGTCGGCGTGATGTATATTCTGGATGAACCCTCGATCGGCTTGCATCAACGGGATAATGATCGACTGCTCGGCACACTGAACCACCTGCGCGACCTGGGCAATACAGTGATTGTGGTTGAGCACGATGAAGACGCCATTCTGAGCGCCGATCATGTTATCGACATTGGCCCGGGCGCTGGCGTGCATGGCGGCGAAGTGGTCGCCGAAGGTACGCCACAGCAAATTATGGCGAGTAAAAACTCGCTGACCGGACGTTATTTGTCGGGCGACCTGGAAATTGCCATTCCGAAAAAACGCGTACCGCATTCCGGCAAGGTATTTACCTTATCCGGCGCCAGCGGCAACAATCTTCAACAGGTTAATGTGGAATTTCCAGTGGGCCTGATGACCTGCATTACCGGCGTTTCCGGCTCCGGCAAATCCACCCTGATCAACGATACGCTGTACAAATTACTCGCCCGCGAAATCAACAAGTCGTCCGTTATCGCCGCCCCCCATACCGGCCATGAAGGACTGGATCATTTTGACAAAGTGGTCGACATCGATCAGGCGCCAATCGGCCGGACGCCTCGCTCCAACCCCGCTACCTATACCGGATTGTTCACACCGATACGGGAATTATTTTCCGGCACCCAGGAAGCCCGTTCCCGTGGCTACAAGCCGGGACGTTTTAGTTTCAACGTTAAAGGCGGTCGTTGCGAAGCCTGCCAGGGTGACGGCGTTATAAAAGTTGAAATGCATTTTTTACCCGATATTTATGTGCCCTGCGATGTATGTAAAAGCAAACGCTATAACCGCGAAACGCTGGATATAAAATACAAGGGCAAAAACATTCACGAAGTGCTGGAAATGACCATCGAAGAAGCCGCTGAATTTTTCCAGGCCGTGCCAGTGATCAGTCGTAAATTGCAAACACTGCTGGATGTTGGCCTGTCGTATATCACCCTGGGCCAGAGAGCAACCACTCTATCTGGTGGTGAAGCACAGCGCATTAAACTGGCGCGTGAACTATCCAAACGGGATACTGGCCGCACCATTTATATTCTCGATGAACCGACCACCGGATTACACTTCCACGATGTGGAGCAATTATTACAGGTGTTATTGCGCTTGCGCGATCATGGCAATACGATAATTGTGATCGAGCATAATCTGGATATTATAAAAACTGCTGACTGGATAATCGATCTCGGTCCTGAAGGGGGCTCCGGCGGTGGACAGATTATTGCCCAGGGCACCCCGGAAGACGTTGCCGAAACCAGAGGATCATTCACCGGGCATTATCTGAAACAGATGCTGAATAAAAAACATATTGAACAACCGAATGTGACTGAAAAAGCATGAGTAACAAACCCACGAAACACCGGGGTGCAGACAGCACTTCGCCCTATCCAGTCAGCAGTTTATCGCCGAATTTTGAACTGGTGGATCTGGCAAAACAGATTTCGGAAGCCGACGCGATGATCAATACGCGAGTCAGCGCCAAACTTAAGCTGATTGCCGATCAAATTAAATCGCTACAGGCGGAAGCAAAAACAGCACTGGAACATGCACAACAGGATCAACAACTGCATAATGCCGCCTGCAACTTCAAACGCATCCCGGGAAAGATTTATCACCTGTATCAAAAACAAAAGGGTAAAACTTATTTTTCCATGATCTCCCCCGATGACTGGGGCGGCAAGGCACCACACGCATACATCAATTCTTACCAGCTGGAAAATGATTTATCCTGGACACCGGTTGATAAACTGGGAGAGGTCGATGATTCCAGAGAACTGGTAAATAAACTGCTGCTGGAAAAAGGTCTGTTTTCCGACTGACAATTTTCAGGGCATTAATTCAGGATTTATGCACGCTCAGTTTTTCCCGCTTGCGATAAAGCATCCGCTCTCGAACATCATATGATCGAGAAGCAATCAGACAGTTAAGAAACTAGTTGTCTGAATCTTCAATTATATGCTCATGTAACTGATCAGGGTGTATAAACTCTTCAGACTGCGCAAAGGCACAGACGGAGATACCCGCTTCCCTCACCGACTGATCCTGACCGCTTACCAGCGGGTGCCAGTCGGGTAAATCTTCTCCTGCTGACAACAGCCTGTAGGCACAGGTATCGGGCAACCAGTCAAATTCTGGCAGCGCCTCGACAGTGATCTGCGCACACATGGGTACTCGCTGCATGCGATGCGCATAATCTTTACAACGACAGGACGCCAGATCAAGCTGATGGCAGGACACATTGGTAAAAAACAGCTCATCTGTATCTTCATCCTGTAGTTTTACCAGGCAGCAGTGTCCGCAGCCATCACATAAAGATTCCCACTCTATACGATTCATTTCAGATAGCGGTTTGGTCTTCCAGAATTCTTTTTTCATCACTGCAGAGAGATAATATTGAGCTATTTCAAGAGAATTCAGCCAGTATTTAGCTTAAACTTTAGATCTCCATACTAACACTAGAATGAAAATATAGATCTTATGAAATTACATAATGCACTGATACTACTTACAGGCTTAATTGTCCTGAACTCCTGCGGCCTTAAAGACCGTAAACAGGAAGCTGGACAACTCGCGAGTCAGTTTTATCAAAACATCGCTCAACACAACTATGAAGACGCGCTCGCGCTGTGTGCAGACGATTTTTTTACTATTTCCAGCAAAGAGGAATGGGTACAGGTACTACGTTCTATTAATGACAAATACGGCAATTATAAAAACCATCATTTAATAAAATGGAATATGCGCAATGTGCCTAATAGCAATATTAACGACGCCTCTATTGGCATGGCTCATAGAGTTATATATGAAAAAGGTGAAACCATCGAAACAATAACAGTAGCTGGCGCCAAACAGCTATCTATTCGCAGCTATGATGTCATTCCCAATAAACGCCAACCGCGTAAATCACATTGACTGGTGCGCAACAAAAGAGACGATAAGCCTTAACCAGCTTTAAAGCAGCACTGACCTCACAGGATACATTTACGGCTACGAATCAGCATTCGTCCAGCAAAAACTGCTCTATACTCTTTACTCCCCTGGTCATAAAACGGAGATTTATCATGATAGGCAAAAAGAACATTGTTTTTGGCTTCCTTTTCCTTGTCCTAAGTGCCGGCCTTGGCCCCTTGATGGTAAACATGTATGCCGATTTCGGCACGGCAGCCGGTGAAAAACAGCAAACCGTGGGCCGCCTCCAGACCATGCAACAAAATGAATTTGAAGAAGAGCTGGAACCCATGTCGGCCGATCAGATAGCGCGCGCAAATACGCAGGGCATCCTGAGCCTGAATAAATTATTCAACACAGAACTGGCCATCGATCAGATCAAAGGCGGTCCGCATGCCCATGGCAACCTGGAATCACTATTGAATATCGCTGTAGGCATAACCATTGGTTTTCTTGTTGTCGCCAGCTGGTTAAAACAACTGATTAGCTGGCTATTTATTATTGGCACTGTGATGCACTCCGGCATGCTTTATTTGTCTACTGTATTTGATATGGTCTGGGCAGAGACACTTTTGCAAACGGGCATTGGCCCAATATGTATTCTTGCTGGCTTATTGATTACAGGCATCAGTTGCATCATTGGCTACAAAACCAGTCCATAAACCTGGCGCAGACAAGCGATCGTTAATGCTTAACTTAGCGGGCACCATGTCTCGATCATGCAAAATCACTAGCTGCACCTGAAAATATGGAGATTTACCATGAACAGGCTCTCAATAATCATGCTGGCTCTGCCGCTACTGCAATCCTGTTACCATCATATTAAAGATGAGAATTCGCAGTTTTACCGCGTGCCCATTGGATCATCTCTCATACTGAATCAGAACCTGAGCATTTTGCCCAATGTTGCCAGAGCACATATTCAATACGGCAAGCTAGTTAGCAAAAAAGCTATTGATATGTACTATCCACATTGTGAATTTGAAATCAGGACACTGAAAGAAACCAGCCAAACGATCTACCCAGATACATTTACGATTTACCAGGTTGATCATGATATTCAGTGGTCACAGACGGATGTCATGGTGGCCAGCCTGTCCAGATTTGACATGGGAATGAGTAACGAGGGTATATCACTGGTCGCCTACGCGAACGAATATTATCTTGAATCGGCCAGTCAACCAGACGTATTTAGACTCACCTGTTTACATTGGCAGGAACATTCCAACGCCTACCATCTCAGCATTAATGAAGTTCGAAAAGTGCTAGGAGGCATTTTCACGCTAGCTACTGACAGCAACACGCCATAAAGCGGCCAGAAGCGGCGGCGAATATAATTCCTGTGAAAACAAAAAAGCCAGACTAGGTCTGGCTTTTTCCTGGAGCACTAACAATGTGTTACTCTGCTACTGCTACTTCTTCTACAACTTCACTCGTTGGTTCTGGACGATCAACCAGTTCAACATAAGCCATAGGTGCTGCGTCACCCGCACGGAAACCGCACTTCATAATACGCAGATAACCACCTGGGCGATCCTTGTAACGTGGAGCCAGCTCTGCGAACAGTTTACCGACCATTGCTTTATCACGCATCCGATCAAAAGCCAGACGACGTTTTGCAACGCTGTCTTCTTTGGCCAGTGTAATTAATGGCTCGGCGTGACGACGAAGTTCTTTTGCCTTAGGCAAGGTAGTCTTAATAATTTCGTTGCTAAACAGCGAGTTCACCATATTCTGGAACATAGCCTTACGGTGGCTGCTGTTACGATTTAATTGACGACCTGATTTACGATGGCGCATATTCTTACCTTACTAACTTATGTAGTCAGCTATTAGCTAGCTTCTTTTTCTCTGATGGATGCTGGTGGCCAGTTTTCCAGGCGCACACCTAATGACAGACCATGAGATGCCAGCACGTCTTTAATCTCAGTCAGAGATTTTTTACCCAGATTTGGTGTTTTCAGTAATTCAACTTCTGTGCGTTGAATCAGATCACCAATGTAATATATATTTTCTGCTTTCAAACAGTTTGCAGAACGAACGGTCAGTTCCAGATCATCGACTGGACGCAGTAATACTGGATCGATTTCTTCTTCATCCGATACAGCTTCTGCTTCTTCAATGCTTTGCAGATTCACGAAGGCTGACAATTGCTGCTGCAGTATTGTCGCTGCAGTACGAATAGTCTCTTCAGGATCAACAGTACCGTTAGTCTCAATATCCAGAATTAGTTTATCCAGATTGGTACGCTGTTCAACACGAGCACTTTCAACATTGTAAGCGACGCGCAAAATAGGACTAAACGAGGCATCAATTGCCAGAGTACCGATGGTTGCACCTTCGATAGCCTCACGTTTACGCAATGAGGCAGGCTCGTAACCACGGCCTTTACCTATTTTCAGCGTCATATTCAGTTCTACGTTACCGGTAATGTTAGCGATAACATGGCCTGGATTAACGATATCAATATCGTGATCAGTAGTAATATCGCCCGCAGTAACTGCACCTGGTCCTTTTTTCTTCAGAGACAGGGTCGCTTCATGCTTACTGTGCATCTGAATCGCTACGCCTTTCAGATTCAACAGAATTTCTAATACGTCTTCCTGTACACCTTCAATTGAACTGTACTCATGAAGCACACCTTCAATTTCTGCTTCTATGATGGCCGCACCTTCAATAGAAGACAGCAGAATACGACGTAACGCGTTACCCAGGGTATGACCAAAACCACGTTCCAGCGGTTCAAGCGTAACCTTGGCATGAGTCTCGCTGTATGCGTGAACATCAATATTACGGGGTGTAAGTAATTCTTCTGTGCCTGACATTCGGAGTTATATCCTTTATTTGGAGTACAATTCTACAACCAGTGATTCATTGATATCTGCTGACAGATCACTACGTTCAGGTACCGATTTGAATGTCGCTTCCATCTTGCCTTCATCAAGGCTGATCCAGTCTGCAATGCCTTTCTGTTTGGCAAGACCTAATGAATCTTGAATACGTGTCTGTTTTTTCGCTTTTTCACGAATAGAAATTTTATCGTCAGCTTTTACCTTGAAAGAAGGAATGTTGACGATTTCATCGTTTACCAGAATCGCTTTATGGCTGATTAACTGGCGAGCTTCTGAACGGGTTGAGCCGTAGCCACAACGATAAACAACATTATCTAAACGCGTTTCCAGTAGCTGTAACAGATTTTCACCTGTTGAGCCTTTGGTGCCTGCTGCTTTCTTGTAGTAATTACGGAACTGGCGCTCGAGAACACCATATATACGACGCAATTTCTGCTTTTCACGTAGCTGTAACGCATAGTCAGTCAGACGACCACGACCGGCACCGTGCTGACCTGGTTTCTGTTCCAGCTTACATTTTGTATCGAGTGCGCGAATGCCTGACTTGAGTTCAAGATCAACGCCTTCACGACGCGCTAATTTACACTTAGGACCAATATATCTAGCCACAACCTTACTCCGGTATTACACGCGGCGTCGTTTTGGAGGACGACAACCATTGTGAGGAATTGGGGTCACATCACTGATGTTAGTGATTTTAAACCCTGCATTATTCAAGGCACGAACGGCAGATTCACGACCTGGACCTGGACCTTTAACATTCACTTCCAGGTTTTTAACACCGTAATCTTTAGCACGTGTGCCTGCACGCTCTGCAGCTACCTGCGCTGCGAAAGGCGTACTTTTACGCGAACCGCGGAAGCCAGAGCCGCCAGCCGTTGCCCAGGAAAGTGTATTTCCCTGACGATCAGATATGGTGACGATAGTATTGTTGAATGATGCATATATATGTGCAACACCATCAGATACCGTACGTTTTACTTTTTTCTTACCAGTAGTTGGTTTAGCCATTACCTAGTATCCTAAAAAAACGGATTATTTACGTATTGGGCGTTTAGGGCCCTTACGCGTACGTGCATTAGTTTTAGTGCGCTGACCCCGAAGAGGCAGGCTGCGACGATGACGGATACCACGGTAACAGCCCATGTCCATCAAACGTTTAATATTCATCGAAACTTCACGACGTAGATCACCTTCTACTTCGAACTTACCTACTTCAGTACGTAATGTTTCAAGCTGTTCTTCACTAAGCTCTCTAATCTTGGTAGTCGGTTCGATGCCAGCCGTTGCACAAATACCTTGTGCACGCGTGCGACCGATACCATAGATATAGGTTAAACCTATTACAGCATGTTTTTGATCAGGTATATTAATACCAGCAATACGGGCCATTCAATCTGTCTCCAGAATCGCGCAAAGCGCGGCATTTTAGCGACTTAACGCTATAAAATCAACCTTGACGTTGCTTATGACGTGGATCTTTACAAATCACACGAACAACACCATTTCTCTTGATAACCTTGCAATTTCTGCACATTTTCTTAACTGATGCACGAACTTTCATAACTGCTCTCGCTTAAAAAATTTACCCAGAATCAGGATTTTTTACCCAGACCCTTGAAATTCGCTTTCTTCATCAACCCTTCATACTGCTGCGACATCATGTGTGACTGCATTTGCGCCATGAAATCCATGACCACAACTACAATAATCAGCAACGATGTACCGCCGAAATAGAAAGGTACATTCCAGTACAGAATCAGGAATTCAGGCAACAAACATACCGCAGTAATATAAAGAGCACCAACCAGGGTTAACCGGGTCATGACGCCATCAATATATTTAGCCGTCTGGTCACCAGGGCGAATTCCAGGAATAAACGCACCGGACTTTTTCAAATTATCTGCAGTTTCACGACTATTGAATACCAACGCCGTATAGAAAAAGCAGAAAAATATGATTGCAGCCGCATACATCAGCACATAAATGGGTTGCCCCGGTGACAATGTAGTCGATAAATCCTGCAACCATTCCATACCCTGAGACTGGCCAAACCATCCGCCTAAAGTCGCAGGGAATAAAATAATACTTGACGCAAAAATCGGTGGAATAACACCCGCCATGTTCAACTTCAGGGGCAAATGGCTGCTCTGTGCAGCATACATTTTACGACCCTGTTGACGCTTGGCATAATTCACCGTAATTCTACGTTGACCGCGTTCTACAAATATAACGAATGCAGTCACACCAATAGCCAGAATAAACAACACAATGGCTGTCAGTGTATGTAATTCACCCGTACGAACCAGCTCTAACGTGCCGCCGATGGCAGCAGGCAGGCCAGCTACGATACCCGCGAATATAATAATCGAGATACCATTTCCAATACCACGTTCAGATATCTGTTCACCTAACCACATCAGGAACACCGTACCTGTTACCAGCGATGAAACAGCAATCACATAAAACGCGATAGTCGAATCCACATATACCAGTGGCGCACCGTTCTGTGTCTGTGCGAGCAACATTTTTGCCACGCCGATAGACTGGAATGTGGCCAGTACTACGGTGAAATAGCGGGTGTACATGGTGATCTTGCGACGACCAGCCTCACCCTCTTTTTTCATCTGTTCCAGGCTCGGTACCGTGACCGACAATAACTGCATGATGATCGATGCAGAAATATAAGGCATAACACCCAGCGCAAACAGCGACATACGCTCTAAAGCGCCACCCGAGAACATGTTAAACACATCCAGAATGGTGCCCTGCTGTTGTTCAAATACCGCCGCCATGATCGAGGGATCAATGCCGGGTACTGGAATAAAAGTACCAACGCGGTAAACGATCAACGCACCCACTACAAAGAGGATGCGCTGACGTAATTCTTGCAGCTTGCTAAGATCAACAGCCATTTAATATTCCGTTCAGTCTTCGACCTTGCCACCGGCAGCTTCAATAGCCGCTTTAGCACCTTTAGTCGCTTTGATACCTTTTAAAGTTACAGCTTTCTTAATTTCACCAGAAGCAATGACTTTCACTTTCTGGGTAATGGCTGGAACAATATTCGCAGCAATCAGGTCAGCCAGACTTACTTCATCTGTGCCAACTTTTTCGATTTCATGCAAACGAACTTCGGCACTATATTTAGCCATACGTGAATTAAAGCCAACTTTAGGCAGACGGCGTTGTAAAGGCATCTGGCCACCTTCAAAACCTACCTTGTGAAAACCGCCGGAGCGAGATTTCTGACCTTTATGACCGCGACCACAGGTTTTACCCAGGCCACTACCAATACCACGGCCTACACGCTTGCTTTCTTTACGACTACCTGCCGCTGGTTTTAGGTTATTTAATTGCATCTTAAACTTCCTCAACCCTTACCATGTATGACACTTTATTAATCATGCCACGGTTTTCAGGTGTATCGATAACTTCTACAGAGTGGTTAGTACGACGCAAACCCAGTCCACGGACACAGGCCTGGTGTGCTTTCAAACGACCACTCGCACTTTTAACCAAGGTTACTTTGATCTTTTTCTGTGCCATGACTTAGCCCAATATTTCTTCAACTTTCTTGCCACGTTTTGCCGCAATAAGTTCTGGTGAACGCATGTTTTCCAGACCATTTACTGTTGCACGGACAACATTGATAGGATTACGAGTTCCATTGATTTTAGCCAGTACATTTTTTACACCGACTGCTTCAAATACGGCGCGCATAGCGCCACCCGCGATAATGCCAGTACCTTCAGATGCAGGCTGCATGTATACAATCGCTGCACCATGTTCTCCATTCGTTGGATGCTGAAGCGTGTCACCTTTAAGATGAATTTTCTTCATACTCTTACGAGCTTTATCCATTGCTTTCTGGATCGCTGCAGGAACTTCTTTGGCTTTACCGTAGCCAATACCAATACTACCTTCACCATCACCAACCACAGTCAGAGCAGTGAAACCAAACTGACGACCACCTTTAACCACTTTCGCAACGCGATTAACAGTAACCAGTTTTTCGATCAAATCATCTTTTGATGCGTTATCTTCGTTATTTCTTGCCATAACTGTGCCTTTAGAATTCCAATCCGCCTTCACGCGCTGCATCTGCTAATGCTTTAACGCGACCATGGTATTTAAACCCTGAACGATCAAAAGCTACAGATAAAACACCTGCCGCCTTCGCTTTTTCCGCAATGGTTTTACCCACTGCTGTAGCGGCATCAATATTGCCTGAGCTCTTAACAGTAGCTTTAACGTCTGCATCTAAAGTTGATGCAGCAGCCAGAACTTTGTCACCTTCTGGTGAAATAACCTGCGCATAAATATGTCGTGGAGTACGATTAATGCATAGGCGATTAGCACCAAGCTCACGAATTTTCATACGGGTGCTTTTAGCACGACGCATACGGCTCGTTTTCTTTGATTTCATCTTAATACCTATTTCTTCTTAGCTTCTTTACGTACGACATATTCATCAGCATAACGAACACCTTTTCCTTTGTAAGGTTCTGGCGGACGATATGCGCGAATTTCTGCTGAAACCTGGCCAACTTTCTGTTTATCAACACCCTTTACGAGTATTTCAGTCTGGCTAGGTGTTTCAATGGTGATACCTTCAGGTACCGCATAATTAACAGGATGCGAGAAACCCAGAGAAAGATTCAAGGTCTTGCCCTGTGCCTGAGCACGGTAACCAACACCAATCAGTTCCAGTTTCTTTTCAAAACCCTGGCTCACACCAACTACCATATTGTTCACCAGTGAACGCATGGTGCCGGTCATGGCAACTGCTTTTTCGTCAGCGGGTGTTAGCATCAACTGATCACCATCTTGTGCGATGTTAACCGTTTCATGCAGATCCATGCTGATATTGCCCTGCGGGCCTTTTGCGCTGATAGTTTTACCACTAATGGAAATTTCAGCGCCTTTTAAAATATCTACAGGTTTGTTTGCTATACGTGACATATTATCTCTCCTTAAGAAACCAGACAGATAACTTCGCCGCCAATACCACTGGAGCGAGCTTCACGATCAGTCATTACACCTTTTGATGTAGAGACTACAGCAATACCTAAACCGTTAAGTACTTTTGGTAATTCATCTTTGTTCTTGTATACACGAAGACCAGGGCGACTTACTCGTTTAATGCTTTCAATTACAGGCTTGCCTTCGAAGTACTTCAAAGACACAGTCATTTCTGCTTTAACGTCAGTATTAACTGCAAAATCCTTTATGAAACCTTCGTCTTTTAAAACTTTAGCGACAGCCTGTTTCATATTGGATGCAGGCATAGTGACATCAGCTTTAGCAGCAGACTGACCGTTTCTAATACGGGTCAGCATATCTGCTATTGGGTCTGACATGCTCATATTCTTACCTTACTCTCAATATAAATAAATTCGTTGTTACCAGCTAGCTTTAACTAGGCCTGGAATATCACCGCGCATCATTGCTTCGCGCAGTTTGTTTCTTGCTAAACCAAATTTACGGTAATAACCGTGGGGACGACCGGTAATCTGACAACGGTTACGACGACGAGATGGACTGGAATCTCTTGGCAGGGTCTGCATTTTTTTCTGCGCTTCCATCTTATCTTCAAAGCTAGCTTCCTGGTCTTTCAAAATCGCACGTAAATTTGCACGTTTTTCGAAATCTCTTTCGACTAATTTGGCGCGTTTTTTCTCACGCTGTAACATTGACATTTTTGCCATGGGTCTACCTTTAGTTCTTAAACGGGAAGTCAAAGGCCTTTAATAAAGCTTTTGCTTCTTCATCAGATTTTGCAGTGGTTGTAATAGTAATATCCATTCCACGAATCCTATCGATTTTTTCATAATCAATTTCAGGGAATATGATCTGCTCTTTTACACCCATACTGTAATTGCCGCGACCATCGAATGACTTACCATTCAAACCACGGAAATCTCGAATACGTGGAACGGCGATATTGACCAGACGATCCAGGAATTCATACATTTGTTCACGACGCAAAGTTACTTTACAACCAATCGGGTAACCTTCACGCACTTTAAATGCTGCTACTGATTTACGTGCCAGAGTAGTCACAGGCTTACGACCTGAGATTTTTTCCATATCCGAGCGCGCTGCTTCAATAACTTTTTTATCAGTGATCGCATCACCAACACCCATGTTCAGGGTGATTTTTTCAATTCGTGGCACTTCCATTGGATTGTTGTAACCTTGATCTTCCATCAATTTTTTTACAACTGTGCCACGGTAAAATTCTTGTAACCTTGCCATTTCCGAATCGCCTGTCTTATCGACTTATTAAACGTCTACTACTTCGCCATTAGATTTGAAATAACGTACTTTTTTGCCGTCTTCCAAAACCTTAAACCCTACTCGATCACCTTTGTTGATTGCTGGATTAAACAGCATGACATTAGAGATATGCATAGGCATTTCTTTCTCTACAATGCCACCTTCCAGACCTTGCATAGGGTTTGGCTTAGTGTGCTTCTTAACCATGTTGATGCTTTCTACCATCACACGATCATTATCTAAAACTTTAATTACTGAACCGCGACGACCCTTATCTTTACCGGCCGTTACAATTACTTCGTCACCTTGTTTTATCCTGTGCATCTCAATAATCTCCGCGTTACAGTACTTCTGGTGCCAGAGAAATTATTTTCATAAATTTCTCATTACGCAGTTCACGGGTCACAGGACCAAAAATACGTGTACCAATAGGCTGCAGGTTATTGTTCAATAACACGGCTGCATTATTGTCAAAACGGATCAAAGAACCGTCTGCACGACGTACGCCTTTCGCAGTACGAACAACAACAGCGTTATAAACTTCGCCTTTTTTTACTTTGCCACGTGGAATAGCATCTTTAATACTAACTTTAATCACGTCACCTACAGAAGCATAACGACGATGTGAGCCACCCAGTACTTTAATACATTGTACTTTGCGAGCTCCGCTGTTATCTGCTGCATTGAGAACGGTTTGCATCTGAATCATGACGACACCAAATATCTCTAATTAATCAGTCCAAAAGCTTAAGAAGCTTTATCCACAACTTTTACCAGTCTCCAGGATTTATTCTTGGAGATGGGACGACATTGTTCGATAGTCACAGTGTCACCAGTTGCACATTCATTATTTTCATCATGTACAGCCAACTTGGTTGAACGTTTGATGATTTTTCCGTAAAGCGGATGTTTTACACGTCTTTCGATTGTCACCGTGATGGATTTATCCATTTTGTCACTGGTTACAGTACCCTGAAGTGTACGCTGTAGCTTTTCACTCATGACGCTTTACCTGCTTTACTTTTTTCTGTCAGAACAGTCTTTAAACGCGCAATATCTTTACGCACTGAATTAAACAGGTGAGGCTTTGACATCTGACCTGCACCACGCTGCATACGCAGATTAAACTGCTCTTTACGTAAATTCAGCAGCTCTTCATTCAATTCTGCTTCTGACTTTTCTCTATAATCTTTTACACTAGCCATTACATCACCGTACGTGTAACAAATGTTGTTTTAATGGGCAGTTTTGCAGCGGCAAGTTTGAACGCTTCTCTTGCCAGCTCTTCTGAAACACCTTCCATTTCATACAAAACTGAACCAGGCTGAATTTTAGCAACCCAGTAATCCACATTACCTTTTCCCTTACCCATACGAACTTCGAGAGGCTTGGTAGAAATTGGTGTATCTGGAAAAATTCTGATCCAGATTTTACCACCACGTTTAATGTGGCGAGTCATTGCACGACGTGCTGCTTCAATCTGACGAGCAGTAATACGGCCACGTGCAGTAGCTTTTAAACCATATTCACCGAAACTGACTTTATTACCATTCTGAGCCAGACCACGGTTACGGCCTTTTTGCATTTTTCTAAATTTGGTACGTTTTGGCTGGAGCATGCCTATCCCCTACTTACCAGACTTCTTGGTTTGTTTATCGTCTTTTGCAGAAAGCTTCTGCTCCAGGTCGAAAACTTCACCTTTGTAGATCCAGACTTTGATACCCAGTATGCCGTAAGTTGTTAATGCTTCAGCAAAACCATAATCAATATCTGCGCGCAATGTGTGCAATGGAACGCGACCTTCACGGTAGCATTCGCTACGAGCAATTTCAGCACCATTTAAACGACCGGCAACATTAATCTTGATACCCTGGCCACCCATGCGCATTGTATTTTGCATAGCACGTTTCATCGCACGACGGAACATAACACGACGTTCCAACTGCTGAGCAATGCTTTCAGCGACTAGCTGCGCATCCATCTCAGGCTTACGAATTTCTTCGATATTAACTTTAACGTTATTAATGTGCAGACCAACAATTTTTGAAATTTCTTTACGCAAAATTTCAATGTCTGCGCCTTTCTTACCAATCACCACGCCAGGACGGGCCGTGTGAATAGTAACAACGATCGCTCGAGTTGGGCGCTCAATCTGAATACGACTAACGTTTGCATTAGCTAATTTCTTCTTCAGAAATTCACGAACTTTGATGTCGGTATTCAGCATGCCAGGATAATCTTTTGAACTGGCATACCACTTTGAATTCCAGTCAGTCGAAATACCTAAACGAATACCAACAGGATGTACTTTTTGTCCCATTC
>JAPHRO010000065.1 GCA_026195895.1 Gammaproteobacteria bacterium
TCGGAAAAGGCAATTCGAATTACTTCAGGATATAGATCTTTGACCCGATCAAGTAAGTTTTTGCCGTCAATATCGGCAAGGTGGTAGTCGGTGATAATGACCTGCACCGGATAACGAGCAAGAATATCCAGTGCCTTATGGCCATCCTCCGTGTCCAGTATTTTAAACCCGGGTTGTTTGATAATTTTCCGAATGGCATCACGCTCACTGGATTGTTCATTGACTATGAGAATGGTGGGTTGCTCTGCAGCATCGTTGATATGCTGTGCCGGTTTATCGGCTAAATTAATAAACTGTTCAAATTCCGCTGCTGGCAATGGTCGACTGATTAAATAGCCCTGTATTTCGTCACAGCAACAACGGCGAACATAGGCTGCCTGAATGTCAGTTTCTACACCCTCTGCCAGCACGGTCATATTCAGATCATGGGCCATTTCACTAATACTGCGGGCGATAGCTGCATCCTGCGGTTTATTGGTGATTTCCATGATAAACGAGCGATCGATTTTGAGTTTGTCAAAGGGGAAGCGACGCAGGTAGGACAGGCTGGAATAACCTGTACCAAAATCATCCAGAGACAGTTTCACGCCAAGCTGTTTGATATTATTCAACAGGTCTAACATTTTTTCTGGATGAATCATGACTGCGCTTTCTGTAATTTCAATTTCCAGCCTGTCAGGATCAAGGCCAGTATTTTCCAGAATTGTTTTTAGCTGGGAGACGAAATCCTTATCATCGAGTTGCCTGGCAGAAACATTGACTGCAATCGACAGCTCTGGGTGGCCACTATCGATCCATTGTACCGCCTGATTGCAGGCGCTTTGCAGTACCCATGCGCCGATTGGCCTGATGAGATGGGTTTCCTCTGCCAGTGGGATAAATTGAACAGGTGGTATCTGGCCAAGTTCTGGATGATTCCAGCGTATCAGCGCCTCGGCACCGATAATAGTGCCACTTGCCAGCTGGATCTGGGGTTGATAGTAGAGTTCCAGTTCATCATTACTCATTGCCTGGCGTAGATCATTTTCGAGCCGTAGACGTTGGCTTATCTGCTGGTTGAGTTCATCAGTAAAGAACTGAAACTGGCCACGCCCACTATCTTTGGCAAGGTACATGGCGGTGTCAGCCTGGCGTAGCAAGGTTTCCATGTCATCCCCATCATCCGGCCAGACGCTGATACCAATGCTGGCTGATACGTGCAGGCTGTGTTCTTCAATGATCATTGCTTCTGCGAATACCTCAATCAGACGTTGTGCCAGATCTATCAGCGTTTCGATCTGGGTAAAACCATTGACGAGGATGACAAATTCATCGCCACCATAGCGAGCAATGGTATCGCTACTACGCGCAATGTGCTTGAGGCGTCTGGCAACCTCGATGAGTAGCTGGTCGCCAATACGGTGTCCGAGACTGTCATTGATCAGTTTGAATCTATCCAGATCAAGGATTAACAGTGCTATTTTGCCCTGGGAACGGCGGGCATGTGATGTTAGCTGTTCAAAACGATCCGCCAGCAGGATACGGTTTGGCAACCTGGTCAGCTCATCATGGTAGGCCATAAAGTTGAGCTGTTCTTCGAGGGCTTTGCGTTCAGTAATATCGTGCTGCACCGATATGTAGTGGGCGATTTTACCTTCCCGATTGCGCACCGGTGAAATCGAGACCAGCTCCCAGTATAGTTCGCCATTTTTCTTTTTATTGAGCAACTCGCCTTCCCATACTTTGCCTTGCTTAATGGTGTTCCAGAGATCTCTGTAGGTTGCCGGTGGCGTTTGACCTGAGGATACGAGATTGAATCGGTGGCCAATAACTTCATCGGATGAATAGCCTGTGGTGAGATGGAACTGGGGATTAATATATTCAGTCGTACCTTTGGCATTGGTGATGATAATGGAGCTGACACTTTGCTCAATTGCGGTGGAAAGTTTGCGCAACTCATCTTCTGCTTTTTGCCGTCGTTCTCTGTCATTAAACAGATAATTACGCATAACTTCAAATGCTTCTGCCACCTCACCAAATTCATCCTCGGTCATAATTTCTATGGCATGTGAGAAATCTCCTCGGGCGATGGTATGTGCAGAGTGTTCCAGTTCACGCAGCGGCATTAGAATACGCCGATAAGTAGCCATGAAAGAAATAATGAAGATACTGAGGACGAGTATCAGGGTGACAATCAGTGCCAGTACGGTATGACGATTTTGAGTTTTAATAATTTCAATATCATCACTGAAATGCAGGTCGACGGCAGATGAAAGATTAAGCACGGCATTGACAGCATCGGTCGCCTGGGTGAACCATTCGGCGGCATTGACCGGGTAGGGCTGGCCACTGGCACTACTATCCAGAATAGCCGTCCTCAAAGACTGGTAGTCCTGATTGTGGGTTTGCTGCAGTTCGGTTCGGGCAAATGTAATTTCAGGTGTGACAGGAAACATCTGCAAAATTGACCGAAGACGTTTTTCAATCGCCAGGTTTGAACTCTGGTAGAAATCGAGTAGCTGGTACTCTTTCTGTGTAAACGGGCGTTGCTGTGCTATTACGGTGCTGATTAAGGCCCGTTCAAGTCCGGCATTTTCAGTGAAAGTTAAAAAAGCCTCTTTTATATACATACTGTAGAGAGAAACATGATCCTCTTCGTTGAGGGGAGCCATGATAGTTCGATTGATCATGGATATTTCATTGATACGCTGGCTAAGAATTGTTATCCAGTCGTTATAGGTCATCGCCGTGATGCCCTGGAGCAGGCTTTGATCAGCCTGTAAGCGATTCGCCAGCAGACGTTGTGCGGTTGTTTCAAGTTTACTATAAATGCCTGGCACCTTCGGCAGCTGGGAGTATTGATCCAGTTTCCGAAACAGCTGTTGCAAGCCTTGATCTGTCTGCTGACGGAGAACGGATAAATATTTCTGGTTGTCACTGGTGTTGATCTCGAGATTGGCCAGCAGCGCTGCGGTGAATCCTCGCTCACTCGCCAGCAACGCGTTCACTGTAAGAGCCTGATGGCCAATGGCGTTGGTGCCTGAGATGCGTTCAGCTTTATTGTATTGCTTAAATACCTGAACAGTATTCCACGCGATAGCTGAAATAGTGATAATACTTAGCAGGCCAAAGACCATGAGTAATAGCTGGCGGATGCGTAGATCGCGGAGCAGACGCCAGAATCGTGAGCTATTTGCGGGTGTAGGAACAGACTGGTGCATTGTTGTCGAGCTATGGTTCCATCGAATGGCTGATTCGCGTAGTTACCCTAACTCGCGTATATACAATTACATAAAGATTTATAGTTTTTTTAATACGTAGATCTTAGTATAGGTGAAAAGCGCTGGATTATGTGCGTTTTGATACAGATACATGTGATCAAATTGATATTAATTAAAAAATTCCATTCCAGCACGCCGCACTGTCATTTTGGTTTTTTTCGATCCAGGCTTAAAAGCCGATAAATATCAGAGTAATTAATGGCTTAGTTCTGATATTACGGTGTTAAATTGCACCTGATAATGAGCCAATAAGTATCTAGTCTTGCATTAGCCATTGACCCATTAATAGCCGCCTGATTGTTTGATATTATTGAGTAGAACCGCCCCAATAAGGGTCAGTGATCAGCGGAAATTCCGGGTTAAATTAGAATGCAATTTAACACAACACCCATATGGTCCGATTTTATAATGAAAAAAGGATTCATTCTTCGTTAGGGTATTTGACTCCTGTTCAGTATGAAGTAAAAATGGGCTAAGTTTATAAACAATAACAAAACAGGTGTGCAAAATCGGGTCGGTTCAGTGCCCCTGCTTGTTAACGATCTGTTAAATCAGGCGCTCACCGGGCTGCTGAACCGGTAACTTGCTGCTAACAGGTTACGAGCCTGGTTTAATTTTTATTGGGGAATTTAACCATACAAGGTGTTCCAGTCGCACAGCTTTAACCTTATGCATATAATGAATTTTCATATAATAGCTGCTCTATGTGTAATTATTGCATTTGGTTTGTATGCTATCAGTGCCGCATTAGGAACGGCATTTGGCATATTAGGCCTGGCTTTTGAGGCAATTGCATTGGCTTCAATAATTAAAGCCAATAAAAACAAAGAACCTAAAGAATAAAACCATATTCTCAGTAGCTTACAAATAAATAATTTATGTTTACTGAAAATACATTAAAAATCCTAACAAGCGACTGTGATGTCAATCCCGGTAAAAAACCAAAAAAAACACCAGATCAGAATCATATTCTCTAATATTAGAAATAATTGCTCTCTGACTTGGTTTTGACAACAATAGCTGGGAAATTGGATTCTTCCGGGGTCGGTTTACTCTGGGCAAAAGATTGTTGTATGAAAAATGCTTATTTATATGATGAGTAAGACAGCCAGTTAGAATTGGCGTCCTGCATAGAGTTCTACCGTCTGTGCGATCCAGTTGAATTCGATATCGCCAGGTCGTGCATAGGGCGAATCCGCGAGTACACGGATACCAGCCTGCCAGGTGTTGCCAGTATAGCCTGCACCAAGTTTGACACCTGCTTTAGCAGCAAGCTCCCACTCGTTCTCAGAGACGTTTTCTTCAGATGCGGAATACTCGAGATACATGGGTCCCCCGCCAAGGTAGAAAGCAGAGGCGAGAAACCATGGTCCTTTAACCCATGTGTACCCGTATCCTAAAGCTGCACTTGCCATATAGAAGCGACCATCTTCAATGGGTGGATCAAGGCCATCAAGTAAAGCTTCATCGTTATCAACGGCTAGAATGTTAAAACCTCCCGTGAGGAACCATGATCCCACGCTATGATTTTGACGGCCTGGTGGGTTGAACGCCGCCCGCATCGACCAGCGTGGGTCGAATACATAGTAGGCTATCGCGCCCGCATGCTCTATCTGGAGTCGGGGACGAAGTGAGCAGGCCTGTCCACGTTCGCAACCGGTGGGTAGGTCCCTGACGAAATAGCCCTTGTAGGATTGATAAAAGCCATCAATACCCAGTTGCTTGTCATAATGCTGGAGTTGAATATCGAAGTAGCTGGTTTCTCCGTAAAGAGCAGGGGCGTCAATTGGCGCCCCCGTTTGAGTTGAAACTGACAGGGTGAGATCACCCCAGGTAATACCTATGCCTGTACTCCATGTCCGGTTAGGGTCAAAGTGGGTCAGATCGATCTGCGCACTGTCGATACTCATCAAAAGACTGGGCATGGCAATGAATCCTTTGATGAAAATATCGGATTCATTTTTCGTTACCTCGTCCTGAGCCCATGCTGTTACACTGAAAACGCTGTACACAAGCGATATCGAGAGTAAATGTGCTCTCATAACTTTCGTTTTACGTGAATTCTTAACTGTCACGGGGTTTCCAGTTCCCCATATTCATTGGCGGATAATATTATGCTTTTTCCTATCGTCGGATTACACGGCATGTTGTTTGACCTCGGCAGCGGCAGTGCGCATATCTCTGGTTCGAAGAGAGAAGCATATTTCGGCTTTTTCGCCGTAAAAAGAACGTAGTTCCTGTGGGATGCGGTGGCGAAAATAGTAGGTGGCGCCGCGTTTATACAGGCAGGTTTGTTGTTTCATGTCTGAGTCCACTGTGTACCTCACTTGTGTAGCACTCAGACAGTATAGGTACCTGATTGACGGGGTCTTTTCCGAAAATCAGGTACTTACAGGGAAATGGCAGAGAGGAAGGGATTCGAACCCTCGATACCTTTCGGTATACACACTTTCCAGGCGTGCGCCTTCAACCGCTCGGCCACCTCTCTAGAAAGGGGATGAAGACTATCCCAGCGGGGGATATGCGTCAATAGCTGGCAGCTCTCCCGGGCAATAATTTATGCGGCGAAAAGTTGATAAAAATCTAGTATGTGATCCGATATCTGCTATTTTTATAAGGATATGACATAAATAATAAATACAGGAGCTGGTACGGGATGAAATTGGCGTGTTGCAGGCTAGGTGCTTTTGGGTGGATCCGGTTGATGTTCTTTTATCCGCTGCTTGTGATGAGTCTGATAGCCTGTGATCCTGCTCCTGAAAACAGGACGGCCCTGCGTATTGGTACGAATGTCTGGCCCGGTTATGAACCCCTTTATCTGGCGCGCCATCTGGGCTATCTGGAAGGTCAGAATATTCGCCTGGTTGAATATTCATCAGCTTCCCAGGTTATTCGTAGTTATCGTAATGACCTGATAGATGCTGCTGCGATGACCCTTGACGAGGCGCTGCTCTTGCTGGATCAGGGTTATCATCCAAAAGTTGTGCTGGTGATGGATGTTTCGGATGGTGCGGATGTCATTATTGGCAAGCCAGATATCAGGGAGTTTAAGGACCTCATTAATAAAAAGGTAGGTGTTGAGAATACCGCACTGGGCGCTTTTTTTCTGGCACGAGCACTCGAAAAACATGGTATGACAGTGCGGTTTCAACCGGTCGATGCAACATCTATTCTCTAACTAAAGAGAAGGAGGATGTTGAAAATGAAACAACGACCCAGGATTTATTACACCGAAGAA
>JAPHRO010000051.1 GCA_026195895.1 Gammaproteobacteria bacterium
ATTAGTCAGGCCTGAAAAAGAAAAAAATCCATTGATAATTTTATATTCCGCAATCGGTAATTTTTGAGTAATTTAAAACCACATGAAGCACCTTCTGGAATTCTTCGCCAGCCCTCTTTTTTAAAACAAATAAACATTGAAGACGCTGACTGGACCTAAGCTATTAAAAGTCCTTCGCTTCCAGGATATATGAGGAGTCGTTGCTGGTATCGTAGACGTAGACTTTTTCCGCAACTTCTATAATTTTATTGTGCGCATGCTCGAATGCCTGCAAAAATCCGACTTCGGTATCAATCATCTCGGGACAAAGTCGTTTTAGTGCATTTTCTTCCACAAAAAACTGAACCTCAATTCCACTACCATAACCCCAGAAACAAACACGCCTTCGTCTTGCATCAAAACTATAACCTGATTTTGGAAAAACCATTGTCATTTTAATACACCAGAACCTTCATTAGACCCATATTGCTACAGGGAATATGACGAGTCACAAGCAATACAACTCGTTGCTGTGCGGCGGAAGGCCTTATTTTTGTATTGATTATGCACTGTTGTTAACATCCCTCGTTGCATTGGCAAAGCCAGTTAACAGAACTAATAAAGCAAATATCAACAATAACTTTATTACATTAGCTAACAGATAAATTAGAACGCCGGCTAAGCCAATGAATACTCCATTTATCACCCTGCACCAAATAACACATGATGAATAGTTTTATTTTTTCAGCTAATTTAAAGCATTACACATACATTATTTCGTTTGCTATAGGGTCTGTTACAATCCCAGTTATTACCCGAATAATTAATATGCGCATTTTCAGGAATGATCATAGCAGCACAGGTGGCTTGCTTCTTTCGATAACCGCGATTGCATTCCCAGCCTGGACCATATGAAGATACTTTCAGATATCCATTATCAGGCACCTTGATGCCCAGGCAATCCCCGTTGACTTCGCGATAGCCTCGATCACATTTCCAACCATCACCTGAGTGATCAAGATAACCATGCGCAGGCACCTTAACCGGATCACAGACCTTACCCATCTTCCTGTATCCTCGACCACACTCCCATCCTGATCCAGTTGAAGAATCATTCAGAAATCCGTTCACAGGCACATTGACCAGATCACAGGCACCACTGACTTCGCGATAGCCTCGATCACATTTCCAGCTAATGCCCGAATAATGCAAATAAGCATTGGCAGGCACTGTGACTATTTCACAGATATCACCAATTTCTCGATAGCCTCGACTGCATTCCCAACCCTTTCCATAGGTTTTATTTGTCGGATAAGCATGGAGCGGCACCTTAAGCTTAACGCAAGCACCTTTGATCTCACGATAATTTTTATTGCATTCCCATCCTCCTCCATAACTCCTGGCATGCGCATTATCTGGCCGACCAGCAGGATCATCCTGGGCTAATCCAAGTATAGGAAAAACCAGCAATAGCATTAAAAGCATTAGCGAATATATGATAGTCGTGCGTACTTGCGACATACCGCTAGTGAAACTGAATATTAGTTTAATCATGACAACTCTCGACATCTGGGTAATCGGTATTACTAGCCGAAGAGCATAAAACCATTGAAGGAGGTATTGATAAATAGTCGGTTAGTATCGCGGCTGCTGTTATACAGCACTCACCGATCTGGATTTCTGAAGAAGCCAATAGAGGTGGGCAAGCTGTTTCATGATACACCTGAAAAGCCATTCGACCTAATGGTTATTTTTTACGGATAAAAACTTACACAACATCAAATGAAATAAAAAAGCCATTGAACAGTCAATGGCCTTTTTATAATTCTATCTACTTAGCAATATTACCAGAGTGCGCTGGCTTTTTTTCCATCAACGCTTCCTCATGGAACGCAACCTTAAAGACAGTTCCCGCAGGGAAAGACTGACCAAAGCTGGCAGAAAAACGCACGCCACCTTTCTGCTTTGTGCGGTATGTCAGACTAGACGGCACATAGGCTGTCGTTGTTTCTGCCAGCTTGTTGCCATCCGGCCCAAAAGCGGCAACATCAATATGGCCCCGGGGTAATGCAAAACGACTTGCCGCTGTCATCCTGCCTTTTACCATAATCATATTGTCCTGCTCTATTACTTTCAGGTTTTTAAAAAACCAGCATTGATCCGTTTGCTCCATTGCCTGAACTTCATATTTGTTTTCAGCCCAGCTCACGGGCATCAGTAGCCAGCTCATCAATAATACATAAAATAATTTCATCATAATTACCTCGAATGATTTTTACATGCGTCCATGATCAAGCACGTCATTGACCCAATAAATACCATGGTCACGGATACCGGAAATCTGTCGAATATGTTCGATCACCGTTTGAACTTCAGTGTCATCCAGTAGAATGTCCACGCGTACACGGGGAATAAAACCAACCACTTTGTCGCGCGCAGATAACACCGGATCCTGTTCTGTATGACGGCCATGCCCTTCAACGTGACTGAAGGTAAAACCACTGACCAGTCCGCGCAGAGAATCTGCCAGATCCTGCTGCAGGCTGGCATGAACAATAAGTACCAGGCTTTTCATTAGTTTACTCCTGTATCAGTTTGGGCGGGTTGAGCTGTTCTGTTTTCCAGCCACGCATACAGGGTGGGTAACAGTACCAGTGTTAATAGTGTCGAGCTAAACAGACCACCGATAACGACCACCGCCAGTGGTTGTTGTAATTCCGATCCGGGGCCGGTTGCGGTGAGCAGCGGCAACAAACCAAGACTGGCGATCATGGCTGTCATCAGTACCGGACGTAATCGACGTTCGGCACCTTCTTTCACCGCACTGACCACATCCCTGCCCGCGGCACGTAATTGATTGAAATAACTCACCATCACCACACCATTTAATACGGCAACACCAAACAGCGTGATGAAACCAACGGATGCTGGCACAGAGAGATACAGACCCGAGGCATACAGACTGATTACGCCGCCAATCATGGCGAAGGGAATATTCAAAATAATCAGACCCGCCTGACGCACCGAACGGAAAGTAGTAAACAACATTAGAAAGATCAGCACAATCGATACCGGCACCACCAGACCCAGTCGCGTTGCAGCACGTTGCTGGTTTTCAAACTGGCCACCGAATTCAAGATAATAACCCTGTGGCAAGGATACCTGCTGTGCCAGAGTACGCTGTACATCATCAACGAAACTGACCACGTCACGTCCATCGACATTGGCCTGTACTACCACCAGACGTTTGGCCGATTCACGGGAAATTTCAACCGGGCCATCAACTTCGCTAATGTCTGCCAGCAGATGCAGCGGCACATTGGCGCCACCGGCGGTTTCAATATAAAGCTGTGCAATAGCCTCCGGTGTATTCCGCGCCTGTTGTGGAAAACGCAAGACCACCGCTGCCCGCTGATTACCTTCAATGATTTCTGTAACCGGCTTGCCGCCAACGGCGGTTTCAATCAGTTGATTAATCGCTTCAACGTCAATGCCGTATTTTGAAATCGCTTTCGGCTTGATATTCACCTGAAGATATTTCTGACCCGACAAACGACTACGGAAAACATCCACCGCTCCATCAATCTGTTTAACCTGGTCTTCAATCTGTTGCGATAACTGCTCCAGCACATCCAGTTCATCACCGTACAGTTTAATCGCCATAGCCGCGCGTACGCCGGTCAGCATTTCCGAAACGCGCATATCAATTGGCTGAGTAAAAGCGTAATCAATATCTTCGAATGCAGCCAGTTTATTACGCAGATTTTCCTGGAAAGTATCCAGTGACACATTCCATTCCGAGCGCGGTTTGGTGATGAGGAAATTATCGGTTTGATATAAGCCCATTGGATCCATGCGCAGTTCATCTGCACCGGTACGTGAAACTACGCCGAGCACTTCCGGCAATTCCATCATCGCCTTTTGAATCGGCGCATCCCGTTCCAGTGAATGCTCCAGCGAAACATCCGAGGCTTTTTCAACAATGACAACCGTCGTACCTTCATCCATCAAGGGCATAAATTCCTTGCCGATGGATGGAAAAATATAGGCCGCGACACATAGCGCAACCAGGGCCAGACCAATCGCCATGAAACGAAAATTCAGCGCCCAGTTAACCACCGGCCGATACATTCGTTTGAGCTGCGTCAGTAACCAGCCATCTTTTTCGTCGCCCCCTTTCATTAACATGCTGGCTAGCACCGGTATCACGGTCAGCGAAAGTATCAGCGACGCCAGCAGTGCAAATGAAATCGTGATCGCCAGTGGCATAAACATCTTGCCTTCCAGCCCGGTCAGGCTAAACAAAGGCAGGAACACCATGATGATAATCAGTACACCGGAGATCACCGGTGTGGCCACTTCAAGTACCGCGCGATAAACCAGATGCAATTGACTAATGCCAGCGGGTTTATGACTCAGCCGGGTGTGGATGTTCTCCACCACCACAACCGCCGCATCCACCAGAATACCAATCGCGATGGCCAGGCCACCCAACGACATCAGGTTGGCGGAAATATTGAACACGTACATCAGAATAAAGGTAAACAACACTGACAGTGGCAGGATCAATGCTACGGTGAGTGCCGCGCGCAGATTACCCAGCATCACCACCAGCACCAGCACCACCAGCACCACTGCTTCTGCCAGTGCTTTCTCCACCGTCCACACCGCCGATGTAATCAGCTCGCTGCGGTCATAAAACGGCAGGATCTCCACCCCTTTGGGTAATGACGGCTTCAATGCTTCCAGTTCACGCTTGACGCCTTCGACTGCCAGGCGACTATTAGCACCTTTACGTAACAGCGCCAGCCCGGTCACCACTTCACCCTCACCGTGGGCGGTGACCGCGCCATAGCGCGTCATATGACTAATCTTTACCTCCGCCAGATCACTGATATGCACCGGGTTACCATGGCGTGTCGCCACCGTGATAGCCCGTATATCATCTTCATTTTTCAACAGGCCAACAGTGCGTACCAGCAATATGGACTGCTCACGATTAATCCGATCACCACCGGCATTGCGATTATTCTGCTGTAATGCCATTTCCAGATCATCGATATGAAGCCCATGACGCAACAACGCCTGTGGGTCGGGTATCACTTCGAAACTACGTACTTCACCGCCGAGGGAATTGATATCGGCAATGCCTTCCACGGTTCTCAGTTTGGGACGAATCACCCAGTCCTGCAGACTACGCAGTTGCTGGTTGGTGTGGCCATCACTTTTAATACGGTACATGAAGATTTCACCCACCGGGGTGGTAATCGGGGCGAGCCCGCCATCGACACCGGCCGGCATATCACTCCAGACCTGGTTCAACCGTTCCGCCACCTGGCTGCGTGCCCAGTAAATATCGGTACCATCTTCAAAGTCGATGATGATGCTGGCCAGCGCATACTTGGTAGTAGATCGCAGCACGGTTTGCTTAGGCAAGCCCTGCATTTCCATCTCGATAGGAAAGGTGATGCGGTTTTCCACTTCACTGGGCGACATGCCCGGTGCTTTTACAATAACCTGTACCTGGGGGGAAGAAATATCAGGAAAAGCATCAATAGCAAGATTGTTAAAGGCCCATAAGCCGGCACCGATGATAGCCAGCGCCATGAGCAAAATCATTAACCGCTGAATTAACGAAAAACGAATCAGTTTTGCAATCATTGTATGTCTCCCTGAACTAATGCTGTGCTATCAATTAACGACAAACCGGCGGCCAGGCGCAGGCTGGCCAGCTCCTGTCCTGCTGCGGCAAGCAGCTCCAGATAGGTTCTGCGAATTTCAAAATAGGTGTTGTGGCTATCAATCAGACCCAGAATATTCTGTTCGCCTGCAGCAAAACTTTTGCGACTCAACTGGAACATGTCTTCCGCCGGTTTTAACAGTTGCGTCCGGTAATCGCTGGCCTGCTCAAGCAAATGACCGTAATGCATAAAGCTCTGTTGCAACCGGCTATTCAGCTCCCGCCGCTGCATTTCAAGCTCGGTGCGTGACTCAATCAGATTGGCCCGAGCAACCGATAATTCACGTTTGTTTTCATTCCACAATGGAATTTCCAGATTTACCGAAATACCGGTATAAGTTTCACGCTGGCTATTAAAATTATCCCGCTCGACAAATAAATTAACCGTCGGATCCTTATAACGTGATGCTCTGGCCAGATCGATTTCGGCATTAGCCGCCGCAATGGCATGCTGCGCCGCCTGCATTTTTGGATGCCCTGACAGTTGCTGCTGTAACTGACTGAGATCAAAGGTTTCCGGTATTGTATTTAAAGCGGATACAGCCGGTAACCTTGCCTGATCAAGATTCAACAGAATACGGAACTGACTGGCGCTCTCATTGAGTTCGCCTTCCGCACTGCTGGATGCCTGACGAGCGGTTTCACGCAAAATTGCCAGCCGCTTCTGTTCCAGCGGGGATAGATAGCGAACCAGTTGCCCCGTAGATCGTTTACCTGCTTTTTGTGCATATTTAAACTGATCAACCATTTCCAGGCGCTGCTGGCTCAATGCAAAAATGGCCGATTTAAGCTGCAATTCGTGAAACAGCATGGCCGTTTTATGTTCCAGCATTAATTGCTGCTGCAGATTTTGTGAGTGGGTCACAGACAGCATGGCGGCAGCCTGTTTACCCTGTGATTGCAGCCGCTTGACCGGGATTGGCTGACTGATCACCAGTTCTGTCAGATCATAACCGCCCGAACCATCATCCAGCCCCATGGCCTCATCGGCGCGTATTTCGATTTCAGGATTGGGCCAGAGACTGGCCTGCTGCTGTTGCATTTCTCTGATGCCAATCATTTGCTGACCGGCCTGTGTTTCAGGTGCGACTTGCAATACCCGCTTTACGCTGCTTTCCAGCGTCCAGGTATCTTCTGCAATCGCAGAAGTTGAGCATACTGTGGCCAACGCAAAAACGCCGGGCGTCAGCAAGCCCAATATACTAAATTGATTTTTTTTCATCACTAGATTTCCAACGCGCGCACAAATGCACACGCTTGCTGTTAAAAAATTAAAAACAATTGATTAGCTTTGCGATGAAATACCGCAAAACTTTCAAAAGGCCGAATGGCCAGATTGATTAATGTAGTGGTGGAGCGCGCAGAGGCGGCCTTAACTGCTCATTATAATGATTAAAAATGAGCCGGGTTTGATACTGGCGTGCCAGCCGTATACAGCAACGGCTGCATACCATTAATAACAGGCTAATTAGAATAGCTGCCATCAACGGAGCAAAAGAAATCTTGCTGAGTAAGCCTGAGTGCGACATATCTAGCTGCGCCACTTCATTCTCATGGGGTGCATCAGACAAAATGAACACACTATGGGCCATATCATAACGACTATCACCTGCTAGATCGGCATCATGGTTATAGGTATGCACATGGACTTGCAGACTCTGCACAAATAACATGGATAAAATCATGGTTATTAACCAGATTTTTCTTCTCGAGCTATTTTTCTGTGCATATCGTTTCATGGGTGCGAACTATAAATAAAATATTTTTGTATGTAAATCTGAAAATTCAATCTGCTGTAAACAAGTTTTAAATCACGACACTGATGACAGCAGGAACGATTTAAAGTTCATATTAAAACAATGTTTTTTTAAAAAATAATTTTACTAACACACTTTTCAGAACGGAAATATCACGTAAAAACCAGATCTTTTTTGACAATCTCTGAATTATAAAAAGCCTGCTCTGACGCTGCTGCGCGTTTACTCCTGCCTGAAATGAGACCCATTTAGTTTCAGTGAAATATTATCTGGATTTTCAGTTTGATTTCAGTTTGCCCTGATACTTTTATCTCAAATCATAACTGGAGGTCTGAATATCATGACAGCTACAACACAAATAAAAGTCTGGGACCCACTCGTAAGATTCTTTCACTGGTCACTAGTGAGTGCTTTTTTTATTGCCTATGTGACGGAAGAAAACATACTGGTGGTTCATACCTGGGCCGGCTATCTCATACTGGCACTCATCAGCATTCGAATCGTGTGGGGTGTTATAGGCACACGTTATGCCCGTTTTTCTGATTTTATCTACAGCCCCAAAACCATTATCCAGTTTTTGAAAGACACTATACATCTCAGAGCAAAACGCTATCTCGGCCACAACCCCGCAGGAGGCGCGATGATTATTGCGCTGTTAATTAGCCTGCTGCTGACAACCACTAGCGGCATTATGTTGCTGGGTGCCGAAGAACAGGCGGGGCCCATGGCTCACTGGTTCAGCCAGACCAGTGGTTCCTGGAACAATGCGCTGGAGGATGTACACGAGTTTTTTGCCAACTTTACTGTGTTACTGGTGTTTTTCCACGTGATAGCTGTGCTTATCGAAAGTCTGATTCATAAAGAAAACCTGGTTTCAGCCATGTTGTCGGGGTTCAAATCTACAACACCAAATTCTATTGAGGAAAACCTGTGAAAACACATATTTTAGTAACAGTTTCGCTGCTCTTTTCATCTGCGAGTATTACTCTGGCCAATAGCGAAGCAATGGATACATTATTGCAAACCTATGCGGCCCAGGGTGCAGCAACAACAAATGCAGAACAGGGCAAACGCTTATGGGTAAAAACATATCAAAACAAAGGTGAATTTAGCGAGCGCAGTTGTACTAGCTGTCACACCCAGGATTTAACAGCGCCTGGTAAGCACGCTAAAACGGGCAAAATCATAAAATCCATGTCGCCATCAAGTAATCCGGAGCGCTTAACAGACATTAAGAAAATTGAAAAATGGTTCAAACGTAATTGCAAATGGACGATGGGACGCGAATGCACGGTACAGGAAAAAGCCAATTTCCTGGCATACATTGACAAGCCGACAAATTTTTAGGAGATCAATATGAAAAGCACACTCGCAATCACTGCAATTATTTTTACCATAGGATTTGTCACACTACCCGTCGTTATGAGCGATAGTGATTATGGATGGGGAAAAGATGAAGAATATGACCGTTCATCAACTGGGGTCGCCGCGATAAGTAATCCTGTATATAAGGAAGAATGTGGTAGCTGCCACATGGCCTACCCTGCCGGATTATTACCCGCCAGATCCTGGACAAGATTAATGGCTGACCTCGAGAACCACTTTGGAGACAATGCTGAACTGGATGCAGCTACACACCAGTCAATTAGCAAATTTCTGTTAGCCAATAGCGCGGATCAGTCTAATTACCGTCGTTCTCGAAAACTTAACAACTCCATCCGCTTAGCTGATGCGCCATTACGTATTTCTGCAATACCTTATTTCAGACACGAACATGATGAAATACCCGAGCGCCTGGTATCGGGCAATGCAGAAGTAAAAAGCTTTAGCCACTGTAATGCCTGCCATACTAAAGCTGAGCAAGGCTCATTTAATGAACACGATATACACATACCCGGATATGGCCGATGGGATGATTAAACTAAAATTAGGATATACTGGTAATTATGAATAATTTATTTTCTATCACTTTTATTTTACTCATTGCTATGGCCGTTGTATTACCCTTGCATACAGCATACGCAGATGATGATTATATTGAAGCTCGACGTCTACATGAGTCGGGAGAAATATTGCCGCTGGAAAACATACTCGAAAAAATCAGATTGACTTATCCGGGTAAAGTACTGGAAATTGAACTGGATAAAAAAGCTGGCAAAATAGTTTATGAAGTAGAAATACTGGGTAAAGACGGCGTTGTCAGAGAAATCTATATTAATGCCAAAACGGGCCAGCTATTGTACGAAAAAAAGGATGACTAGACGTGCGCTTACTTCTGGCTGAAGATGATCATCATCTGGTCGCCACATTAAAAAAAGATTTACAACACGCAGGTTACGCGGTTGATGTGGCAGATAATGGCGTTGACGCAGAATATCTGGGTAACGAAATGATTTATGATGTTGCCGTACTTGATCTGGGTTTACCCCAACGAAATGGTATTGATGTTCTCAAAAACTGGCGCAGTAGCGGTAACGTATTGCCAGTAATCGTTCTTACTGCACGTAATGCCTGGCATGAACGGGTCGATGGTTTCAAAGCTGGGGCGGATGATTATCTGGGAAAACCTTTTCATGTAGAAGAATTACTGGCAAGAATCACGGCCTTGCTGCACCGCTCAAACCGACAATCGGCTGGACTGCTCAATACGGGCGGGGTGACGCTGGATGAAGCACAGCAAACTATGGTCACAGAAAGTGGAGCTACACATAAACTAACGGGCATAGAATTCCGCCTGTTGCGTTATTTTTTACTTAATCCCGACTGTGTTTTATCCAAATCCCGCCTCACAGAACATGTCTATGATTTTGACTCTGAAAAGGACAGCAATGTTATTGAAGTCTACATCAGACGCTTACGACAGTTGTTAGGGAAAGATCGAATAGAAACACGTCGTGGCCAGGGTTACGTCTTTAAGAGCACATCCTGATGCAGTCCTTACAAGCCAGACTCAGTACCGGTTTATTCGTCAGTTTAGTTACTGTCTTTTCTGCATTATGGTTAATAATCAATATCAACATCCAGTTTCTCGCCGAAGAATACATTGCATCACGCCTGAAACATGATGCTGACACTTTACTCAATGCCATTAGTTTTGACGCCAACGATAAATTAATACTAAACAACAATAAAATTGATCAGGTTTATCATCAGCCTTTCTCCGGCCACTATTATTTGATAAGCACCAGAACCCAGTACAAACAGTCGCGCTCACTCTGGGATCAACAGCTGAAACAGATAAATATCGCCACCGGCGAACAATTGCGCACCCATCAACCGGGACCTGAAAAACAGTCGCTATTGGTGATATCCAGTGGCTACCAGATATCTGACAGCTTATTCACCATTTCGATTGCAGAAGATTTAAATCCGATAAAAGAAAACATCAATACCTTTCTTTACTGGTTTGCCCTGATTTCTTTGGGCATGTTAGTTGTCCTGATCGCGCTACAGGCAATTATTCTACGCTACAGTTTGCAGCCCATAATCCAGATCCATACTGAATTAAAATCTCTGGAACAGGGACAACTGGATAAACTAAGCACTGACTCGCCCAGGGAACTGCGCCCATTAGTGAATGAAGTGAATCATTTGCTATCTGTCATGGAGCAGCGCCTGCGCCGCTCTCGGAACGCACTGAGCGACCTGGCACATGCCATTAAAAAGCCGTTAACAGTCATTCAACAGGTCGCTATTAACAGCAATATCCCTGATGGCACCAAAGACACATTAGTACAACAGTCCAGTGAAATCCTTCAGTTAACCGATCGAATTTTAAAACGTGCGCGCCTGGCCGGTCATAGCCATAGCGGTGCTTTGTTTTCTTTTGCAGAAGACCTGCCTGCTCTAATCAAAACACTGGATATGATCTACACCAGCAAAACCCTGCAATTAACTATAAACATGCCAGATAACATCACCTGCCCTATTGACCGTGAAGACATGCTGGAGCTGCTCGGCAACCTGCTGGATAATGCTTATAAATGGGCTAATCAGCACATTATTTTTAGTATAAAAATTATTAATAGCGCACTTCATATCTGCATAGAAGACGATGGCCCGGGCGTTGAAACTGATAAAATAAAAGAACTATCACAACGCGGCGTGCGGCTGGATGAAAAAACAGCAGGCCATGGTTTTGGCCTGGCCATAGTAGCTGATATTGTTAACAGTTATGGCGGCCATATGGATTTTAATAAATCCACCCGCCTTGGCGGCTTTATGACCGAACTAGTTGTACCTATACAACAGGCATAAACTAGTTGCCGCAAGAATTATAAACATGAAAGATTCTTCTTAGCAGAGATAAAATGATACGGCATATCATTCATGTAGCAGGGCCTGCAGCCGTTAAAAACAGCAGCATACTGACAAACAGTGGATTGTTATACAGCTTATCACCTGCTGCCTTCTATCAATTGAATAAAAACACTTCAATCAATAATATTGATCATGTCGATCAATATTATTGTCTTTACAGCGCCGGTTCCCTGATAAATATTACGCGATATTGATACCACTCAGCCAAGCTGTAACTTGCAGGACCTTGCCGTTATGTCTAGAAAAATTGAAGACAATGATGATTATGAATCCATTGACGATGATGAAATTCCAGATGATGACATCCCGGATGATTTTGAAAAAGTCGAAACGCGGCAAAGCCTGTTAAAAAGAAGCTCAGATGCTCGTCGAAAACTTGAACAGCTACTGGAAAATAGAGAACTGGAACGACTGATCAACGGTGAAAGCTATGACTGGAATTAGCTGTTATCAAACCAGGTCAGCACTTGTTCGATAATCTCTTTTTTGCTACTGGTTTGAGAATAAATAGCATAGGCATCTTTCTGGATGACGGCTGCATCCTCGACCTGGAACAGGCCCGAGTCAAGCTGATCAGCCACTATGGCTTCAGGAAGATAGGCCGCTCCGCCACAACTGTTCAGGAAACTGAGGGCAATTCTCCCCACGCTGGCCCGTAGCATCGGCGGCGGCATGTCGGGATACTGACGGGCATGGGTCATGCCAAACGATGTTCCCCAGTCTACAAAAATATAATCTTCTTTAACGGCTTCGTCTGCACTAACACCCTTTTTTGTAGACACCATAATCAGAGGCACTGGCACCATTTCTTTTACCAGTATTTGAGGAGTCCTGGGTGGATCGAAAACGAAGCCCAGATCCAGGCTGCCATCGAGCAAGTTACGCATCAATGAATCGCTTCGCATGACATCCACCTGCAGCGCCGTGGCTAAATTGCTCTGATGCACCCAGTTTAACCAGTCCTCAAGAAAAATATCCCATATGCTTGGCAATGCCGCAACACTTAACAGGGTGTCGACACCTTCCGGGATAGCAATTTCCTGTCTCGCCTTATTCCAGGTATTCAGAATATTTTCTGCATAAACCAGGAATTTTTTACCGGCTGTCGTTAGCTCTATGTTATTTCGTTCCCGGGTAAATAATCGAATACCCAGTTCATCTTCAAGCTGCTTTATTCTCGCACTCACCGCAGATTGACTAATAAATAAATTTTTAGCGGCGCGGCCAAAATGTCTTGCACGATACACTTCAAGGAAAGCTTTTAATAGTCCAACATCCATTAGCAGATCATCTCAATGTTATTTCTGGTTAACTTTTTTTCAAATTTGTGATGTATTTAAACAAACGCACCCGATAACAATATTAATCGAAAAATGTAATTGTGACATGCAATTTTATTCACTTTACTAGCCTCAGATAATGCCATAAAAAATCAACATCCTGTTTATTGTATCTGATCAGTAGCAGGTAGAAAGACAACAAAATTTACTACTGGAGTAACATAATATGAAACTTGCTGTATATCTGGCAGCTTTGTCCTTAACTGCCACGCTCGGCACTGCTTTTGCGGTAGACATGGTCAATGCTGATGATGACATACCAGGCTACTGCAATGAGCAGGCGGAACTATCTGGTATTGAGGATATGGATGAAAAAACGCAATATATTCAAGACTGCATTGATAGCTACGGACCGCCCATTGATAGTCAGCAATCAGGAGAATAGTTACATTATATAATCATGTAAACCACCTGAATTGTTTTGATAATAGAGCTAAAAAAGCCCCGGACAACCCGGGGCTTTTCATTGTTACGCGACTGAAAACAGGATATGGTCTAAATATTCACAAGTTTGAAATAGGTTACTTGCCCATGGCGAATAAAATGTTCGAGACACTGAAAGATATCATTCAGGCAGTTAATAAAGCCCCCGATCTCAAACAGGCACTCAATATTATTGTTCAGCACACAAGGCAGGCAATCCAGGTCGATGCGGTATCTGTTTATTTCCGCGACGACAAGACCGATCAACTGGTGTTAATGGCCACGGATGGCTTAAATCCGAATGCTATTGGCAAGATACGATTTAATCCCGGTCAGGGGCTGGTAGGCCTGGTAATGAATCAATCGGAGCCGGTTAATATCCAGGATGCCCATACGCATCCTAATTACTGTTTTGTCACAGAAACTGATGAAGCTTCATTTCATGGATTTCTCGGCGTCCCCATTATGCAGCATCGCCAGGCACTGGGCGTACTGGTGGTACGCCACACCAGTAAAAGGCGCTTTTCGCCCGGCGACGAAACCTTTCTGATAACCCTTGCCGCACAACTGGCTGGCGCTATTTCTTATGCATCACGAATGGGTGAATTAACCCAATGGCTTGATCATGTTGCTGGCCAGTCTTTCCACATGAAAGGCTTATCCGGGTCACCGGGCATAGAGATTGGCGAAGCGCTGATCGTGTTCCCGCCGGCAAATCTGGAAGCGGTACCTGATAACGCTATTCCCGCAGAGGAGACTGATGCGCAAATACAGGCTTTTACCAATGCCGTCAGCAATGTCGAAAGTGAGTTTAAAGAACTGTCCCGGCGCATGGAAGGCACTTTACCCAGGGAAGAATTAGCCCTGTTCGATGTATTTGGCCTGATGTTAAAAAGTGATTCGTTGATCGATGCCATCATCTATCGAATAAAAGCGGGTCAGTGGGCGCAGGCCGCCTTGCGCGACACCATTGCTGATCATGTAAAACAGTTCGATGCCATGGATGATGCCTATTTTCGCGAACGTGCCATCGATATAAAAGACCTTGGCCGACGTATTCTAATGCACCTGCAGATGCAGCAAACAAGCACGCCAGATATATCCGGACCCACTGTACTGGCAGGAGAAGAAGTCAGCGTTTCTCAGTTGGCCGAAGTTCCACTGGAAAACCTTGTCGCCATCATTTCTACCAAAGGATCGCCCTCATCGCATATTGCCATTCTTGCCCGAGCATTAGGCATTCCTGCTGTAATGGGCATCGATGATTTGCCTATTAATCGTATCAAGGGACAGAAAATAATCGTCGATGGTTATAGTGGCCAGATCTATGTTAAACCCACCAAAGCCGTACTGGATGAATTTAATCGGTTAATTAAGCAGGAAAAATCACTTGATAGCCAGTTACAGGAATTAATCACTCAGCCCTCTGAAACACTGGATGGCATCCATATTCCTCTGCTTGTGAATACCGGTTTGTTAGCCGATATTACGCCGTCATTACAGAGCGGTGCCGAAGGTGTTGGTTTATATCGCACCGAAATTCCGTTTCTTATACGCGATGGTTTCCCCGGCGAAGACGAACAGACAAAAATATATAAACAGGTGTTGCAGAATTTTTCGCCGCGCCCGGTAACTTTCCGCACGCTGGATATTGGCGGCGACAAAGCATTACCCTATTTCCCGGTTGTTGAAGACAATCCTTTCCTTGGCTGGCGCGGCATTCGCATTATGCTCGACCACCCGGAAATTTTCCTGACCCAAATTAGAGCTATATTAAAAGCCAATATATATGACAATAATCTGCGCTTAATGCTACCGATGATTAGTGATGTTGGCGAAGTTGACGAGTCCCTGCGTTTAATAAAAAAAGCACATGCCGAACTGATTAACGAAGGCATTGACGTCCCCTATCCGGCAATTGGCCTGATGATCGAAGTTCCCTCTGCCATTTATCAGATGAAGGCACTGGCTAAACGGGTCGACTTTTTTTCAGTGGGCAGCAATGACTTAACCCAATACTTATTGGCCGTAGACAGAAATAACAAACAGGTGGCTAATTTATATAACTGTCTGCATCCCTCGGTGTTAAGTTCAATTCAACATATTGTAGACGTAGCTCATCAGTACAATAAAACCGTTAGTGTCTGTGGTGAAATGGCCGGTGATCCGGCATCTGCATTAGCACTTGTGGGCATGGGCATAGACAGTCTGAGTATGAGTGCGGGTAGTTTATTAAGAATTAAATGGGTCGTTCGATCATTTACTCAGCAACAGGCAAAAACCCTGATTAGCCAGGCGCTGGAGATGGAGCATACTGCGGATATTTATTCATTATTTAATAATGCAATTGATCAGGCTGGACTTGGCGGTTTGATTAGAGCAGGCACATAAAAATATTCATTGATACCTCGTCTTTGTAATACACCCGCTTAATTCTAATTTGACGGGGCGCTGTCATCATCACCATGCGTAACGGATAGATCCTTAAGTGTTCGCCCTTGAAGAGATTTTTTAATCGCATCTTCCATTGCCAACAGAACATCAGCTATTTCAGGTTCTGGTTTAACACTGGCCGATGAAAGATTACTGCTTTCTCCTGATGAGCGAACCGATGATATTATTTCATCCAGCGTCAGTGTTTCAATATCATAGGCAGGCAGATAAGTTGCTGGTGACTCGGAGGTTTCTGTCAACAACCTGGCTTTCACCAGTCGCTCAACCAGCAACGAACAAACTTCAGCACTTACCCCCATATGTTCGGCAAGTGTATCAATAGACCATGCGGGCCGATGCAAATGATAATGTCGCCCTATCAGCAGCATAATATTTAAAGCCAGGCTTTCACGCAGACGGTTACTTAATCTAACTACACGTGAACCTAGATGCCGATGTGATGGTTGCTGATGATAAAAAACAATACTGCAACCGATTAATAAAATCAGCCAGTTTACATACAGCCAGATAAAGAAAATAATCAGCGTTGCAAAAGCAGAATAGATAGCCGTGTATTTGGCCGATGTGACCACAAAGGCAGCAAACGCCCAGCTTGCTGTTTCCCATAAAATTCCCGCAACGATTGCACCAACCAGTGCCGATTTTATTTTTACCCTGGTATTCGGCACGAACACATAAACAAAAGTAAAGGCGCAAATCACCAGCAGATATGGCACTAGCCGCCCAAAAAATTTGACCATAAAACCAATGGTTTCCATTTCCATGGCTTCCTGTATTAATGCGAGATTGGAAACCGATGCAGTTACCCCCAGTGCAGAAAATAATAATACAGGCCCAATAAGAACCACCGTTAAATAATCGCTGAACCGCTGCCCAATGGGTCGGTGATGGGTTACCCGCCAGGTATAATTAAAAGCGCGCTCAATTTTTTGCAGCAGTGATACCACCGTGTACATTAGCAACGCCAGTCCTAATGTTCCCAGCACACCCGCTTTGGTATTATCGACAAATTCAATGATTTTTGCCGTCACTTCTGCCCCCTTCTCGCCCAGTGGCTGAAAAAGGCTGAGCAACATGGGTTCCACCTGGTTATGCACACCAAAGCCTTTTAACACGGAAAAGCTGACCGCAAGCAGTGGAACCAGCGCTAGAATGGTTGTGTAAACCAGGCCCATGGCCCGGAGCGTTATCATGCCATCCAGTAAATCACGAATAATTAAATGCGTGATTCGAAGCCCGGTAACCAGATTACTTCGCGCAACTGACATTGTATCCTGCGAAGTTTGCCAGACATTTTCCAGATAAAAACGTTTTAAAAACCTGAAATTGAGTTTTGTTTTCATAAGCCACTTACAATAAATAATTAACGCACATGAGACTAGATTCTTTCTATTCTACGTCTTAATCATTAATACAGCACCCCGATCGAAAAAACACTAACTACTGCAACTTTTTTGCCCAGTTAATATTTTTATAATTGAACCCTTTTACCAAATTTGGTTTAACAACCTCAAAGAACGGAGAAATATCAAAATCACGTGGCGTATATAGACTGTGATGACGAATATGCATGATTTCACGTTCAGCATGACCTGTTTTCTTCGACTGATCAATTTCTATAGTAGGCAATATCGGGTAGCCAATTGACTGAAATGCTTCGGCAATCAAGGTGGAGCAAATCGCGCGCGTTGGATCACCGCTACCAAGCGCGATCATGCGCCTGCGCCAGCGAACCGGCACCGGGGGCGTCGGCAGCAAATAGCGCACCAGATCGATAATATTTTTTAAATCATATTGGTAACCAATGCGCGCCACTATAAAATCAATCAGGCCCTGCAGGTCTTCATCGGTCAAATTCTGGGGCCGACAAATTCGAGTATGCAGGTTTTCATATTTTGATAGCGGCACCATAACCACACCAGCTTCAAGATCTGCTTCTATCAGCACGTCTGGATCATCGCCGCCCTGCTCAAATACGTCCCCCACATAAACAGCCGCATGAGACCAGGTAGATTGAGTGAGATATTTAATAGCCACGCTGATGCGCCGATCACCCTCTACCAGCAGTACATCAGCAGGCTGTAATATATTTGCTAGCACTCGAGGTGGACTGGTGGAAACGGCGCTGTAGTCTCTGGAGGGGGAGTCAAGGTAGCGTGCTAACCAGTTGGTCACTATATTCATACTGAATACTCAGATCCTCTTTGGATATATAGAAGCATAGGCTAAAAATTCAATCATCCCCATTTCGATGTATATTTCCAATTTGCTTATGGCTCATTTAGGACTATATTGAAGTATGCTTTAGACCTCATCAAAGCCGTACCGATATTAAAGATCAAACATAAGGATACCCATATGAATACTTTCACGCGCCTTTATCCAGTACTCACTATTGCATTGCTGGCAATTCCCTTTAGTGCAAATGCCGAATCATGGAGCTGTAGACATGACAACGACGTACGAGAGATCCATATAGAACGTGACTCATCTGCGCCTGTTCCCTGCCGTGTCGTTTACAAGAAACTGACCGAAGGAGTCGAAGATCAGGTACTCTGGAGCGCGAACAACGATGAAAACTACTGCGATGAAAAAGCACGGGAGTTTGTTGCAAAACAGGAATCCTGGGGCTGGACCTGTGTTGAAACCATTTCAGACAGGAATAGTGAAGAAGAAGCCACACCAGCGGAAGAAACCGCAAACGAATCCTGATACATAATTTGTAGTAACTGAGACTTAGCTTAACGGTTTAAAATCAAAGTTTTGCTATAACCTGACAATTTTTAACGTTTAGAACTGGCCAGTCGCTCTAGTTTCAGGGCTGTTAGTGGAATCGGCTCACATTCTGAAGTGGTCGTTAATATTTTAAGGTCCAAGTCAAAAAATTAAACCGCAGAGAGTACAGAGGACATAGATACTTATGGCGAAGCTGGCGCTGGCTTCGCCAACTATGTTTGCGATCAATAAAGCACAAACATGGAATTTTCGAAATAATAAATATTCGTATCCTGAACCTGGAGAACAGATTATACGCTCATTCAACAGCTGGCTCAGCTATCTCGACAATTCATCGTCTCGATAGTGCGGATCCATCCAGCAACGCGGTAATTTTTCACCGGATAAAAAAACCAGATCCTGTTTTTTAAAATTATCCGGATCCTGGACTTCTTCACCTTCCTGGTAACAGCCAATAACTTCATCACGATTTAAATCAATCAAATCAATATAATTGACAACCTCTACCATATGACCGCTGGATTTTTGTCTTAATAACATGACTTCTCTCCTGTTTTTATCTGATCTTACATTTATAGATTTTTAGACACCCCTGTCACCAATAACTTATGTTAACTACAATCAGGCAACATCTCTGGCCGATGCCGCCAGTTCATGCGCCTGCTGCTTCATCAAAGCAACAATCGCATAAATACCCACATGCCGATTGGGTGATAAATGCTCAGCAAGATGCAAACGTTCAAATAACTCATCGACATCAAGCTGATCAATTTCTTTAGCTGATTTTCCAGCAACGAGCTGTATTAAAATAGCAAGCACACCACGAATGATGCTGGTATCACAATAACCATAAAACTGAATCTGCTGTGGATTTTCGGTATCACGGTAGGCATAGACATAAACTGTACTCATACAGCCTTTGACATGGTTTTTTTCTACCAGCAACTGTGCCGGCATGGCAGGCAGTTTTTCACCCAGCTCCATGATGTAATTATAGCGTTGATCCCAGTCTCCCAGCAGCTCGAAGACTTCAACCAGATCATCAAGACGACTCATCTACTTCCCCTGTTTTAACATAGCTAAAATAACCCCAGCTCCAGCCTGGCTTCATCACTGATAGATTGTTGAGTCCAGGGTGGATCCCAGACCAGGTTTACATTGACTTCATTTACACCGTCCATTGCTTTAATTACATCGGCTACCTGTCGAGGCAAAATTTCAGCTACCGGACAGGCTGGCGCCGTCAGCGTCATATCAACATCCACATTGACTTCATCTTTAATACTGATGTTATAGATAAGGCCGAGATCATAGATATTGATATGGATTTCTGGATCATACACGGTACGTATCGCTGCAATGACCTGTTGCTCCAGTGACGTGTTAGCCGATGACTCAACCGGGCCAGCAAACACATTCTGTTGCTCCTCAACATTTCGTTTATCTTTAAAAAAAACGCGCTTAATATCCATCATGTCCACCTGCGCCTGGATCATTTTTGTTCAGCGCATGCATTAGTTTTTCCGCAACATGCTTTTGTAACTCGGGAAGCGCTATGTCATCAATAATTTCAGCGGCATAGCCCTGACATAAAATTTTTCGTGCTTCATTTTCTGCTATGCCACGGGAACGCAAATAAAACATCTGTTGTTGATCAAGCTTGCCCACCGTGGTGCCATGACTACATTTCACATTGTCTGCATAAATTTCCAGTTGTGGCTTGGTATCAATTTCTGCATCAGCGACTAACAACAAATTATCATTGATCAGTGCCGCATCACTAAATTGCGCCTGTTTATCAACCAGAATTCTGCCATCAAAAACCGCCCGACCCTTGCCATATAAAATTCCTTTAAAATGTTCACGGCTGCGACACGATTCCGCCCGGTGCTGAACATCGAGATGAAAGTCAATGAGCTGCTGATTGTCTACCGCATACAGGCCATTCAAATCACAAATAGCAGCTTCAGCCCTGAAATCGACTTTGTACTCGGTTCTTGCCCAGGCGCCACCAAATGCCAGGTTAGAACTGTGATAAGCGCTGTGTTTCTTCTGCGTTACATATAAACTACTCAGGTGATATGCCTGTCGACTTTCATCTTGCACACGGCAATGATTGAGTTCGGCATCATCAGCCAGAGATATTTCACTAACGTTATTGTAAAAATAGGTTTCATTATTGCCTGTGCCGGAACCGTTAATAAAGCGCTCCACCAGCGTTGCACTGGCACCGACATCCAGAGAAATAATTGTTCGCGTTTGTATCATGCTGCCAGCATATTGTGCTGACTGCGAATGGTTGTTATTTAAATAAATAACCTCAACAGGACGATCCAGATGAACTGACCGATCCAGATGAAGATAGACCCCATCATTGAACAGCGCATTATTCAGGGCGGTAAACATATATTCATTGTGCTGATGATTCCGATCAAACCAGTGAATCATTTTCTCAGGCATTGATCGCAGTCCCGCCTTAACACTTCCCAGCGTCACGCCTTCGGGCAACTGCTTAATATCTGACAGCTTTGTCGCACAATGACCGTTAATAAAAACCAGTCGATAACTATCAAATGCGGGCAATAAATAGTCATTAATATCCGGCTCGATTATGTCATTATCAAAATCCGATGAGGAATCGAAATTAATATCAAAAATATCGTTTACTCGATTGTAGCGCCATGCCTCCTGTTTGCTGCCAAGCGTTGGCAAAGTTTTTATGGCGCGTTTTGCATCATCTCTAAGTCTATACAACCATGCCATATTACTATCCGGTGACACGTCACTACGCGTCAGTAACTGCTGAAACCAGTCGCGCTGCTGTTGTTGACGTTGTTGGGCGGTGGTCATGCTGCATCCTCTTCAATAATCCAGTTATAACCTTTCTGCTCCAGTTCAAGCGCAAGCGCTTTATCGCCTGATCGCACAATACGACCGTTGACTAATACATGGACAAAATCCGGCTGTATATATTCGAGCAGGCGCTGATAGTGGGTAACTAAAATAATTGCACGTTCAGGGTCGCGCAGACTGTTAACGCCTTGCGCAATAATACGCAGCGCATCTATATCAAGACCGGAATCCGTTTCATCAAGAATTGCCAGTTGCGGCTCCAGCATGGCCATCTGCAAGATTTCATTACGTTTTTTTTCGCCACCGGAAAAACCCACATTCACATTTCGTTTGAGTAATTTTTCATCCAGTTGCAATAATTTGGCTTTTTCACGCACCTGCTGTAAAAATTCAATCGCATCCAGCGCATCTTCATTTCGAGCACGCCGTATTGCATTGATGGATTCGCGCATAAATATCATGTTGTTGACACCGGGCAACTCAACAGGGTATTGCATGGCGAGAAACACACCTTTATGCGCCCGTTGTTCAGGCGTCAGTTCGAGCAGGTTTTCACCATTCAATAACACCCGGCCTTCGATAACTTCATAACCTTCCCGCCCGGCCAGTACATGAGACAGGGTGCTCTTGCCCGAACCGTTTGGTCCCATGATGGCATGCACTTCACCGGGCCGAACATTCAAATTAAGACCATTGAGAATCTGTTTATTTTCTACCTTTACTATTAAATCTTTAATTGTCAGCATGGCTACTCTACTCCACCTGTCTGTTTTCAATTCATTAAGTCATTTAACCCACTGCGCCTTCCAGGGTAATGCTCAATAACTTTTGCGCCTCTACTGCAAATTCCATCGGCAATTCTTTAAACACTTCTTTACAGAAACCATTAACGATCATGGATACCGCATCTTCTTCCGATAACCCGCGTTGACGGCAGTAAAACAACTGGTCATCACTTATTTTTGAGGTGGTCGCTTCATGCTCGACTTCGGCATTCGGATTCATGACTTCGATATAAGGAAAGGTGTGCGCGCCGCATTTGTCCCCCAGCAACAGAGAATCACACTGAGTGTGATTTCGTGCACCCTCTGCGCGTTTCGACATACGCACCAGTCCACGATAGGTATTCTGCCCTTCACCCGCAGATATGCCTTTGGACACAATGGTGCTGCTGGTATTGCGACCAAGATGCAGCATTTTAGTGCCGGTATCAGCCTGTTGCCGACCACGGGTAACTGCGACTGAATAAAACTCACCCACAGAATCATCCCCCGACAGAATACAGCTCGGATATTTCCAGGTAATCGCTGAACCGGTTTCCACCTGGGTCCAGGAAATGTGTGAGCGTTTACCCAGACAAATGCCACGCTTGGTAACGAAATTGTAGATGCCACCCCGACCCTGCTCATCACCGGGGTACCAGTTCTGTACCGTGGAATATTTAATAGCGGCATCGTCCATGGCTATCAGTTCAACCACAGCGGCATGCAACTGATTTTCATCGCGCGTCGGTGCCGTGCAACCCTCCAGGTAACTTACATAGCTGCCAGCTTCGGCAATAATTAATGTGCGTTCAAACTGACCGGTATTCGCCTCATTGATACGAAAATAGGTGGATAATTCCATTGGACAACGAACACCTTCCGGCACATAGACAAAGGTACCATCGGTAAATACCGCGGCATTAAGGCAGGCATAAAAATTATCGGTATAGGGCACCACCGATCCCATGTATTTCTTTACCAGTTCCGGATACTGCTGAATAGCCTCGGACAGAGAACAGAAAATCACCCCGGCTTCGGACAATTTTTCACGGAAGGTGGTAGCTACGGAGACACTGTCAAACACGGCATCGACTGCCACGCCCGCCAGCGCCTGCTGCTCCTGCAGGGGGATACCCAGCTTGTTGTAGGCATCCAGCAAAGCGGGATCAACTTCATCCAGGCTTGCCAGACCGGGTTTTTTTCTGGGTGCGGAATAATAGGAAATGGCCTGGAAATCGATATCCGGATGTTTCACATGCGCCCATTCGGGATCTTCCATGGTTAACCAGCGCTGATAGGCTTTCAGGCGCCAGTTCAGCACCCACTCCGGCTCATTTTTGCGGGCGGATATGCTTCGAATAACATTTTCATCGAGCCCCACCGGCAGGGTATCTGACTCAATGGGGGTAACAAAACCGTGCTGATAACTGGCCTTGATCAGGTCATCGACAGAAGACTGGACATTTTTTGGGGTCGAACTCATGAAAACAAGCTCCAGAATAATTCCCGAGTAAAATACTCAGGTATTATCTATATATATGCTCCTTTGGTTCAAATTTCAACATCATAAATTAAAAGGGATTAGATTGAAGACAGGCTTTGTCACAGGCTGTTGCCAGTATCGGCAAATAAAGATTGAATGACATTTCTGCAGAAATGTCACTGCAAGGTGCAATTATATGAAAAATACTACGCCGCCTGATTACTGCCTTATATGCATTACATATCCATCTGCCTTAAGCGGCAAGTCAATAGATACAACATGAAGCGTGACGGGTAATTCGTCTGCAAGCCGCTCAACAAGCTTTAAGAATGGCTCACATCCTTTATCAGCCAGTATGATTTCTTTATCAGCATCAGCGCAAAAACACTGGCACATCCGGCATATTTCATCTGCCAGATTTGTTGAGTAACAAATATCAGCACCCATTAAAACATCGAACGCTGACAGGTCATGCTTATTAAACTGCCTGATTTTTTTATCCTGGAAAGGAATATGAACTTTATTTTTCTGACTTATGAGCTGCTGATAGGCAAATACATTAAAGTCACCATCACTGGCTTCAACATCGACATTAAAATGCTTTTTTACAAAAACAGAAGGTAATCCCCAGCCACATCCAACTTCCAGTATTTTCTGACTGGATTGTATTTGACAGCTAGCAAGATAATCAATTAACAAATAACTTGAACACCATATTTTTGAACCAAACCATTTTGGATGATGCCCCATTCGTTTTAAATGCTGAACATCGAGATGATCTGGCTTTAATACCATTACATCCTGTACAAAGAAACTGTCCTCTGGGCCTTTGATTGAATGCATCAATACAATACCAGTTAATCCAGGTTATCGTTGACTGAAACAAGCTGTTTGAAAGGTCCATAATCTCTTAATAGCTCCAGCGCGGGATCAGTAGCAATTTCCTCTCGATAACTATCGCGCCTGCTCAAGGCGTCATGCAAATAACGAACGGCGTCTTCAAACTGATTCATAACCGTATATGCACATGCAAGCTGATAAAAAGCATGGCTATTCTCAGCATCAATATCCAGTGCATGATGACATAAACTCACAGCCCATTGTGGCTCTCCCAGTTCAAGCACTGCATCGGCTTTATAAGTTAATGCTTCACAATCATCATCGCGTAGTTTTAGAATCTGATCATAAATGGCAATCTTATTGACTGGTGAGCTATCTTGAGCAGCGCGTAACCAGAGCGATTGAATTTCCTGAGTTAGTTCGATTTCCTCACGGTTTTCCTCTATATGCCGTGTTTTTTGATTAAGTTGTTGCTCTATAATATTGAGACGCTGCTCATATTCTTTAACGAGTCGTGATATTTCTTCGTCTGCCAGAGAATGAACTCTCTCTTTTATATCTCGTATTGATGTCCAGCCCACTAACACTAAAATAGAAGTAGCAGCGGCTATCAAATAGAAAAAATAAGTTACCGTATCCGTAGCATAACTTACAGCTCGATCAACAGAGTTGTGCTCGCGATCCAGGATTTGCTGTATCAGCATATTTTTCTGTGCCGCCATATCCACACGTAACTGTTTAAGTTCATCCAGAACATATCGCTCTACAAAAGGCGTATATAAAGGCTTATCTAGTGAATCTATTTCTGCTGTTATTGATTGATGCTCATCAGCAACAGAATTTTCGGCATAAGCAACCGGCATGAACGCCATCCAGATTATTATAAAGATTACTGTCAAGATGCGAGACATATTGCCCGCCCATGGTCATGTACTTCTACCAGCGATTCATGCAGCCCCTTAATGGTATTTGTATGATCAGATTCGTTTACTACAAACTGCATATCCACCTGGCGCATAGACTGGTGTATTGCCAGAACGCTGACATTTTTATCCGCCACTGCCTTGACAGCTTTTGCAAGAATCCCGGGTATTTGCATATCGCTGCCAATAGCTGAGACAATAGCAACCTTCTTTTGATCTATTTCCGCTTCACTGAATTTTCTTTCCAGTTCAGAACGTATTCTTTTAATTGTTTTGATATTGGTATCCAGATAATGCGTGATAGTATTTGCATTAACATCTTTTGATACAATATACGCTTTGAAACGTTTTATAACAGTTAATATTTCACGATCATAATCGTACATATTGCCCGCCATATCCTGATCAAAAAACTCCAATGCATAAATCCCCTTGCAGCCCGCAATAATTTCAACACAGGGTTTATCGCTAACATAATCAACCGTTATAAGAGTGCCGGCATGATCGGGTTCATAAGTATTTTTAACTCGCAGTGGAATATTCTGTTGCCGCAATCCTTTGGCGGCTTTTGGGTGAATAGCTTCCATACCCAGATTAGCCAACTGATCCGCAACATCAAAATTAGTTCGACCTATTGGAACAACATTTTCTTCGCCAACCAGATGAGGGTCGGCGCTACTTAAATGAAACTCTTTATGAATAATTGCTTCTTTCGCCTGCGTCAATACCGCGAGACGACTAAATGTCATTTCACTATAACCTCGATCAAACGATGACATAAGACCATATTCACTATGCGCATAGCCAGTAACTATCGGCAGTTGATGAGCCAGATCCAGGCTTTCGAATGCCAGACGAATCCGATCATCAAGTGATATATGCTTGTCTGTGTTCCAGCCGGTCAAATCAACATACACAGAATTGACACCATCACGTTGCAATAATCGGACTGTATTCCACGCACTATGCGCCTCACCCAGACTGGCCAACATTTCTCTAACCGTTAACAGGTGGGTATCCAGTGAAAAGTGACCATGAAGACACAAACTATGAAGATCATTTAAGCACTTTTGGGCCTCATCAATTCGCTCACCGATAAATTGATTTGCCTCATCTAGCAGCTTGCCATCTCCAAATAATGACTGATTAATAATAAACATTTCATGCTTTAACTCAGCCAGCATATCAAGCCAGCTTTTATCCTCAATACCACCAGCAAACAATGCATAAATACCCGGTTTACCATTCTTTTTATGTTCAAGTAACTTATTAGTAATACCACTGTAGGCAGAGACTACGAATACGCGTTGATATAAAGGATGTTTAGATCCCGTCTTTAAAATAATATTATCTCTAACTGACACATAATCACTCATGGATGTGCCACCTATTTTTTCTATAGTATGATTGTTCATTAGTAATTAATCTCTTCTTTATTCGCACAGCCTATACAAAGCTGCATATCAGGAACCGCAACAAACCGGGTATAAGCTATCTCACGTCCACAAGCCTTACAAAAACCCGCCTCGTCACTATCCATCCACTTCAGGTTATCCATTAATAAAGCTGACTCAGCTTTATAGCTATCCAGTAATTTTAAATCCACCGTTGAATTTTTTTAATATCCAGACCTGCCGAACTATTATCTTCCTGTGTGCGCCTTTTATCCGTCAACTCTTCACTTAGCTGAATTAAATTTTACAACTGATTAATTCTTGTCTTTATAAGTACTTTTAGCAGGAGTCGTTTACTATCATTCATATCAACCTGGCCCTGACATCTTATTTTAATAAAAAGCTATGCTACCTCTGTAAACATGTTCTAATCTCTATGCTTTATTAAAGCTTAAGCACATAAACAGTATATTCGCCATAGTTTTAAATATTAGAATAAGGCGTATGCTGTTAAAATTATTTTTACTTTTTATCTGGCTAGTTATACCCGAGTCATGGATAGATAAATTAAATTTTAAGAAATTATTGACTGTTAATTATCGAAATTAATTAATCTTGAATTAGTCTGCAATCACTTCTGCAACTAATTCGTATGCACCTGCAGAATTATGTACTTCTTTACCATTTAGTGGAGGATTAAAAACACAGGCCATTTTCATTTCTTTAAAGGCACGTAAGACATGTTTGTCATGTTTGTCTAAAATATAAATCGTTCCAGCCTTAATGGGATATTTCTCCCCATCTTTCAGAGTTTCCACCTCGCCTTCGCCCGAGATGCAATAGACAGATTCCAGATGATTCTGATAATGCATCTGAAAGTCCGCACCTTCATAAATAGTTGTAACATGGAAAGAAAACCCCATATTGTCATCTTTTAAAAGCAGACGCGTACTTTCCCAGTTACCATCTGGCGATACTATTCTGCGAGCTGTTTTTTCGGCATCTTGCAACGTTCTTACAATCATCTTCTAACACTGACCTCAATATTCCAGTAATACTTTTTAAAAATTTAAATAACCAATCGCTATTAGCCATTGATTACTTTCGACAACTCAAAATAGTCGGTTTCTTCTGGTATAGAACTCTCCCCTGCACAGACTTCTTTAACCGCCTGCTCGACAACATCAACACCTTTTTTAAGATTTTCATCACTAATAACTAAGGGACAAAGAAATTTTATAACCTGATCATCGGCACCACTGGTTTCTATAATCAGGCCTTTTTTAAATGAGTTATGAGTAATCTTGCCTGCCAGCTCACCATTTACACAATTGATACCCTGAAACATGCCTCGACCACGGGTAGTAAAGTTACCCTCACCATACAGATCTACAATTGCCTGCAGGCGTTTTGACACATATTCCCCTTTACGCATCACTTCTTTTGAGAACACGTCATCAGACCAATAAGTATCAATAGCTGCTTTTGCAGTAACAAATGCAAAATTATTACCGCGGAAGGTGCCGTTATGTTCACCAGGCTTCCACTGATCCAGCTCCGGGCGAAACAACACCACCGCAAACGGGGTGCCATAACCACCGAGTGATTTAGATAAGGTCACCATATCGGGTTTAATACCGGATTCTTCAAAACTGAAATAAGTGCCGGTACGACCACAACCCGCCTGGATATCATCGACAATTAGTAATACATCATGCTTTTTGCAGATGGCATCGAGATTTCTAAGCCATTCAACACTGGCGACATTAATCCCGCCTTCACCCTGCACCGTTTCAACTATTACCGCGGCAGGTTTATCAATACCACTACTGGAATCTGACAGTACTTTGTCAAGATAGGCCGTGGTATCAATATCATCGCCAAGATAGCCATCATAGGGAATGCGGCTAGTGCCACTCAGGCTCACGCCTGCAGCACCACGATGATGCGAGTTACCAGTTGCCGCCAACGATCCAAGACTTACACCATGAAATCCATTGGTAAATGAAATTACATTTTCTCGGCCGGTAATATTACGCGCCAGCTTCAGGGCTGCTTCAACTGCATTAGTTCCTGTCGGCCCGGTAAACTGCATTACATAATCCAGCCCCCTGGGTTTTAAAATCTTTTCATTAAACGTTTCCAGAAACTGACCTTTTGCTTTGGTATGTAAATCCAGCCCATGAGTTATGCCATCTGCCTGTATGTAATCAAGTAAGAGCTCCTTGAATACTGGATTATTATGTCCGTAATTCAGCGTGCCTGCGCCGGCCAGAAAATCAAGGTATTCATTGCCTTCTTCGTCGTACAGAAACTCCCCTTTTGCCCGGTTAAATATACGCGGAAACGCACGCGCATAAGATTGCACTTCAGATTCAATTTCATCAAAAATTTTCATGGTTTATTTTCTCCTGTCGCACACTCATCAGAGCACAACATAATATGGCATAGCCGCATTATTTAAAAAAAGGTCCAATTCTGGCGATATGCTCTGAATCATGTTCACCATTAAAATGTTTGTCGCGGTCAAACATAAGTGACCGCTCAAGCCCTGTATCGAGACGCCTGGCCATACTTTCAAATAAGGCCCAGGATGCCGGGTTAGATTCAGTGATCGTTGTCTCTATAAAAGTGATCTGCCTACAGACTTCTCGATCCAGAATATGCTCCAGCATGCGAGTTGCCAGCCCCTCGCCTCGAGCTTTTTCACTCACAGCCACCTGCCAGATGAACAATGCGTCATCACGGTTCGGAACGATATAAGCACTGATAAATCCCACCAGCTCATCGTCTGAAGCAGCGGCAACCGAAGTTTCTGCAAAATGACTGCATTGCAACAGGTTGCAGTACATGGAATTTGCATCCAGTGGCGGACACTGATTCACTAGCTGGAAAACCGCTGCGCCATCTTCACGCTCTGGTCGGCGCAGCGCTATGCTGGACCCCATTAATCAATCACCCAAATTATTAAATACACTTCTAAAATATACATATCTAAATAATTACTTACCACTTAAACGGTAAAACTCGAAAATACCGACACAAGTTCTAACCATCACCGGCTTATAGCCCCGCTATTATATAATATTAATACTTAGTACTCTAAACATTATACACTGATTTATAAATATTTTCATTGAAATATAGTAAGGAGAGCTATAATTAATGCATGAACAGCATCTTGAAAATCAATGGATGAGCTTCTACCTGGGGTACCTGCACACGTTGACGGGATACTGGGTATTCGCGATGAAATCGTCTCCATCCTGTCAGGCCACAGCCTGTTTGGAATTAACAATTCAAATAACACCGACAAACCATATTATTCTGCTGAAAATACCAGCCACATAGGCATTATCGTGAATAAGCCTGGAGAACTGATTTCAGTTCGACCAGAACAGATCGAACAGGCATTTGGCACCTCCAACGAAGACCTTATCAAAAGCCCCTCCCTGTTGGTGATGAACTCGTTATTCTGCTCGATATTTCAGACAATTTTCAAAGGATTGCTGGTATATGAATAATCTTGATTACTCGGTGTATACTGGCTTTCAAACAGCAACGGATGGGAAAGACATTTTGAATAGTATTGAAGAAGTTCTCGTAGCATTGCGCCGTGTAATCAGGGCTACAGACCTGCACTCCAAGCATCTGGCAAAAACCACGGGGCTGACAGCACCACAAATATTATTACTGCAAACCATTCGAAACAAAGGGGAAGTCACTATCGGCGAACTCGCCAATGAGATGAGTCTGAGCCAGGCAACTGTGACTACCATTATTGACAGACTGGAAAAACGCCAACTCGTATTTCGTAAACGATCCAGGCAGGACAAGCGTAAAGTACATGCTTATCTGACTGATGCCGGCCTGGAAATGCTAAAGAATGCCCCGATCCCATTACAGGATCAATTTACTCGTCAATTTGGCGACCTACATGAGTGGGAACAAACCATGATCATTTCATCACTGCAGCGGGTAGCACAAATGATGGATGCCCAGCACATTGACGCAGCACCGTTACTTGATGTAGGCGTAATTGATCGACAGGGCACAACTATTGAAAAACCTACCCCCTTTGAAGATAAAGAAAACCCAGGGTAATTGTTAACAAAAAATATTCCACAAAAACTTTAAAAACTTAATAACCACATCAGTGCAGTCCCGTTAACTCAGTTCTGTCACCTCTCCACGGAGTTTATCCTGAGCAATGTCGAAGGGCTTTGCTACAGTCGAGACAAGAATTACAGCAGCCACCCCACAAAATTTTTGTAATTATTAACCAAAAATAAGATTTACCAATACATGCGTATTGATTTTTATCAAAAAATAACGTCACCCCTGACAAATACCCGGTTAATATGCTTCATAAAAACAAAACCTGAACTGTGTCATTTCACACACCTATTCATGGATAGTTAATATTTATAAATTACTCGATACACTTGTTTGATGAAATTAAAAGCCATTATGAAAAACAATGCTTTAATGATTGCAGCGTCAGTAATCCTTGCAATTACGCTTGCTTATTCTGTTTTTTACAAACTGGAGCTCACAAAAAACGAGACAATAATTGCCCAGATCGAACCTGACAACTGCGACCTACAAAAACACGCGTGTAGCCTTGCCATTCCAGGCGGAGGAAAAATAACCTTATCAATTACACCTCGCCCCATCCCATTATTAACAAAATTCGACATAACCGTTGATATCGAGTCGATTGAAGCAAACGGTATTACGATTGATTTTCAGGGCACAACCATGAATATGGGATTAAATCGTGTAGATCTGAAACCCCACACAAACAACCGATATAAAGGCAATGGGGTTTTACCTGTTTGCATATTAAACAGCATGGAATGGAAAGCGCTGGTCTATGTTAAAACGGATGCTGGAATGTATGTTGCCCCATTTATATTCGTGACACATAAGTAAAATGATATGAAAAAAACGCTCGCCATATTTATAACGCTACTAGTCGCTTCATTAATCTGGGTTGTCTTTTTCTGGCAGCCAGAAAAAGAACATGTAACGCTGGATTCCAGTGGCAATATGACGGGAGGCGACTTCACCTTACAGTCAATTGCTGGCCCGGTCTCGCTAAGTGAATTTCATGGAAAAGTAGTCCTGATCTATTTTGGCTATACCTGGTGCCCGGATATATGCCCGACCAATCTGGCCATGATGGCAGGCGCACTCAGCCAGTTGAGTGAACATGAAAAAAACAGGGTTCAGGGCATATTTGTTAGCGTTGATCCCGAGCGGGATTCCGTTGAGCGCCTGGCTACTTATACTGATTTTTTCCACCCGACAATCATCGGACTTACCGGCACAGAAAATATTATTAACGACATAACGACTCGTTATGGTGCCGCTTATCAAATAATAAAACAGGATTCGGCAACGGACTATGTTGTAGATCATTCATCAGAAACCTACCTGGTTGATCCAGATGGAAAACTGGCAGAAAAACTACCCCATGCTGCATTGCCCGATCAAATATTAATGTCTGTAAGAAAATATTTTTAAATTTTATAGGTAAAAAATTATGGCTATTAAAAACATTATGCACGCTGTTACTTCCATGCTTATGCTGCTCTTCATGCTACCTGGTATAGCTAATGCCACTACAGCAAGTGACAGCATCAGCATAAGTAATCCATATGCCCGCGCTGTGCCACCTGGCCAACCTAATAGCGCAGTATTCATGCAATTAACAAATACATCTAAAACATCTCAGGCAATTGTTAACGCCACCAGCAACGCATCAAAAATCGTTGAATTGCATACTCATACCCATGAAAACGGTATGATGAAAATGCGCCGAATAGAGAAAATTGATATTCCAGCAACCGGCAATACCATACTCAAGCCCGGTGGTTTACATATTATGTTGATCCAGCTACATAAAGACCTGAAACCCGGTCAGAATATTTCTGTGACACTAGAATTCCAGGATGGCAGCAAAACAACTGTGCAGGCACCGGTTCGCAAAATAATGATGAAAGGTATGATGAAAAATAAATCAGACATGGCACATTGAATAAGCTAAAAAAACATGCCGGTTTATCTAGCTGACAAAAAATGCGCTAAGTATTAGACAAGGTAGAACTGAAGCTGTGCTGGATAAGATTTTTTAGAAAAACATTAATATCGATGCCTACTTCATCCAGATGAAATATCGAATCGGCTATGAGTTTTTGTGATCGCGCATCAGAATTTAATATCAAATTGATCACCTGCTGGTTATCTATATTGTGGGTAACACCATCGACCGTGATTTTCCACTTTTTATAGGCCAGGCTTTTGCGGGCAAAATACTTGCTAAGATAAGCAGCGCTTAATTTCATAAAGGTACCGTCAGTCATTATCTATCCCTGTGTTATGGTATTCCAATATCATTTACCGGCATTATTTCATTATTAAACCAACCACTCATCACCCATGCGGGTGAACACCCCTGTTTATATCAATGAATTTTGATATGCATTAAAAAAGCCACAACATCTCATTGTGGCTTTTCAATTTTCTATAAATTTTTTTGGCTTACTACTTATTGAGCTTCAGCTCCATGACCTGCCCAGAATGATCAAATTCGGCTTCTAACTGTAACTCGAAATCCTGTTGTTCCTGCTTATATGATCTTGCCAGCAGCAGATTGGCCAGACGTTTATAGCCGGTCGTTTTGTAACTCGATGGGGTATTTTTTGATGGCGCTGAATACATGTTCATAGTGATTATCCGTTTGAAAAAAGTAATTTAACGAAACTGAATGCTCTGGGTTTAGTTAAAAGATGTTTTAATCATTTGAATAAAATTCAGAACTTACTAAGAGTGGCTTGAAATCAATAATTAGCCATACGTGAATATATACATTTTTGGTGCCAAACAGGACTGAACATGATGCTGGCCGATGTTTTTCAGTCAATTGTTAAACCTTTGACACTCCAATAAAACAGCTATAAATAATTGTTTTATATTGTTATTTAAAAATCACCGCTATCTTGTCAATGCTAAATTCCAAATCTTATTTTTGTCATCTATATTATTGGCTTAATTTTTCTGGCTGTACAAAATAATGCGCAACGAATGAAAACTGTAAACAGTTCCGACAAATATTGACCTTTCTTTACAATCTATTGCAGCATAATTTAACTCGCAGCCTCAATCAGCTCGATACCATTGCCATCAAAATCTCTGCAAAAAATGGCTTTGCGTCCAGATTTGCTACGGGTGTAGCTAATGTTATGTGCATCAAGAGCCTGTTCGATGGGCGACAGGGCATCCACCAGTAGCGCCAGATGCCGATCCCGTCCGCCATGTTCTGGCCGACCATCTACTGGATCAGGATTGGGTAATTCCAGTAAATGAATTTGCTGCTCACCTATGTTTAACCAGGCCCCGGAGAATTTCATATCTGGGCGAGCTGGATCGAGCGCCAGCCCCAGTATCCCCGAATAAAATTCCAGCGCTTTAGCCGTATTTTTAACCAACAAACTCACATGATGTACTGACAGAACCGACACTTTAGCCTCCATAGGGGGTATAATCCGGCCTCTTAAATGAACGGCCACGAATAACACAGTTTACATGAATCCTGATCTGAATCGTCTACAGCCCTATCCTTTTGAAAAGCTGGCGCAACTTAAACAGGGCATTACTCCCGCTGACAAGGCACATATTGCGCTATCTATTGGCGAACCCAAGCATCAGCCACCGGCTTTTGTACTGGAAGAACTGGCAAATTCTCTAGCTAAAATAGCCCAGTACCCGCTGACCAAAGGCGCTATCGAATTACGGGACAGTATTGCCGGCTGGCTGAGCCGACGCTTTCATTTGAAGCCCGGCGATATAGATCCGGAACGACACATTCTCCCTGTCAACGGCACTCGCGAAGCCCTGTTCGCCTTTGCCCAGGCCGTCGTTGATCCTGGCCAGAATCCTCTGGTGCTGATGCCCAATCCCTTCTATCAGATTTATGAAGGCGCGGCTTTTCTTGCTGGCGCAGAACCCTGTTTCTATAACACCAACAGGGAAACCGGTTATTTACCCGATTTTGACGCCATTGCTGAAGCTGACTGGCAACGCTGCCAGCTACTTTATATTTGTACACCGGGCAACCCAACCGGAGCAGTTATCCCCAAAGAACAGCTCAAAGCCCTGATCGAAAAAGCCGAGAAATACGATTTCATCATTGCGTCTGATGAATGCTATTCAGAGATTTATTTTGATGAATCCACGCCACCACCCGGCTTGCTGGAAGCTGCCACTGAAATAGGCAACACCGATTACAAACGCTGCATCGTGTTCCACAGCCTGTCCAAACGCTCTAACCTGCCCGGTTTAAGATCTGGCTTCGTCGCCGGCGATGCAGACATCATCCAGGCGTTCTTCCAGTATCGAACCTACCACGGCTGCGCCATGCCAGGCCATCACCAGCAGGCCAGCATCTGTGCCTGGAATGATGAACAGCATGTGAAAGACAACCGCAAATTGTACAAACAAAAATTTAATTCCGTACTGGAAACACTTTCTCCGGTACTGGATGTTAAACTACCGGACGCTGGATTTTACCTGTGGCCCCAGACGCCGGTAACCGACACAGAATTTGCCCAACGATTATTCGCCGAGCAGAATGTTACGGTTCTACCCGGCCAGTATTTATCCCGTACCAGCAACAATATCAATCCGGGAGAAAATCATATCCGCATGGCACTGGTAGCCACTGTTGAAGAAACAACAGAAGCTGCAAAACGCATTAGACATCTTATTGAAAATCTTTAAATTTGGAGACCACGATGAGCGATTTACAAAAAATCATCGAAGAAGCATTTGAACACCGCGCGGACATCACGCCCCGCAATGTAGAAACCCGGGTTAGTGAAGCCGTTGAAGAAGTCATCATGCTGCTGGATTCAGGCCAGGCCCGTGTTGCCGAGAAAAAAGATGGCGACTGGATCGTTAACGAATGGCTGAAAAAAGCCGTACTGCTGTCATTCCGCATTAACGACAACGAATTTATCAAAGGTGGCTTCACCAACTACTACGATAAAGTACAATCCAAATTTGCCGACTACAACTCACGTGATTTTCGTGAATCCGGCGTTCGCGTTGTCCCGCCTGCAACGGCTCGCCATGGCTCCTATATCGCACCAAGCACCGTATTGATGCCATCGTATGTGAACATCGGCGCTTATGTGGATTCTGGCACCATGGTTGATACCTGGGCGACAGTCGGCTCCTGCGCGCAAATTGGAAAAAATGTTCACCTGTCCGGCGGCGTCGGCATTGGTGGCGTACTGGAACCACTACAGGCAGCGCCAACAATTATCGAAGACAACTGTTTTATCGGTGCCCGCTCAGAAGTGGTTGAAGGTGTTATCGTTGAGGAAGGTTCTGTTATTTCAATGGGTGTTTACATTGGTCAGAGCACCAGGATTTTTAATCGTGAAACAGGTGAAGTTACTTACGGCCGCATACCTAAAGGCTCTGTTGTTGTATCTGGCAACCTGCCATCAAAAGATGGTACTTACAGTCTGTATTGTGCCGTTATTGTGAAACAGGTCGATGAAAAAACTCTGAGCAAGGTTGGCATTAACGAACTGCTTCGCTCAATCGACTAACACCCTTCCTCCTCTCCCTTCACGGGAGAGGATATTTCATTTATATTGTTCATCAAACTAGTTGCTACAAATCAAGCCATACCGCTACTACACGGGTAAGCTTTATATGACTTATTCGTCTGGTACTGACAATGAAACTTCTGCAAATTCCACTCTATCTTATTTGCTTTTTCCTGATGTATAACACATCGGTTGCCGACGATATTCGCATCTATACATCGCTCAGCGGTGTCCTGTTATTTTTTGCAGCCCTGTATTTAAGCTTTCGCCTGCACGGCCCCAAAATAAGACCCAGGTTTTGTATCATTCTTAAAAAATATAATACGCACCCATTGTCACTTGTCTTCCTTGGCTTCAGTCTTATCTGGGGCAGTGCCAGTATTATTCAGAACAGCCAAATCATTGCAGCACTATCGGTTGCCGCATTGTTAACAAGCATGGCTCTTGCTGTAGAGACAGCAAAGCTTTGCTATGCAATGGGATTTACAGAACGCACAACCGCTCCTCGAACTGCCATTGCTGCCATAATTTTATTAATCCTGTTAGCAGGAATTAAGCTAACCGGCAGTGAGAATGCCTTTATATATCTTTTTATACCCGGAATAATGTATATAGCAATCCCGGCTTATTTTATTGCTCTGCTGGTGAGTGCTTCGAAACACTATGTGAAAGAAATCAGCACTAACTATTATATTGCCAACCTGGCTGCTATCATTTCAGGCGGTGCTGTACTGAGCCACGCATCTATAAACGATTTAACACAGGTTAAATATCTTGCCGGCATTTTTCTGGCACTCTTTCTGATTGAAAAATTAACGGATTTTTTACCTGTTAAAACCAGGCAGAACTAACTCATGGTAATTATTTACGGCATACCTATTTGCGAGACATTGTTTACAATTCAACTATACTGATAATTTTCCTGTAACCACTGACCCACACTTTGACTTGTCCGTTTTTACCGATAGAGACCGCCTCACAAAATCGATATTGCCCTTTTTATAACTATGGCTGTATAACTATAATTCATGGAGTTTTGAGGGCTGTAAACTTAACTGTAAGCGGTAAACAATCTCAGAATACGACTTTGAAATGCTTATGAAACTCATTTATGTATTTTTAGCACTCCTTGTTTTATTACTTGCCTCGCTGCTAATCTTACGATTGTTAGATTGGCGCGCAGATCAATCTGAATGGCAAAAACTGACTTCCTTACAGCCTGCAAATCCCGAGCAATACGATTCATCAATGGTGGCGAATTTACCCGAACCCGCCCAACGTTTTTTCAACTTCAGCATTGCACCAGGCACACCTTTATATACAGTGGCAGAAATTGATATGGGAGGCCAGTTCAGCCTGGGTTCTCTAGAAAAACCTGATTATCAAGCTATGCAAGCTTTCCAGATCCTCGCTGCGCCTCATGGTTTTGTATGGTCCTTGAAGTTACCCGGTTTAATATCTGGTTCTGATTCTGCCAGATGGACAAGATTTAGAATATTGGGTTTTATTCCGGTAGCACGGATGGGAGGCGAATCAGACCACACCCGATCAGCCTATGGGCGTTATGTAGCTGAGGCTGTATTCTGGACGCCCGCTGCAATATTACCGAGAGCAGGTGTGACCTGGGAAAGAATTGATGAGAACACGGCTCGTGTCACCATGACACACGGAAAGCTTTCACAGGCTGTCGATATTACAGTGAATACCGAGGAGCAAGCTGTTAAGGTTTCCTTTATGCGTTGGAGCAATGCAAACCCGGAAAAAATACATCGTTTGCAGCCGTTCGGTGGTTATCTATCGGACTATCGTGTTGTACAGGGTTTTAAGTTGCCGTTTAGTATTGAAGCGGGAAACATGTTTGACACAAACGAGTATTTTCCTTTTTACAAAGCCAAAGTCAGTGCCATTCGTTTTCCAGGGGCCGACAGATGAATTGGTTAAATTTGGAGAGCCTGTCATGATTACAGCTACATCAGGCGCTGACAATCGACAGATTCCCATCATCAGTCTACTGCCATTTCTGCTTATTACTTTTGGTTTAGCCTGGGGAATCCTGGCTCTGTTTATATTTCTCCCAGACCAGATGGCCGAGATATTCGGCGAATTGACCGGCCAGCATCCACTTTTTTTCCTGGCGGTATATGCACCTGCGATTGCTGCCTTCATTGTCATCACATACATCAGTGGCCTGGGGGGATTACGGCGTTATCTTTCTCGATTACTGATCTGGCGCTGCTCGTTGGTCTGGTATGCTTTTTTGATTATCGGTATTCCACTGCTGTTTTTCGGTGGTTCTGCGTTGAAAGGCAATCTTTTTGCTGAAGCGTTTCCGTTTGCCTCAATTCAGCCACTTCTCATAGCCTTGTTACTTGTTGCTATCAAAGGACCGATTGAGGAGTTTGGCTGGCGAGGGCTGGCCCTGCCTCTGCTGCAAAGGAAGCTCGCACCCGTCTGGGCCGCACTGATTCTAGGTATCATTTGGGGTTTCTGGCATCTGCCAGCATTCCTGTTGAGCGGCACCCAGCAGAGCGATTGGTCTTTCACTCCATTTTTCGCCGGCACGATTGCAGTCAGTTTAATCGTGACAGCACTTTTTAATGCATCTCGCGGCAGCATCCTGCTGCCTGCATTGATGCATTTTCAACTCATCAACCCTGTCTGGCCTGATGCTCAGCCCTATGACACAATTTTTTTCATAGCGGCTGCGGCTCTGGTTGTCTGGTTCAACCGAAAAACCATGTTCACTAAAGGCAGTGCCGTCACAGAGGTTATCCCCCACGCCGAAAGCAAGGTGATGCCGCATGACCTCGGAAGCGGAACAGGCAACGCGTCTTGAAACTTCTGATAGAAATGAAGAAACTGGCATGCTAAAGCAAGGTAAAGGAATTTTGAGTCGTCTTGCGAGATTTCGTTTTTGGAACGTGATCCTCTCCATCTTCATGCTCCTGCTGATACTGGCATGGCTTTTTTCACTGCTGACAACAACTAAACCAAAATCGACTTCCGTAGCTGCATCTAATCTATCTGCCACATTTCAGTCAGCACTCGATGCCTTTCAGAAGCAATATAACTTCCCGGGAGCAACCGCTGCCTTTGTGTTACAGGACGGTACAGTCGGTGTTGCAGCAACTGGCGTCGCCGATATAGAAGCAGGAACACTGATGGACGTGCAATCACGTATGCTTTCAGCCAGTATTGGCAAGACCTTTGTGGGAGCAACAACACTAGCGCTGGCTCATGAAGGTTTACTGGATCTTGATATCCCTGTATCTCGATGGTTAGGTGATCGGCAGTGGTTTACTCGTTTGCCCAATTACGATGCAATCACCTTACGCCATCTTCTGAACCACACTTCTGGCTTGCCGGATCATGTGCATCTGCAAAGCTTTGCCACTGCTGTCTCTCACAAATGGCGAGAGAAAGATAATCCCTTTCCACCCGAAACCCTGATTCAGTTTTTTCTGGATCTGCCACCGCTTTTCAAGGCTGGCAAGGGCTGGGCCTATACAGACACCGGGTACATCCTGATCGGACTGGTGATCGAAAATGCCACGGCTAGAAGTTACTACGATGAGATTAAGCAGCGCTTCCTGACACCGCTAGGTCTTAAACTAACGGCCCCGGCTGAACGTCGTGATCTGCCGGGGCTCGCCGCTGGATACATGGCCGCGGATAATGCTTTCGGACTTCCCCGAAAAACAATTACGGCAGATGGTGTGATGGTGTGGCATCCTGGTTTCGAATGGACTGGCGGTGGCCTGGTGAGTAATTCACGCGAACTTGCCCTTTGGGGCGCGGCGCTTTTCCGGGGCAATGCAATGCCCCACCCCTATCTGGATGAACTTCTGAATTCAGTTCCGATTAGCCCGGACACAGCCGAGATCCAGTATGGTGCAGGGATTGGGATTTATCGTACTGGCCCCTTTGGCCCGGTTTACGGTCATGGAGGATGGGTACCCGGCTACAGTTCAAGCCTCCGTTACTATCCAGACCATGGGGTCGCCATTGCTTTCCAGATCAACACTGATATCGACATAGTAGATGACACGACGAACCTTGTGAGTGAAATGGAAGCACGACTCGCTGAAATTATCATATCTGCAACTAGTAGCTTTAGCAATGGACATTGAGTCTGCAAGTTAAATTCCTGGGCGCATAGAAATTTGCTATTGTGTTAGCGCACCTGTTAACAATGTCAATTAATACGGACATTTGATCCGTTGTCGCTTATAAATGCTCGATTATTCGCGACACACAAAAGCTCAGCTTTTCTGTTAAAGCAGACGACTGATATTGTATTTCTCAGTTCCAGCTAATGATTGAAAACAAGCATTTAGGCAAACTATGCCTGTATGAATAATTAAAGTGATTATTCTAGCCAGATACTTGCTTACCCCGGTTTATTTACATTACCAATATATCTATTCACCGAGTAAAATACTCGACCTATATATTAAAACCCTCTTAAGAGTTGATTCAAAACCATGATTAAGTTATACGGCATACCTAATTGCGACACCATAAAAAAAGCTAGAAAGTGGCTAACTGACAATAATATTAAATATGAATTTTATGATTATAAAAAACAGGGCGTGCCCGAAAAAGCGCTTAAGAAATGGATTAAACAGCTTGGCTGGGAAATATTACTAAACAAACGAGGTACTACCTGGAGAAAGCTTGACGACACCACTAAAAACAGCATAGATCAGACATCTGCGATTCAGCTAATGCTGGACTATCCCAGTATAATTAAACGCCCGGTACTGGATCTGGGCAATAAATATGAAGCAGGCTTTACAGCAGAGAAATATCAGCAGTTGTTCGAAAATAAAACATAGCGACTTAACTAATCTGTTAAAGAGGCATATTTGATACTATCAAGCAGGGATTCAGTAACTTCAGCAGCCGATGCTGGTTTATGTTGATCTTTGTTCACCTGAGCAACTGAATCCACATTGATTTTTTGTCTGAAGTCATTCAAGTATTTATTCTGTATCAGCATGGTCAACTGCTCTAGCTCTTCATTATTTTTTTCTGCACAATAAACCATGTTGTGGGCTTCGTGTAATTTACCCGCCTGTTCATTATCACGCCCCTGATAAATCAGATTTAAAGTAAATAATAAATTACATATTCTATCTCTTTCTACATCGCCAAGATCGAGAGACTGGTATAACGCATAGATAGTGTCAAACGGAAACGATTTATACTGATCTACATAACTATTAATAAGCTGACATATATATTGTGCCGAAGCATCTTTATCAGTTTTAGAAAAATTATCTTTATAAAAAAGCTGCAGTGATGACAGTAGCTCATTAATATCCGACTGCGCCAAATCATTATGCTCCAATGAATGACTAAGCATTTTTGCAACATCAACTGGATAGCTGTTAAATCGTTTAAAATAAGTATCCAGAAACCCGGTAAGCGTATCCGTCACTTCTTCCCTGGTCATATCGGGATCATCAATATAATTCAGAATTGAATATTTATGCTCGACCAGCATTTGTCTTTTAGTTAATAATGCAGCCGATCTGAGCTTATGCCTTGAAAAATGCCCGGTTTCTGGCGTAGAAAAATCAGGCAGTTGGTCTGCCTGTTCTTTTTGCCAGAAAACACTTAATCCTTTTTCATCATCCGCTTTACTGGACAACCGATCCAGCGTTTTAGATAACCGTTCAAAGCAACGGGACGAAAGGGCTGCCGGTGTCTCGATGATGACTGGATTCTGCGCACAAATAGCCTCAGACAGAAGCTCATCTTTTAATACAAAACCTAAATAAGCGACTTTACAACCAATGTATTTAGCAACCGCCATGGAAAAGCGTTTATAGGTTTTTCGGGCATTCAATTCGGATGCGGTTAAGTTAACGACGACATTCAGTCGCTTCTTGTAGCCTCTTTTTTTCAACACTCGCACTAGTGAAAATGCATCCGTTAACGATGTCGGCTCGGGTGTAATCACCACTATACAATGCTGGGCGGTCTCAATAAACGACAGCACATTGTCGTGGATACCTGCTGAGGTATCCACCAGAATATAGTCATACTCGCGCTCTAGTTTGGACAGCGCATATATTAACCGCTGTTTTTCCACCCGCTGTAGCTTATCGAAATCGGTAATACCGGAAGCACCAGGAACCAGGCTAATACCTGATCTCTGTATCATGATGCCGTGAATACTCTTCTCGCCTTTAAGCACATGCTCAAGCGTAAACTCGGGCATCACTTTAAGCATGATATTTATATTGGCTAAATTTGAGTCGGCATCAAACAGGCAAACTTTATAGCCCTGCTGAGCCAGCGCAATGCCTGTATTAACTGTAAGGGATGTCTTGCCAACGCCACCTTTACCACTGGTGATCGCTATAATTTTTGCGGATTTAGGACCTGAACTGCCCATTAACAACACTTATTCACGTTTTTTTCACCTGAAAAACCATAAACAAGCCACCCATGTCTTTTTCTTTTACTAATGAATAGCTCATTTTATACATATATATCATATAGTTACAACATATTTTCGAAAATGTGATACAGATTCATATCACGATTGTTTTATGTAACTAAACTTATTCTCCCCCACAAAAAAGCACAATGCAATTTGTGTGTTTTTCTGTTTTTCCGAAAATAATCGACCAAAGGGCATGCAATTGCCATAAAGCATTCATTGACAAGGCCAAAATTTGTAATAGTATTAAGAACATGCGTGAAATTGTGATTAAATCACTTGAAGACTCTGAAGCAAATAAGCTGCCATCTCTGCCTCATATCCTGATCAACCTGCTCAGGGCATGCCGAGATGACGACATTTGCTTTACTACTATTTCTGACATTATCAGCAAAGATGCTGCCCTGTCAGCCAAAGTCATTTCTGTAGCAAATTCACCGGTTTATGGTCATGCCCGCCACCTGGAATCACTGAAACACATATTAATGTTTCTGGGGCTGGACACCATTAAATCCATTACCATTACCGCTTCGGTTAAACAATTCTTTTCCCGCTATAGCAATGAAAAAAGCCTGTTTCTAAAAGACTTCTGGAAGCATGCGCTCCGATGCGCAACCATAGCCAAGTCACTGGCCAGGCTAACCAACTACAAATATGTTGAAGAGGCCTATATAGCCGGTCTATTGCATGACATCGGCAAACTGGTGCTGGAAAACCATGCTGAATTCGATTACAGCAGCATTGCGCACAGCACCTACCCCGACCAGAAGCTACTGGACATTGAAAACGAAAGTTTCAAGATTACTCATGATGATCTTGGCGCAAGACTACTGGAAAAATGGGGGCTCAATGAACTCATTAGTGATGCGGTTCGCTACCATCACGCATCCATTGAAGACGTTCTGGATGCAGATCACCTGGTTAAAATCATCAATTTGTCGAACACCCTGTCACTGGAAATGGCTGACCAGGAAGAACTGGCCCCTATACAGTTTGATGCATCAGTAAAACTATTCGACCTATCCGAATCGATTATCAAGGACATTATCAATCAATCATCGGAAGAGGTGAAAACTGTCGCCCGTTCCATGGATATTGATATTGGCAGCATAGATGCCAGTGACAATGACAAAAAACAGGTCACTCTGGCGCAGGAAGTTCGGGACGTCGCGCTTATGCATGGTAGTCAGCTACCGCTGCAGGCAGATGAAAACCTTTCTGTTTATGCATCGATTCAGAAAAGTCTGATGATATTATTTGGCATACAAAAAAGCCTGATATTTAGTTTCGATGAAGAAAGTCAGTCTTTATCAATTGCAAGTAAACAGGCCTTAACTAATAACAGGCTTCTCCGCAATATAAACATTCCGATTAAGTCAAAAAGCTTATTAAGCAAATCACTCACCGAACACGACATCAAAGATTCTTTTTCTGTAGCAGAAGATCATTTACTAGCCATTATTGATCAACAAATTATCAGGGTTTTAAGATCTGAAGGCTTTTTATGTATTCCCATAATTAACTCGAATACAAATAATGCAATTATCGTCTCTGCTGTTGACAGCTCACAGTGCAGTAATTTATTGAAAAATAAAAATCTGTTGAGCATATTTTCCAGTGATGCAGCGATCATGATCAACAAAATTCAGGAGCAAACTGCTCTCCAACATGATTTGTTAACTCATAAAAACCTGGAAATTAAAAATAAGGCGCGTGAAATAATCCACGAGACCAACAACCCACTGAGTGTCATACGGAATTATCTACAGATACTTGGAAAACGTCTTGATAGTGAAGATCCTGCACAAAACGACATCAACATAATAAAAGAAGAAATAGATAGAGTTGGTAGCATTATCCTGAGATGCGCGGATGAATTTGACGAAGAGGAAAATAATAGTAATCAGGCTCTGAATATTAATGAACTAATAACAGATCTGGTGGGAATTTTTAAATTATCATTATTTACAACGCATCATATTAAATGCGAACTTGACCTCGATAAAAATATTGAGAAGGTTTATGTTGTAAAGGACTCTATTAAACAAATTATTACTAACATAATAAAAAATGCTGTTGAAGCAATGGAGAATAGCGGGAAGCTTAAAATAACAACTCGAAACATCAACGTTAGTGGGAAAACATTCGTTGAACTTGAGCTAGAAGACACCGGGCCTGGCATACCTGGGGAAATATTAAAGAATTTGTATTCCCCAATAAAAAGCACCAAAGGCAAAGGACATTCTGGGCTAGGCTTAAGCATTAGTAAAAACCTGATCGACGGGATGGGTGGATCTATTGGTTGCAAAACTAGTAAACATGGAACTGTATTTAACCTGCAACTTCCAAAATATATAAAAACCAATTAACTAATTTAGGTTAGACACTATGTCTAGTAAACAACGTGACACAGCTTCTCAGCGTGCAGCTAAAAACATTAAATATCTCTGCGATTTCTCAGAAAAAATACTGATTGTTGACGATGAACAACTTCATCTACATAGTCTGCGGGAGTTGATGAACCAAAATGGCCATGAGGTTGAAACCACCAATAGCGGAAGCCAGGCTATAGAAAAATTAAAAACCAATAAATTTGGCCTGCTACTGCTTGATCTAAACATGAATGAAATCTCTGGCGACGAAGTCATGGATTTCATTAGCGAAAACAACATCAATACAACCATTATCGTTGTAAGTGGCGAATCATCTTTCGAGGCGGCCGAAAATGCTTTGCGGCATGGAGCATACGATTTCATACGTAAACCCTATGCTATAGACAATCTTCTTAATTCAGTAAATAACGCCATTAAAAAACGGCACCTTGAATATGAAAATCTGGCCATGCAAACAAAATTGCATGAATCAGAAAAACTACATCGTTATATTGTTAATAAATCACCTGATATCGTATACATGCTAGATACTGAGGGACGTTTCACATTCATCAACAAACGCATTGAAACTTTATTAGGCTACACCAAGCGCGAAATTATCGGCAAACACTATTCTGAACTGATACATGAAGAAGACCAGGAGAAAGCCAGATATACTTTTAATGAACGCCGTGCTGGCACAAGGTCTAGCACAAACCTCGAAATACGTCTGAAGTGCAAACACAATCATACTGCTCGTTGTTTTGAAACACGCTTACTCCCCATCGAAATCAATGCCGTAGGTGTATATAACCCAGGTAGAGACAAGAATGATCAGGACAAATTTATTGGTACATACGGGATAGCCAGGGATATTACTGACCGAGTAGAAGCGGAAGAAATCATTAGATTCCAGGCCTATCACGACATGCTGACACGTCTGCCTAACAGAACATTATTAAAAGACAGGCTCAACCAGGCAATATCACATACTAAACGAAACAACACAAAACTGGCTATTATGTTTCTTGATCTTGATCGATTCAAAGTTGTTAATGACACTTTGGGACATATGATTGGCGATCAATTATTACAGGCAGTCAGTACACGCCTGAAAAAATGTCTCCGTGAAGGCGATACTCTGGCTAGAATTGGTGGCGATGAATTTACCTTGTTGTTACCTGAAATTCATACCCGAAAGGATTCAGAACATATAGCTGATAAAATAATTCATGCCCTGAAAAAACCTTTCTGCATAGATGATCACGAATTTTTTGTAAGCACCAGTATCGGCATTGCCCATTACCCTGATGATGGCACTACAATGGAAACATTGATAAAACATGCTGATATCGCCATGTATCACGTCAAAGATAACGGCAAAGATGGCTATAAGTTCTATGCCGATAATATGAATGAACTTTATTCCAGGCATTTATCTCTCGAAAATGATATGCGGCGGGCATTACAGAATGATCAGTTTGTTATTTATTATCAGCCACAGATTAACGTTGAGACCAATGAAGTATTTGCTATGGAAGCGTTAATCCGCTGGCAACATCCTGAGCGCGGTCTTATTTCGCCCACTGAATTTATTGCGCTCGCTGAGGAAACAGGCTTAATACAGCCTATCGGCGACTGGGTTTTAAGAAATGCCTGTGCTGAATTAAAACGCTGGAGAAATGCAGGATTAACCAGTGTTAGAGTCGCGATTAATCTTTCTTCATGCCAGTTAGAACAGGATAATATCGTTGATACCATTTTTGAGTTATTGCGTAGCCATGACATTCCTGGTGATATGCTGGAAATAGAAATAACAGAAAACGTATTAATGAAAGATATTGAAAATGGTATCTTTAAACTGAATCAGCTAAGTGATTACGGCATTAAAATAGCAATTGATGACTTTGGCACAGGTTACTCGTCATTAAATTACCTGAAAAAACTCCCCATTGATACTTTGAAAATCGATCGTTCATTTATCCATGACATGCAGCAAAATGATGAAGACTCTTCAATTATCAAAGCAATAATTGCGATGGCTAAAGGCCTTAACCTTAATATTATTTCTGAAGGTGTTGAAACTGAAGAACAGCTTGAACAACTAAGGGAATGGCGTTGCAAGAACATGCAGGGATTTTTATTTAGCCGACCAATGACTGATGATGATGCAATTGAGCTACTGTTAAATCCAGGCCAATACTCAAATAAAAAAGGGAGTGTTAGAAATTCTGTGTCATTTCTATAAAATAGCAAATAAGAGGAATGATACATGTCTGAACAATTTGATTTTAATAAGGCCGTTGAGGCGC
>JAPHRO010000021.1 GCA_026195895.1 Gammaproteobacteria bacterium
CCCTTGCTTGGCTGGGCATTCAATGATGTGCTCAATGAGCTCCATCAGCTTGTATTTGAAGGTGTGCCCGGTGAGTCGAGTCCATTTGAACTGACCCAGCTTGAGCGTGAATATATTGCCTATGTGCTTTCCTGTTATTACCAGTGTGGGCGTTGCCTGGAGTTTCACGAACGCGCTGTCAGGGTGGCGAGACGCAAGGAGAAATCGCCGGACTGGAACTGGCAGGATGAGCTGATCAGCGCGACGCTATTCCTGCATCTCGATGGTCGAAAGCTTTCCGACATCGAATGGCAGCGATGGTTGAAAACATGGGCTGATTTCGCAAAACGAATCAATTCGCGTCATGCTGGCCTTGCCAGTTACCTCGCTTATGCAGTGGGTATCGCAAGAAACGATAAAAGCCTGATGGATTATGCTTTTACTTCTATAAGTGCATCTATTGAGGATAATGATCGGCTTAAGGGGGTGATTCGCGATATCGATGGCGTGGTGGTTTTTATGAAAGCGGCGACATCAAAAAACAGAAGTGACACAACCATTATCAATAATCTCCGTTCACGTGGTATCGAAGATATATAGGATGAGAATCCGGGCCTGGAAAAATGGGACAGGTAAATGGGGCCAGAATCTATGCCAGTAAGTTAAGGCGATTATCAGATTCAATCGCGACCTTAAGGTCGCTCCTACTGCATAAACAATCCTGTAGGAGCGCATCTTTAGATCGCGATTTTGCTTAGCTTACCGGCATTGGGGTCGGCATGGCGTTCAGGCTAAAATTAAATACAATTGAGATCCGCTAGCTTATCCCGGACCTTAGCAGCATAAAATCAGGAATACATAAATGAATAAGTTAAAAAATTCAGGCTATAAAGCTTTAGTAATAGTTGAAGATATTGGGCTATTGGTGATTGCTTTAGCAACTGTCATAGCCATGGGCTTTGAGATTGATTTGATGTTTAAAGCGATGACGGTGACACTGGCCGATCTGTTGTTGCTCTTTATATATCTTGAAGTACTGGCAATGGTTGGAATATACCTCAAGTCAGGAAAGCTGCCTGTTCGTATGCCGCTTTATATCGCCATAGTGGCACTGGCGCGTTATATGATTCTTGATATGAAAAATCTGGACACATTAAGAATGCTGGGGCTTGCTGGCGCTGTATTGATTCTCGCTATATCTATTCTCGCCATTCGCTATGGTCACAGCAGATTTCCCTATGATAACAGGGAGGACAGTTGACAGGACGTTCAAAAAAATTATTCACACCGCCGGCCTGAGTAATCGTTAAACCGGAGCCAGAGAGCACAATTCCAGCTATCAGGAATTTCGCTCTCTGGCTCCGGGTTTTTAATCAACAGTTCTTATACAGGCAATTATTTCAAAACTTCAGTACCCGCTAACCGATCGAAATAACGTGCACGGTAGTAATGACGTTTGTGTTTTGCATCATCGGTGAAAGCCGCTCGATCATGTAATACATTATTACTGACCAGACCCATGCCCGATTCTAAACGGCCACGATAAATATAAGGCGAGTCACTATGCAGAATTTCCTGGAGATAAGCCAGTGCTTCCTGTGCAACAGGATCATCTGTCCAGATAACATTATTCACTCGAATGGTATAACGCATGTGTAGATCACCACTGGGCATAATGCTGAAAACAGGGCCAGGCTCTTCTTTTCTGGCAACGGTTCCGCCTTCGTCAATGCGCGGTGGAATGGTCATGGTGTCTTCTGCCATTAATGCGTGAATGTATTCAGGGTTTTTATCGCGCAATAACATGTAAGCAATTTCATGATCCATGAGTGCATTTTCACCACCGGTAGCGGCCTGTTGTACCACATGCAAATTCAGCGCATGAATTTGTTTGCTTGCCAGATTGTAATAACCATCGGTGTGCCAGTTGATGGCTTTGTTTGTATATGGAATATATTGCTGGCGAATTCCGTTATCAACGACGGTTAAGGAGGTTAAGCCGGTTTCATCGGCCAGCCAGTTTTTGTTGATATGTTCCAGACCAAAACGGCGCCCCATTGATAGCGGGATTTCTGGATCGGGATCGGTGCCAGTATTACTTGCATATAATGCCATATTGGCTTTGCGACAACGAGACTGAAGTGCTTCAAATTCACTGTCTGTTAATTTGCGCGGGTCGTTTATTTCTACCAGAAGATCGCCCAGGTTTGTCGGGTAATCTTTGAGTTTTTGATCGCGCCATTTGTTATAGAGATCTTCATTGTTCAATGAAAATGGACTGTCTGCGATCTCTACTTTGTGTTCGGGATTGGCCATGAAAGAACCTCTTATAACAAGTGTGTATATGAAATGGATAAAAAAGACGCAGCAGTCTATGGAATTGCCGGCTTAATGTAATTGATTAACAACAATAAAAAGTAGTTATTCGAGTGAGCGATCATTATTTCAAAGACAGTTGTTGTTAATGGGGATCTGAAATTAGACTTTTATCAAAATACTAGCGTAAAAGATGGTGAATAAGTGGGTGAAAGACAGGAGCCGTTTTATAAAGCATAAAAAATATGACGAAATTCAATTAAAAGAATCACCAGTAATTATAGTTGTTCGTCGCAAAAAATAGACAAAAGTCAAAAAACAATAAACGTATAAAAAAATATCAACCGTCACAATAAATAAAAATTAAAAATAAATTATTAATTTTATCAGGCGTTTAAAAACAGGCTGGTATTTATAATGGCCAAAGCTCTTTTTGTCTTATAAAAATTTATAGTACACTGCGCGACTTTGCGATTTCGGGTGCTTTATCTGGCATTGCTCCGGCCGAAATTTTTAGTTGCCTTAAAAATGCAACCAGAAAAACAGCTTGCATCTTTATAGAATGTTTTATGGTTTAAGTGGTAAGCCTTATGAATGAATTTAAAAACAGTATATCAACTTTATTATTGAGTAAAAAATATTGGTTTACTCACTTATGGATAGTATCAATAATTTCAATTTCAGGTTTGCTGTTTATGGGGGAAGCTACTTATTCAGGTGCTCCTCCTGTGCCGGATTTTAAGACAAGTAGCGGCGAAATCATTATATCTGCCGATGATATTATGGCCGGGCAGGAGTTATTTCATCTTAGAGGCTTGATGAACTATGGTTCATTCTGGGGTGATGGGGCTGAGCGTGGTCCCGATTTCACTGCAGAAGCTTTACACGCCATGACAGTTGCAATGAAAGCGTATTATGTTGAACAGCTTAAGCCCGGCGCTGTAATACAAAATGATCGCCTTAATCAGTGGCAATTCGATATACGCGATTATGATCAGCATGCGATTGAAACACAGATCAGGGCTGATTTGCACAGGAATACCTATGATGAAAATACCAATGTAACGATTATCGATGATGCCCAGGTTTATGGTATTGATTATCTTAATTCTTACTATACAAAAATGTTTACCGATGAGAATTTTTCGGAAGCATTTCATCCTGTAAATTACATAAGCAGTCCACAACAGTTAAAACAACTAACGGCATTCTTCTACTGGGGAAGCTGGGTGGCCAGTGCTGACCGTCCCGGCAATAATTATAGTTATACGTCAAATTGGCCTTATGACCCTGCTGCAGGTAATACACCACCTCCATCATTAATGATGTGGAGTTTTATTTCCATTTTTGTGCTGCTTGTTGGCATCATGATTGTTCTTTATGTGTACGGCCAAATGAAATCAATGCCCGGTTCTCCATTTGATATGAAGTCTGGCAACCAGTTATTAACAACGTCGGATCTTGAAAGAGGTTCTGTTCGGCCAACTCAGAAGGCAACTTATAAATTCTTTGCACTGGCTATTGTTTTATTCGGCGTTCAGGTTTTAGCAGGCATTCTTGCTGCCATGGATTTTGCAAGTCCTTTCGCCCATAAAATAGCAGGTGTATTGCCATTTAATATTTTGAGAAGTTATCACACGCTTTTACAAATATTCTGGTTTTTTATGTGCTGGGTCGGATACACCATTTTCTTTTTACCACGATTAGCTCCAGTTCCAAAGTATCAGGAATTACTGATTAATGTGTTATTCGTTATTTGTGTCATTGTTGGTTTTGGTGGTGTGTTTGGAATTTATTTTGGGCAATCAGGTATATTAACAGGTAGCGCTGCTTACTGGTTTGGTAGCCAGGGCTGGGAATTTATGGAGTTAGGTCGTTTTTTCCAGATGCTATTGTTAGGCGGTTTTGCATTATGGATTTTTATTATTTATCGAGGAGTTAAACCCTGGATCACTAAAAAAACATTCTGGTCCATACCTGCCTGGCTATTGTGGGGTAGTGGAATAATGGTGTTTTTTCTTTTCTTTGGATTATTTGCCACCATTGACACTAACTGGGCGATCGCTGATTACTGGCGATGGATGGTGGTGCACATGTGGGTAGAAGTAACTTTTGAAGTATTCACCACGGTTATTGTCGGCTTTATTTTAGTTCAGATGGGTCTGGTAACAAAAACAATGGCAGAGAAAACAATTTATCTGGCTGTCATGTTGTTTTTAATTACTGCAACGATTGGTGTGGCCCATAACTTCTACTGGATTGCCAAACCCACCAGTGTAATTGCACTGGGCAGTGTTTTTTCAACCTTGCAGATATTGCCGTTATTGCTTTTAACACTAGACGCCTGGCAAATGAGAAAAGAAGGCAAAGGAGCTTATATTAACCAGGAAAATGGACATCAAACTTTTGTAATGGATGGAGTGTGGTTGTTCATACTGGCTGTGAATTTCTGGAATATTTTTGGTGCCGGTGTATTGGGTTCATTAATCAATTTGCCCATTGTTAATTATTATGAACATGCAACCTATCTGACTGGAAATCATGCCCATGCCGCCATGTTTGGCGTAAAAGGCAACATAGCATTAGCCGGTGCATTGTTTTGTTGTCAGCATCTATTCAATACCGAAAGCTGGAATCCGAGGATTATCAAACTGGCATTCTGGTCATTGAATATCGGTGTTGCCCTAATGATGTTCCTTGATCTGTTCCCGGTCGGCCTGTATCAATTATCCATCGTGCTAGATGATGGCTTGTGGCTGGCAAGAGCGCAACAAACCGTTACTGGAGGCGTATTCCAGACGCTGACATACTTTAGGTCAGTCGGCGGTCTGGTATTTGTTGTCGGCGTTTTGTCATTGATATGGTTTATTTTATCCAGGGGATTCATGCTAAAGCCTGAGATGGATGCGCCGTCGCAATCAGCAAATAGTGATAGTGATATTGATAGTGACTGGCAAGAACAAAAAGCTACCTGATGTTTCTGCTGGTATGTTCAAAAAGAAATTAAAAACTTAAGCTGGCTGTTAGATATTGCAATAGATATTCTGGCAATCTAGTGTCTTACTGATTTGACTAGAGGCAAGCCCATTAATCTGGGCTTGCCTTTCTTTTGTCTAGCGAGCTATTAATTAATGACTAACGTCGCGCCAGTTGACGGTACTGGTCTTTCAATTCCGTTTTCTGTTGCCGGCCCAGATAGTAGGGCACAATGGATTCAACGGTTGTCGGTTCCGGCGTGCCTTCCTTACAGACACTGTCTACCTGGAGTGACTGGAAGTTGTCGATGGAAAAGGGTTTACCCGGAACCCATTCAAGCATTATGGCCTGAATCTGAGATAATATATCGGGCTGGCCGATAATCGTTCTTTTTAAACCCAGGGACTGGCCGGTATATTCGACCAGTTCTTTTAAAGTGTATTCTTTGGGGCCGCACAGATCGTAACGCTGGCCAAAGGTGCCGGGATCATCCAGCGCATCGACGAAACGTCGCGCTACATCGCCGACGAATACGGGGGCAAAGCGGGTGTCGGCACAGGCCAGTGGGAAAATGGGCATCAGTTTCAGCAGGCCGGCAAAGCGATTGAAGAAACTGTCATTCGGACCGTAGATCACCGAAGGTCGGAAACTGGTGACATTAATTTTGCCGGCAAATGAATGTAACTGATTTTCACCTTCGCCTTTGCTGCGCAAATAACGGCTGGGACTGGAATTGGCATCGGCATTCAACGCGCCCATGTGCAGCAGGCGAGATATTTTGTTTTCATGGCAGGCATTGAGAATTTTGCGCGGCAGTTCAACATGGGCGTAACGAAAGCCGTCGCCATTGTGTTCACGCTCGTTCAGAATGCCGACCAGATTAATTACGGCATCCATACCTTTGAGCTGTTCGTTGAGTACATGCTGGTCATGTACGTTTGCTTCGACGATTTCAATATCGGGAAGAACTGACAAATGTTTGCTGCGTTCCTTGCGTCGGGTCAGAACCTTAATGGATTTTCCCGCAGCGCCCAGTTGCGAAATAAGATGTGTGCCGACAAAACCGCTGCCACCCAGAATACAGATCTTGTTATATTGCATTGCCATCAGCCCATACTGTTATTTTTTAGTGCCTGAAATTATACCTTGACATGGTGGTTTATATAACACAATCTTGGCCCATGATTAATGCAAATCAACAAGTCGCGATGATTATTGCCGGACCCCTGCGCTGGTGCCTGGCAATGAATCTGTGTGGCGGATATTTTGATTAAGTAATCATTTAACAACTGAATATTTTAAAGGCCACAGATTCGCAGGAACTGTGGCCTTTTTTATGTTCATGGAAGAAAGGCTGGCCACAGAGATGGGCGCGCGCTGCGCTTGCTACAGATTTCTCGTTCGATATCAGTGTTGCCGAGTTTTGCAGGAATCGTTATGGACAGGAACAATAAATTATTAGTTTGGATCGCTTATATATTGATAATCATTATCTGGTCGACCACGCCACTGGCCATTAAGTGGAGTTCAGAGGGGCTTGGCTTTGTGGTGGGAATTACCGGGCGTATGCTTATTGGATCGGTGATTGCGCTGGCGCTGGTTTTTATCTGGCATAAAAAATTGCCCCTGCACCGCGCGGCGTTACAGGTTTATATGGCTTCAGCTATGGCGATATTCGGTGCCATGATGCTGGTCTACTGGGGGGCGCAATTCATTCCTTCCGGGCTGGTGTCTGTTGTCTTTGGGCTGACGCCGATTTTCACTGCATGGTTTGCCACGCATTTGTTAATCGATGATAAATTCACCCTGACAAAATTTATCGGGGCGCTGCTGGGTGTGGCCGGTCTTGGGGTAATTTTTATTGATCAGATGGCTATCGGTAAACAGGCGTTATGGGGCATAGTTGCCGTACTGGCTTCGGTTATAGTGCACTCGATGAGCGCGGTATGGATTAAACGTCTGAATGTAAAATTACCGGCGCTAACGGTAACTGCTGGTGGCCTGGGTTTTTCCATGCCGTTGTTTCTGCTGGCCTATGTGGTGCTGGCGGAACCCTTGCCGACTGATTTACCTTTGCGTTCGATCTGGGCTATTGTTTATTTAGGTGTCATGGGTTCTGTTGTTGGTTTTGTCAGTTATTATTTTGTGCTGGCAAGACTCTCAGCATCAAGCGTGGCGCTGGTAACCCTGATCACACCGGTAACGGCTTTGTGGCTGGGGAATATACTTAATCAGGAACGTATGACGTTTTCTATCCTGGCAGGCACAGGTTTTGTGCTAATGGGACTCATTTTGCACCAATGGAGCGGTGTTGTATCAAAGCATGTATGGCAAAAAGTAAAAATATTTTCTGGTTAATATGTTTTGTCTGTTACAGCTCCACGGCAGGAGCTGTAACGCATATTCGAAGCATAAGTTTTGCAGGTAACGAGGTTACCCAGGAATCTGTTTTGCGCCGGCAAATGTATATCAGCGAAGGTGATGTGCTTGATATAAATACAGTAGAAAAATCGGTTCAGGCGATTAGAGATTTAGCATTGTTTAAAACGGTGACTTATTACCTGACCGAAGATTACAGTCAAACAGATAAGGACGAGCAGCTTGTCGATCTGGTGATTCAGCTTAAAGAAAAAATTTACCTGCTGGTGTTGCCACGCATTCGGCAGGACGGTGATGATACCCATCTGGGTGTGCAGTTGCACTGGGATAACATGTACGGTCTGGATCACCAGATGCGATTCCTGGTTGAAAATCGGGGTACAACGGAAGGGGTTGCTGAAAACCGACAACGTATCAAATATGTCTATCCCAATGTAAATGGCTCATCTTATGAACTGGCTTTCAAATTAATAAATATGAAGGAAGTGGATGACAATGAAGCATCGGGTTCTATTGTCAGGCAGGATCAGAATTTCTCGGTAGGCGTTTCCAAATGGCTGAATGAGCAGGGCAGAAAGTTTGGCTGGTTTATTGGTACGGGATTGAATTTTCGATTACGCGACAACGAAGATATTGCCGGCACGCCACTGGATACTGGGCTGGAAGCTTTAATATTTGAGCTGCGTTATGGTTACAATAAAGTCCATACCTATGATTACAATCGAGGTGGCCGTGAATTTGGTTATAGCCTTGATGTATCCGATCATGTACTGGGTAGCGATTCAGAATTTTTTAAACATGTTCTTTATTACCGTAGTTATTATCGGTTTGAGTCCCGACCTCACGACAATCTAAACGTACAGACTATACTGGGCCATTCAACTGATGACGTGATGGGTGATGCGGCGTTTACTTTAGGTTCCAGTGATGATTTGCGCGGCTACAGAAATGATCGTTTCGAAGGCAATACCGTGTTGCTGGTTAATATTGAGTATTTAATGCCGAGTGACTGGAAGCCAGCATTTCGCTATGTTTATTTTATTGATTTCGGCAACACCTATGATGATATTCATGATATGGCACATGAGCCGCTAAAGACGGGTCTGGGTGCAGGATTTCGCTGGAAAATACGAAAACTGGTAAAAGTGGATTTGAGAGCAGATCTCGGCTACGGCGTAGATGACGAGGATTTCAGATTTACTTTTGGTTTAAGGCATATGTTCTGATGGGCCAGGCCTGAACTCGAATCACCCCCCAGTGTAAGACATAAACCGTAGCACCTTTTCCGGATGCTCATTGAATTCGTGTTTTTCCGGTTTTAAATTAACCGCTGTGCGAATCGCCTGTTCCAGTTCGGCATCAGAGATGCCGGCTCTCAATAAAGGCCGTAATTCAAAATTATGGTTCTGGCCGAGACAGGTATAAATGGTGCCATCAACGGATATGCGTACCCGGTTGCAGGTTTCACAGAAGTGCTGCGATAGTGGGGTGATAAAACCAATGTTGATATTGGTATCGACCACGTTCATGTAGCGAGCGGGTCCACCGCCTGGCATCACACCCGGCACCAGATCAAAACTTTTTTCCAGTCGCTGTTTGATTACTTTTAAATCGATGAATTGATCGGTCGCCTTGCGACCCATGTCGCCGACCGGCATGGTTTCGATGAAGCGTAAGGTAAAACCGTGTTCAATACAGAAGTCGACCATGGCTTCGACTTCGTTGTCGTTGATATCTTTCATCACCACCATGTTGACTTTAATCGGGCTGAGGCCGGCATCTTTGGCCGCCATCAGGCCATTTAATACTTTTTCCAGTTTGCCACCGGTGAGCTGTTTGAATTTGTCTGCATCGAGGCTGTCGAGGCTGACGTTGATGCGGTCGATGCCGGCAAGTTTAAGTTCCTCGGCGTGTTTATTCATGCGGGTGCAGTTGGTGCTGAGGGACAGGTCTTCCAGCCCGGGCAGGGCAGATAGCTGGCTGGCCAGCCTGGGCAGGTCTTTGCGCACCAGCGGTTCGCCGCCGGTGAGGCGTACCCGGCGGGTGCCGAGGCGAGTAAATGCAGCGATCACGCGTTCCAGCTCATCGAAGCTGAGCCATTCTTCCGGTTCGTGGAAATCATGGAACTGTTTGGGCATGCAGTAGCTGCAACGCAGGTCGCATCGGTCGGTAACCGATACTCGCACATAGTCGATACTGCGTCCAAACTGGTCGATGAGCTGTGTCATGGTGATGATTATACGTAACTGCTGGAAAACATATCCTTATTTTAAGTCAACTATGGAATAGTGAAATGACATTTGACCCGAATAGCCGGGCCATAAAAAAATTATATACCTGTTGGGGTAGGTGTTGGCCATGATGATTTTTTATTGTTTTTAATAAAATCAGTTAAAACAATAAGATAGGCTGGCGGAGGTGATTTTTTTAAATCTGCTGTACACTAGTTGGCTTACAGTTTGTTTGCGTTTCCGCAAAAAAATCGTACAGTAGTATATAAGAAATTTATGAAACGCTTAACAATCGTGATTAGTCAGGCGTGTATCCGCTACCTATAATCGTCAGCCTTGTGTAAGGGCAGGACTCGTTATGAAACATTCCCCTCTAGTTGATCCCTCGGTGGCTGACAGTCGCATCGAGGTCAAAAACACCACCTGTTATATGTGTGCGTGCCGCTGTGGTATCCGCGTGACGCTGCGCGATGGTGAAGTGCGTTATATTCAGGGTAATCCTGATCATCCGCTTAACCAGGGTGTGATTTGTGCCAAGGGTGCCTCCGGTATCATGAAGCAGTATTCGCCGGCGCGTCTGACCAAACCCCTGTTGCGCAAACCCGGCACTGATCGAGGTGATGCCCAGTTCGATGAAATATCCTGGGATAAAGCCTTCGAGATCATGGAAGAGCGGCTGACCCATTTGCGCGCTACCGACCCTAGCAAGTTCGCCCTGTTTACGGGCCGTGACCAGATGCAGGCGCTCACCGGCATGTTTGCCAAACAGTTTGGTACGCCCAACTATGCGGCCCATGGTGGTTTCTGCTCGGTGAATATGGCCACTGGCATGATCTACACCATCGGTGGTTCTTTCTGGGAGTTCGGTGGACCGGATCTGGATCGTTCCAAATTGTTCATCATGATTGGTACGGCGGAAGACCATCACTCCAATCCGATGAAAATGGCCCTGTCCAAGTTCAAGCGTAATGGTGGTCGTTTCATTTCCATCAATCCGGTGCGCACCGGTTATTCGGCCATTGCCGATGAGTGGGTGCCGATCAAACCCGGCACCGACGGCGCATTAATATTATGTCTGATTCGTGAGCTGATCGAGCAGGGTCTGTATGACCGTGACTTCCTGGTGCAATATTCGAATTCAGCGCAGCTAATCAACACCGATGAAGCTTCCGATGATCACGGTATGTTTATTCGTACCGAGACCGATAAAGAGGAAGGCTGTTTCGATCCGATGAATGAGCTGTGGTGGGATCGTCATACGGATAAAGCGGTCAAGACCCATACCGAAGGTGCTGATCCATTCTTAATGGGTGAGTTCACGCTGGAGGATGGTACCCCGGTAAAACCTGCGTTCCAGTTATTGAAAGATCAGGTTGAACAGTACACGCCGGAATGGGCGGAAGACGTCACCGGCATTCCCGCCGAGACGATTCGTCGTCTGGCCCACGAAATGGGTATCACTGCGCGTGATGAAAAAATTGAGCTGCCCATTTCCTGGACCGATGCCTGGGGCAAGGAACACGATACCATTACCGGTAATCCGGTGTCTTTCCATTCCATGCGCGGTACCGCAGCGCACTCTAATGGTTTCCAGACCATTCGAGCACTGGCTATATTAATGTCAATTCTGGGCACCATTGACCGACCCGGTGGTTTCCGTCACAAGGCGCCATTCCCGCGTCCGATTCCCCCCTGTGCGAAAACGCCAAAAGGGCCTGAAGGTGTTCAGCCCAATACACCGCTCGGTGGTATGCCTTTAGGCTGGCCGGCTGATCCGAATGATCTGTTTGTCGATGAAAACCAGAAACCGGTACGTATCGATAAAGCCTTCTCCTGGGAATTCCCGCTGTCGGCCCACGGCCTGATGCATAACGTTATCACCAATGCCTGGCGCGGCGATCCCTATAGCATCGACACATTAATGATTTTCATGGCCAATATGGCGTGGAACTCGTCGATGAATACCAGTGAAGTGCGCAAGATGCTCAACGACAGGAATGAGGATGGCGAATACAGGATCCCGTTCATTATTGTGGCGGACGCCTTCCAGTCGGAAATGTCTGCTTACGGTGATCTGGTGCTGCCGGATACGACTTATCTGGAGCGCCATGATGTGATGTCGATGCTGGATCGTCCGATTTCTGAATTCGATGGCCCGGTGGATTCGGTGCGTATCCCGGTGCTGCCGCCAAAGGGTGAATGCAAGCCGTTCCAGGAAGTGCTGATCGAGATGGGTTCGCGGCTAAAACTGCCCGCCTTCGTTAAAGAAGATGGCGCACGTAAATACCGCGACTACCCCGACTTTGTGGTCAACTACGAAACCGAGCCCGGTTCCGGTATCGGCTTCCTCGCCGGCTGGCGTGGCAAGGGTGGCGAGAAGTTCATGAAAGGTGAACCGAACCCGAACCAGTGGGAAATGTACGAAAAGAACAACTGTGTCTATCAGTATCATTTGCCCAAGTCTTACCAGTACATGCGTAACTGGAACATGGGGTATTTAAGATGGGCGCAGGATCATCGCCTGACCCGTTATGCCGAGCCGATCAATATCCATATTTATTCGGAAGTGCTGCAGAAATTCCGTCTGGCAGCGCAGGGTAAACGCAAAGGCAAGCAGCCGCCGGATCATTTGCGCAAACGCGTCGAAGAGCATTTCAATCCGTTGCCGTTTTATTCCGAGCCGCTGGAAGCGCAGCTCACGGATAAACATAAGTACCCGCTGAATGCGCTGACTCAGCGTCCGATGGCCATGTACCATTCCTGGGATTCACAGAATGCCTGGCTGCGTCAGATTCACGCGCATAACTACATGCATGTGCATCCATCGCTGGGTGCCAAACACGGCTTCGGCGATGGCGACTGGATCTGGGTGGAATCCATGCACGGCAAGGTGCGTTGTATGGCGCGCTTTTCCGAGGCGGTTGAGCCGGGCACTATCTGGACCTGGAATGCAGTGGGTAAAGCCTCCGGCGCCTGGAATCTGGATGGCAAGGCGAATGAATCCAGAAAAGGCTTCCTGCTGAATCATCTGATAGCCGAAGAACTGCCCGCCCATGAAGCCGGCGAGCATGTGTCCAATTCGGATCCGATCACCGGCCAGGCGGGCTGGTATGACGTGCGGGTGCGTATCTACAGGGCAAAAGATGACGAGCCAGAAGAAACCTGGCCGCAGTTCGATACTTTGCAGCCTTATCCGGGTATGGATAAACGTAAATCCTGGCTCGGCTTTTTTGCCGGCACGTTTACCAGGAAAGGGGGAGCAGGTAAATGACCCAGTTAGCATTAGTAATAGACTTAAATGTCTGCGTTGGCTGTAGTGCCTGCGTAACCTCCTGTAAAGAATGGAATACTTCAGGTCCTGCGGGTTTTATGTCGGATGACAATCCCTATCAGGCAGAGCCCACCGGCACCTTCTTTAATCGCGTCCAAACTTACGAAGTCGGTTGTTTCCCGAATACGGAAACCATTCACTTTCCGAAAAGCTGTCTGCATTGTGAAGATGCGCCCTGCGTGCCGGTGTGTCCCACCGGCGCCAGTTACAAACGCGAAGAAGACGGCATTGTGCTGGTGGATTACGACAAGTGCATCGGTTGTAAGTATTGTTCGTGGGCCTGTCCTTACGGCGCCCGTGAATTCGATGAGCACCAGAAGGTAATGAAAAAATGCACCCTGTGTGTGGATCGTATTTATGACGAGTCATTACCCGAGTCCGAGCGGAAACCGGCCTGTGTATTGTCATGCCCAACCAGTGCGCGTCTGTTTGGTGATGTGGAAGATCCCGAGTCCGAAGTATCGGTGGCGATTCGTGAAGAAGGTGGTTATCCATTGATGCCCGAGTGGGGCACCAAACCATCGAATCATTATTTGCCACGGCGTAAGCAGCATCTGCACATCCATGAGGATGAGCTGATACGCGCGGATAATCCGCTGAAGAAAGAAGAGCGTCAGCCTTCTGGACCGGTCGATGCGCCGACACTGGACGATTCAACCAGTTGGTAGGATAACGATCCAGCTCACCCCTGAGTGGTTCCATTTCTGCGTTGAAAAATGGACATTTGCATGTGCAAACTTACTTTTTTCGCCTTGATCTGGAACCACTCAGGGGCAACCTGAACCGTCATCATTTTAAAAATTTTATATATGTATGTGCGCATTAAATCGCACACACCCCAGGAGATAGAACATGCATCCCGCGTTTTCAGTCATATTTTTAACCACTCTGATCGGTGTCGGCCAGGGAATGTTTCTGGCCCTGTTTACCGGCCAGTCTTATGCAGCCGCGCACTTCCTGCCGGCGCAGGACAGTACCGGCTTTTTCGGTATCGGCAGCCTGATTGCGCTGCTGTTTCTGGTTGCCGGTCTGGTCGCTTCCGTTTTTCATCTGGGACGTCCGGAACGCGCCTGGCGTGCGGCAACCAAATGGCGTACTTCATGGTTATCGCGGGAAGTTATCGCGCTACCCATGGTGATGTTCTTCGTGTTTGTTTACGGCGTGATGCATTTCATGGAGTGGGATATGGTGATATTTTCCACTTCCACCGGCGTGACCTTTAAGCTGAGCCTGTTAGTGGGGGCGCTGGGTTCACTGGCGGTATTTACGCTATTCCTGTGTACGGCGATGATCTATGCAGCAATCAAATTCCTGCAGGAATGGGCGAGTCCGTTAACCATTGTGAATTATCTGTTGCTGGGAACAGCCTCAGGATTTACCCTGGCCACGGCTTTCTCTATGTATACCGCGCCTGATCTGGTTGAATTCTATGGTGTCTGGGCGATTATTATTACGATCATGGCATTTGTGTCACGCAGTGCATCGTTAATCAGAAATTCACGCATCAAATTCAAATCGACCATCCAGTCTGCGATTGGTGTACGCCATAATCAGATTGTGCAAAAGGCCCAGGGCGCTATGGGTGGCTCTTACAACACCCGTGAATATTTTCATGGCAAGCAGGCGCTGTTTCTGAAATCGATCAAATGGCTGTTTATGGTGTTAGTATTCCCGTTGCCGATTATTTTATTGTCGGCGGGCATGAGCAGCAGCAATGCAGAAGTCCTGCTGGTGGCATTTGTGGTCCAGTATGTTGGCCTAATGGCCGAGCGCTGGTTTTTCTTTGCCCAGGCAAATCATCCGCAGAATATTTATTATCAGACAGTTTAGTTAGTGAACTGATTCGAAGAAAAAGCAGGCGGTTATATCCGCCTGTTTTTTTTGCCATAGTCTTTGTGTATGATTTCGACAGTTATGTTCTGTCAGCAAATGGAACCTGCTTTTGAATTCAGACTCATAGTACACAGATAATTATTACCGGGAATAACGATGTTAAAAAATATTACAGCAGTATTGGTTCTGGCTTTGTCGAGTACACAGGTATTCGCCAGAGGTGTCGACCTGCGTTTGGCAAATGAAACAGCGGAAATAATTTACCTGACCGAGTCGTCCACATTTGGCTACGGTGGCGCTGATGTCGGCTTTGGTGTTTTCTTTAATGAAGCCGATGACCTCATGCTGAGTGCTGATGTCATGATAACCGGGCACGGTGCCGGTAATAATCGTCCACTCCAGTTTGGCGTTGGTGGCAAACTGATGTTTGCTTCACTGGAGGTGCCGAATGAAGAAGTTGGTGCGCTGGCGATTGGCGGTCAGGTTCGTTATGTAATTCCATCTTCCACACCGATTGCTTTTCTTGCTGCTGGGTTTTTTGCACCATCCATTACCAGCTTTAGCGATGCCGATGATTTTACCGAATTCCGCCTGGCGGTCGAGCTGGAAGTTACGCCAAGTGCCCGTGCTTATCTGGGCTGGCGCAACATGGAATACGAACTGGAAAATGGAACAGAAGTAGAGCTGGATGATGATGTTCATTTTGGTGTAAAAGTTGAGTTTTAACTGAATTTGTTTTGATGTTTGTTTAGATAAAAAGGGCGGTTATTCGCCCTTTTTGTTTTTCAGCGAAGAAAAGGCTGATGCGTTGAAAAATGGTTAAGGTGTAAAAATGAAAAACATGAATAAACTGCTGGAGATTATGGCTGCGCTAAGAGCGCCGGAAACCGGTTGCCCCTGGGATATTAAACAAAGTTTTGAAACGATTGTTCCCTATACACTGGAAGAAGCATACGAAGTTGCCGACAGTATTGAACGTGGCCAGATGGAAGAATTGAAAGATGAACTGGGCGACTTAATGTTTCAGGTAGTATTTTATGCGCAGATGGCCAAAGAACAGGGGCTGTTTGAGTTTGATGATATATTGCAGGCGATTAATGATAAATTGATCCGTCGACATCCCCATGTATTTGCCAATGCGGAATACACCGATGATAAATCACTTAATGATGCCTGGGAAAAATCCAAGGCTGCGGAACGCGATGGAAAAATTGAGACAGAAAAAGCGTCCATTCTTGCTGGCGTGGCTAATGCTTTGCCCGCATTGAAGCGATCGCAAAAACTGCAGGACAGAGCTGCTCGTGCTGGTTTTGACTGGCCGAAGGTGGAGCCAGTGCTGGATAAAATGGAAGAAGAAATTCAGGAATTACGCGAGGCAATAAAAAATCAGGATCAGCAGAATGTGTTTGAAGAAACAGGCGATATTATTTTCGCCTGCGTTAATCTGGCACGTCACCTGGATGTTGATGCTGAAGAATCCCTGCGAAGTTGCAATAAAAAGTTTGAAACCCGGTTTGGCTATATTGAACAAGCACTCATCGATCAAAATAAAGAGTTTAGTCAATGCAGTCTGGATGAGCTGGAGCTGCTCTGGCAGGAAGCGAAACAGAACTAAATGCAATTAGTCGGTAATTGTGTGACTTTTGGCACTGTTGATAAGCGTATTGCGCTATATAATCACCACCAATTGTGCTGGATAACATTAAGAGCTTCAATGAATGATTGCTCGATCCAATAAATCAGTACAATTGATGTCCTGCATTAGCGTGGTGGGAACGTTGAGCCATCTAGTTTTCTAGATGGCTTTTTTATGGGTGAGAAAATAGTTTAACGGTTATACCCTGCCGGCTCAGGTGCGTGATATTTTTGTATTTTGTTAAATATGATAAAACCTGGGTAGCTTGATACGTGGCATAAGCAATGCTGGTCAGAGGATTGAAGTTAAAAATGGGAATTGAAATACCTTTTTCATTTTTAAAAATAGATAAAGCCTATGTTTCAGATTTTAATAAAACTTTGTAGCAGTGTTTGTTAAGGCGACATCATGCCACGAATTGTGTAATACAGGAGCGCGGCCATAAGCCCGGATACAGGCACAGTAATGACCCAGGCGGCGGCGATTTTCATCAGGTGAGAACGCTTGACCAGTTCATGGCGATAAACCTTGCGCAGGCTTTTGCGCTCACTTTTTGTTAATTCGGCTTTGGCTGAATGCTCTTTGAGCTGTTGTAACATATATTTTTTGTCATCCAGTGAAGCGCGTTTAAACTCGATCAGAAAGGCTTCGACGATAGTTTCATCCTGATCATGGTGATGGTCCTTGATTTCTTCGATCATGGTTGAATAACTGGCCTTGAGGTATTCGCGCAAAAAGCCCACGCCGAAGACACCGCCAACGGCAATATGGGTTGAGCTAACCGGCAGTCCCAGCTGGCTGGCGATAATGACGGTGATCGATGCCGCCATGGCGATGCTAAAGGCTCGCATCTGGTCAAGTTCAGTAATTTCCGAGCCAACGGTGCGGATAAGCTTCGGCCCATAAAGCGCAAGACCAATGGCAATGCCCACAGCACCTACCATCATGACCCATATCGGAATGTGCGCTTTTGTAGCAATGCCACCATGCATGATGGCATCATTAATCGCCGCCAGTGGCCCAACTGCATTGGCCACGTCATTGGCGCCGTGAGCAAAGCTGAGCAGGGCAGCGGCAAAAATAAGTGGAATGGTAAATAGCTGGTTAACACCGTCCTTGTCGTTACTCACATTTTTTGCAGCTCTGGACACCATGGGTCGCACCATGATGTAGATAGCGATTGCGATGGCCAGGCCAATGAGCGAGGCCGTTATAAAATCAACTGCCCAGATTTTTTTCAGCCCCTTTAATATCAGATAGGTACCAAAGGACCAGGCCATGATCGCCACCAGTACGGGTACCATTTTTTTGGCGGCTCGATGCATATCGGATTTATAGGTGATGGTGCGCTTGATCAGATACAGGAAGAAGGCGGCAATCAGGCCGCCGAGTACCGGTGAGATAACCCAGCTAGCGGCAATTTGTCCCATTTTGGCCCAATTGGCGATATCCAGACCACCGGCAGCGATGCCTGCACCGAGCACGCCACCGACAATCGAGTGGGTGGTGGATACCGGTGCGCTCATGGCCGTGGCGATATTCAGCCAGATGGCACCTGCCAGCAGGGCCGACATCATCAACCAGATAAAAACATCGGGGTTGGCAATGAGCGCCGGATCAATAATGCCTTTTTTGATAGTGCTGACCACATCACCGCCAGCGACCAGCGCACCGGCGGCTTCGAAGATGGCGGCGATGATGATGGCGCCGGTCAGTGTCAGCGCCTTTGATCCGACGGCGGGGCCGACATTGTTCGCAACATCATTGGCACCAATATTCATGGCCATATAGCCACCGATCATGGCTGCCGCAACCAGTAAATAGCCGTTGGCCACGCCGTGAATGGTGGTGCCGGTGAGCAGCATAATGCCAACAATAAACACGATGGCCACGCCAAAGCGGAGACTCTCCAGGCGACCGGGTTGTGTGGCTTCTTCTATCTGGTTGATATTTTTAAGTTCCAACGAAAACTCCTCACTGGGCACTCTGGCAAGATGTTTGAATGCGCATCACAAAAATGAAATAAAAATGCAACATTTCAATTTGCGGCGAATGATAACGGTCGCAGGAGATGCTGTACAGGCGACTTTATTTAAATTGATCAATTAAGCGTGCATTCTCTTTAGCCGGCAACAGTTGTTCGCTGCTGGTGGCGGAGCGGTGATGTGATCAAATGGGGGTTTCAGCTATTTTTTACCAGCCGGACATAGGCCTGGTAGCGGCTGCGGATTTTTCTAACATAATTGACCGGTTCAGTGCCGCGGACATAGCCATGCCGGGCATGTTTGGCATATTTTCGCTTGGATAACAGCAGCATGGCTTTTTCTACATTATCGAACCAGTGATTGGGGTTCCAGCCCTGCTGGCGGGCCAGTCGCCTGGCGTCCTGCACATGCCCTGCGCCTGCATTATAGGCTGCCAGGGCGAACCACATACGATCCTTGACATGCAGTTCATCTTCGAAGCGGTCGCGCACCCAGTTTAAATATTTCACCCCGGCATGGATGCCGGTTTCTGGATCGTTTAGTTGTGTCAGCCCCAGTTCTTTTGCGGTGCGCGGCATGACCTGCATTAAGCCTTTGGCGCCAGCCCAGGATTTTGCGGCTGGATTGAAACGGCTTTCCTGATACATCTGGGAAACCAGCATGCGCCAGTCAAAACCGTATTGTTTCGCATATTTTTTTACCATGTCGTCATAGGGTGAAATGGTGCCATCTGGATTTAAATCGATGCGATCATCGCGGTGTTTTTTGATGGTATGGGAGTCTTTAAAATATTTCTGATAGGTAATGTTGTAAAACAGGCCCTTATATTCCTGCTTAATAAACGTGTTTATCGCGGCCAGTAGCTGTTTGTTTTCGGGGCGTACCGCCCAGGCGTTCTTACGTATATCTTCCAGTGCGAATGCTGCTTTAATATCATCTCGCCAGGTGAGTTCGATATCCAGTAAATGGTTGTCGGCCAGGGTCAGGTCGTATTCGCCCGTGGCCACCCTGGCGATGATTTCCTCGGTTTCCATGGTTTCCGGTGCGGCTTTAATGGCAAAGTCGATGCCGGTGTTTTTGAGTTGTTGCAGCGAATTCCAGTAGGCGCTGGAAGGGCGCACATGAACCGTTCTTCCCGCCAGATCCTGTGGCTGGTTAAGTGAGTCATCATCGGCTCGGCTAACAATGATTTCGGAAATATAGTGATGTGGCCGGGAGAAACTCACGCCCTGTTCTTTTCGTTCTGTGGTGATGGTCATGAAGGCGGCGATCAAATCTCCCTTGCCGGCTTTTAGCATGGGGATGAGTTGCTGGTGATCCGGTGCGACGATCACTTCCAGGCGTAATTTGTGTTTTTTGGCAAAGGCTTTGACCAGTTCATATTCAAAGCCGAGTAATTCACCACGCCATAAAAAATAGGAGGCAGCATTGTTACGTGTCAGTACGCGCAGCGTTTTGCGTTGTTTAATACCATCCAGATCGTCAAGATAAGTGACGTTCTGGTTGCGCACCAACTGTTCCTGATTAAGAAAACGATTGAGCGTTTCCAGTAGCATTGAGTTGTCGGGACGTACCCCCCAGGCCTGTGGGCGTTCTCGGGTTAGCGGCAGACTGATGTTGAAATCATCCCGATAGGCAGCGGCCTCGGCCAGCAGTTTGCTGTCCAGAACGGTCAGCTCAATGGTTTTGTTGACTAGCTGGTCAAGGATGCTATCTGTATTCAGCTCGTCAGCCAGGGTCTGTATTTTTATGGCGGGGTGTTTTTGCTGTAAATTGGCCAGGGTTTCCGCGTAGGAGGTGCCCGCCTTAACTGCGATAGTGCGATTTTCTAGCTGGGATTTTTTCGCAATGTTGGCTTCATCTTTGCGCGTGACAAGGTGTTCGGTGGAATGATTGATGGGTACCGTGAAGCTGATCTGCTGTTTGCGCGATTCGGTGATCGTCAGATTGGCGGCGATAACGTCGCCTTTGCCGGCGAGTAGATCGGGGATCAGTTGCTCAAACTGATCGACATAAATAAGTACCGGCTCCAGCTCAAGGCTGCGGGCAAAATTGGCCGCCATTTCCTGTTCAGCATCGAGCAGATTGCCGCTGCGGGGCAGTCGTCTTTCGCTGCGCAGGGGAACCAGGATTCTCAATATACCTCTGGATTTAAGTTTGTTCAGATCGCCGGTTTCCAGGTAGCTGGCAACCGTTTTCTGTGAATTCGAAGCGCCATTGCTGGCGTTTTGTTCCGAACAGGCGGTGAGTATTTGCAACAGGGGTAAAAGCAGGCAGGCAATAAGCTGATTGGTTCGGTTCATCCGGAGTCCATGGTTATGAGCAAGTCTGCATTTTATGCAGCATTGTGGCTGATGTCAGTAGCTATGGCTATGCTTTTGCGGGCGATTGAAAAACTGACTCGCTGAGATTGCCTCAAAATCTCACATTGCTGTGAAACATTCGGGCTAGATGCAATGCTCATAGACTGGAGAGCTGGGGTATAATCCAGCCCATGTACTATGAGCACTTTGGTTTAAGCGAGAACCCCTTTTCGATTGCGCCTGATCCCCGTTATCTCTATATGAGTGAACGTCATCGGGAGGCGCTGGCGCACCTGGTATATGGGCTGAATTCAGATGGTGCCTTTATTCTACTGACCGGTGATGTCGGCACGGGCAAAACCACGGTGAGTCGTTGTTTGCTGGAACAGATTCCGGATGATACCAACCTGGCACTGGTGCTGAATCCCAAAGTCAGTGCGCTGGAATTATTAGAGACCATTTGTGATGAGCTGCTGGGGCGTCATGCGCCTGCAGAGCAGGTGCACAATAGCGTCGGCCATGTCAGCATAAAAATACTGGTGGATATTATTAACCGCTATTTGCTGGAGGCGCATGCGCAGGGCAAAAAGACGGTAGTTTTAATTGAAGAAGCGCAGAATCTGGATCTGGATGTGCTCGAACAATTACGCCTGCTCACCAATCTGGAAACCAACGAACACAAGCTGCTGCAAATCATTTTACTGGGGCAGCCCGAGTTGCTGGATGTGCTGGATAAGCCTGAATTATCGCAACTGGCGCAGCGGATTACCGCACGCTATCACCTGTCACCTTTAAACGAAAAGGAAATGGTGTCCTATGTATCGCATCGGTTAGCAGTGGCTGGCTGTCGGCAAAAACTGTTCCCGGCGTTGACGCTGAAACGCCTGTATAAATTAAGCAAGGGCATTCCCCGCGTCGTGAATGTGCTGTGTGATCGCGCTTTACTGGGTAGCTATGTGCAGAATAAAACGCAGGTGGATATAAAAACACTGGAAAATGCGGCGCGCGAAGTACTGGGTGATAAAACGCGGCATAAAAAAAATAACCCGGCCCGCACATTGGCCTGGTCTGCGACCTTGGCGAGTGTGTTAGCACTAACCATTGGCGCACTTGTTTATTTCTATCCCGAGGCTGTTACTGAAAATGTTGCTGAGCTGTCAGCCGTGCTGCCGGAAAATAATATTCCGCCTGACGCGGAACAGAATAGTGACATGCCGGAAAAGATAGAAAAGCCAGAAAAGACAGAACAAATTGTTACTGCCATGCCGCAGCAGGCGGAAAAATTACGCTGGCCAGATGAAACCCAGCGCCTGCGGAGTAATTCGCTAGCCTATCAGAGTTTATTCAGGCGCTGGAATCTGGAGTATGATCCGCAAACAGACGGCACGCCCTGTTTTTATGCACAAAAGCAGGGGCTGGCCTGTTTGCATGGCCATGCAGATATGGACAAACTGCGGACTTTTAATCGACCGGCCATCCTGAAGTTATTTGATGAACAGCAGCGCTCCTATTTTGTCACTCTGACCGGTATGGGAAATCAGTTGGCGCTGCTCGATGTGGTTGCTGAGCAGCAGGCGTTATCGGTTGATCAGATCAACAAATACTGGAATGGTGAATTTACCCTGCTCTGGCACCAGCCTCCCGGTTATCAGAACTCTATTCACCCGGGACATCAGGGTGATGATGTGCTCTGGTTAACCCAGAAACTGAACCAGCTGGATTCAACAAACGTGATTCCGGAAGTGTCTATTTACCAGTCGGAGTTAATTGACAAAGTCCGGCGTTTTCAATTAAGCAGAGGCCTGGTTGATGATGGCATTGTCGGTGTCATCACCTTAATGCATATTAATAATGCTACAGGGGCACAGGCGCCGGTGCTGGAGAATAACGGCTGATGTCATACATACTGGATGCGCTAAAAAAATCCGAGCAGGAACGTAAACAGGGCAAGGTGCCTGATATACAGACCATTCATATACCGGTTGCAGTCGAACAGAATACGTCGCCGTGGTTGTACGTGATTATTGTATTTTTACTGTTGAGTCTGGCTTTCGTGATTGGCTGGATGCGGCCCTGGGAACGGCACTCACCGGTTGTTGTAGCTGACCTTGAACAGCCTGTTCCAGCCAGGTCGGCATCCATTATCGAGCAACTCCCGCTAGCTGAACCCATTATCAAAGAGTCTTCATCTAGTGTGCAGCCAGAACCGGCACAGAAACCGCAGCAGCTTGCTGCCACGCCTCGAGAATCCAGTGTTGCAATAGAAGATGCCCGGAAAGATACACCACCATCGCTGGAATTGAATACGGTGCCGCATTTGTCTTTGATGCCAGATCTGGTGCAGCAGTCGATTCCCAGTATGAGTTTTGCCGGTCATATTTACTCCAGCAACATCGCACAGCGTTCTATCATTATTAATGACCACAGCATGTCGGAAGGCGATACTGTCGTCGAAGGTCTGGAGGTAGAACAAATTACGCCGAATGGCGTGGTTTTTAGTTATCAGGGGCAACTATTCAAAATGGATATCCTGCAGGACTGGTCATTTGATTAGTTGATTTCTCAGGGCATGGTATAAAGCCTGAATAGTATCTGGGATCTGATCACTAAATTTGCTGCTGGCGCTAAGGTTTAGCCTGTTAATAAATAAACTATTTATGCTTTTTTCTTCAGCATTTCCAATAAAATTAGACTAATCTTAAAGATGTTCTGAGAGTGCTGGTAAAGATCAGCATTTTTTAAGCTTAAAATATAATAAATGGGTAAGGACGCTCTCGATCCAGGGTAAAGATTTATAATGGCCAAAATTTTAGTAGTAGAAGACTCTCCCACACAATTGCAGGGTATAGTGAAAATCCTGCAGAAGCATGGGCATCAAACAATAACCGCTGAAGATGGCGATTCAGCAGTCAGTACGGCGCGTAATGAACTACCAGACCTGATTTTGATGGATGTGGTTATGCCCGGATTAAACGGATTTCAGGCAACCCGTCATATTACCAAACATGAAGGTACCAGCCATATTCCGGTTATTATGTTGAGTAGTAAAGACCAGGAAACAGATAAAGTCTGGGCGCAGCGTCAGGGTGCCCGTGATTACATCACCAAGCCAGCGGAAGAAGGCGAGTTGATTGGCAAGATCGACGCGCTACTGGCTTCCTGATTTATTTTCCAGGATTTTTTCAGGATTTATTTTTCAGGCGAGTATGTTTATTATTTAGCGCGGCATATCTGTTAAGCAGGTAGGCCGCGTTTGCATTTAAGAGCAGAGGGGAAATACATGTCTACAGGTATGATTGTTACGCTAGTAATTGTCGTGGTACTGATTCTATATTTAATTTCCATTTTTAACCGACTGGTTGCCTTGCGCAATCGATTTAAAAATGCCTTTGCTCAAATTGATGTGCAACTACAAAGACGGCATGAATTAATTCCCAACCTGGTCGAAACTGCGAAAACCTACATGGCGCATGAGAAGGAAACGCTGACGGCGGTGATTGAAGCACGTAACCAGGCGCAAACGGCAGTTGAAGCTGCCTCGGCACATCCGGAAGATGCGCAGGCCATCAAACAATTGATGACTGCAGAAACTGCCCTGACCGGTACGCTGGGTAAGTTTTTTGCTTTGTCTGAAAATTATCCAGATATCAAAGCGAATCAGACCATGGCTCAGCTAATGGAAGAATTATCTTCTACCGAGAATAAAGTATCATTTTCTCGTCAGGCCTTTAATGATGCGGTAATGACATACAATACTTACCGCGAGCAGTTCCCTAATTTCTTCATTGCTAATTCCGGTGGATTTAAACCAGCAGAGTTGTTTGAACTGGAGTCAGCCGACTATAAACAGCCGGTCAAAGTTTCCTTTTAATTAAGAGCTGAGTTTTTTCGTGGATTTTTTTGAACGTCAGGACAGGGCCAGGCGCAATACCTGGCTGCTGGCTTTGTATTTTTTATTAGCGGTTGCTTTAATAGTGGTTGCGGTAAATGCGGCTTTCTATCTGTTTTTTAAATTCACCGAAGCCTATCCTTATACACCCAGAACATGGTTTAGTCATACAGTCTGGCTGTATGTAACCGCAGGTACGCTACTGGTTATCCTGCTGGGTAGCGTATCACGATTTGTTTCTCTGGCTGGCGGCGGTAAGGCGGTGGCTGAAATGGCCGGTGCACGATTGGTGGATTTAAATACTGCCAATATGAATGAAAAGAAATATATCAATGTCGTTGCAGAAATGGCGATTGCTTCAGGTGTACCTATGCCGGTGCTATATGTGCTGGATGATGAATCAGGCATTAATGCGTTTGTTGCCGGTTACCGGCCAACGGAAGCGGTGATGGTGGTTACTCAGGGCGCACTGGAGGCGCTTGATCGTGATGAGCTGCAGGGCGTTGTCGGGCATGAATTCAGTCATATTCTAAATGGCGATATGCGAATTAATATTCGACTCATGGCGATACTGGCCGGGATATTAATCATTGGTCAGATTGGGCAGTTTTTACTCAGAGGCAGTGGGCGTCGTCATTACATCAGCCGGAGCGGCAAAAATAATGGCCAGGGAGCGTTGATTGTTCTGGCAATCGCGTTGTTAATTATTGGTTATGTGGGATTGTTTTTTGGTCGATTAATAAAAGCCGCAATTTCAAGGCAACGAGAATTTCTTGCTGATGCTTCATCGGTTCAGTTTACGCGAAATGCCAGGGGTATCGCGGGTGCTTTGTATAAAATAAAACAAAATGCTACCGGTTCGCTGTTACAAAACAAACGAGCTGAAGACATGAGCCATATGTGTTTCGGTGAAACCCTGCATGTTAATTTTCAGCGATTACTGGCAACGCACCCGCCATTAGAAACACGGATTAATGAAATAGATCCAGGCTTCCTGAAAATACAAAATTCTCAACAGATAGTGGAAAAACAAAATCAGCTCAAAGCGGATGAAAAGGCTAAAGGTTTTTCTGCTGCGAATGAGATGGTGCACACTTCCGTTCAGGCTGTTACCGATTCGGTAGGTAATCCGGGGCCAGAACACATGCTATATGCAGCCGCTATGCTGCAATCGCTTCCTTCTCCAGTGATGAGTCTGGTGCATGAGGCGCAAGGTGCCAAAGCCATTGTTTATGCCTTGATACTCACTGCCATGGATAGAACGGCGGGGCTCAAATTTCTGCATGATGCAGGGGAAGGTGAGGCGGCACAGCTAGTGGAAGAAAAATTGAGCCAATTGTTGTCACTCGATAAGCGCCTGCGTCTGTCATTAATAGATCTATTATTGCCATCGCTAAAAAGACTTGGCGAAGCTGAAACAGCGGCATTTCTTGAAACAGGTGAAGCACTGATTAAGCTGGATAAAAAATATACATTATTCGAGTTTGTGTTATTTACTATTTTGAATCAGCATTTAAATCCGCAGGCAGAACGCGCAGATAAAATTCGCTTTTATTCATTCAAGCCGGTGCTGGTAGATATTCAATTAATCCTGTCTGTGCTCTGCCACAGTAGTCAGCAATCGGCTGAAAAAAAACAACAGATGTTTCAGCGTGGTTTGAGTACATTCACCCAGAAAGAAATGCCTTTGTTGTCGGTTAAACAATTCAGCATAAAAACAATCCGGCATTCCCTGAACAGATTGTGCCAGCTGTCACCAATGCTTAAAAAGTCTGTAATAAATGCCTGTGCCGATGTGGTTATCGATGATGGTATTATGTTGCCTGAGGAAGCAGAGTTATTACGCGCTGTGGCAGAAAGTCTGGATTGCCCAATTCCACCTTTTGTAAACCTAAGCAGTTAACCGCTAAGTCTTTATATTGATCCATTTATCCAGCGGCCTGTGAACTGTCTCACAGCCGGATTATGGATGATTAACATTTTGTCGTTATATGTTTCATACTGATTTTAAGGCAAATGTTTCGAGGCTAGCAACATGCAGGCAGCACATTACATACTAATCAGCATGACTTTTATTGTTTTAATGTTGTCCTATGTAACAACTTTAATATAGTGATCTGATGCGATATTAATAATCAGGAATTCAATGCCGAATTCGGTGATATAATCCGGCTTTATGAATCGTGTATTTTCCATTGCGCCGATGCTGGACTGGACTGATCGGCATGAGCGTTATTTCCTTCGTTTAATTTCTCGTCACGTGCTGCTCTATACGGAGATGGTCACCACCGGCGCTATCCTGTTTGGTGACCACGATAAATATTTGAGATTCAATGAAGCAGAGCATCCAGTCGCTTTACAACTAGGCGGCAGTGATCCTGTTGATCTGGCTACCTGTGCCAGGATAGCCGAAGAATATGGCTATGACGAAGTTAATCTGAATGTGGGTTGTCCCAGTGATCGAGTAAAATCAGGTAGCTTTGGTGCCTGTTTAATGGCGACACCAGAAACCGTCGCAGAATGTATAGCCGCGATGAAGTCTGTAGTGTCAATTCCGGTCACGGTAAAACATCGCATCGGTATAGATGATCGCGATAGCTGGGAAGAATTATGCCAGTTTGTGGAGGTTGTTTCGCAGGGTGGTTGTGAAGTGTTTATTGTGCATGCTCGCAAAGCCTGGTTGTCTGGTTTAAGCCCAAAAGAAAATCGCGATATTCCGCCACTGCATTATGATATGGTGCATCGGCTAAAAAAAACCTATCCACAATTTGAGTTTATAATTAATGGTGGATTTAAAACGCTAGCAGATTCACTGGCGCAACTTGAGCATGTAGATGGGGTAATGATGGGGCGCGAAGCTTATCATAATCCCTATATTTTAAATGAGTTAGACAGGCTGTTTTTTAATGATAATCATCCAGTTGTTAGTCGCATGGAAGTTATCGAGTCTATGCTGCCTTATATTGAGGCAGAGTTAAAAAAAGGCACAAAATTAAAATCGATTACACGACATATTCTGGGCTTGTTTCACGGTGTCGCAGGAGCCAAAGCCTGGCGGCGTTATTTGAGTGAACATGCGCATTTGCCTGATGCAGGTATAGATGTGGTCAGGGCAGCGCTGGAAAAAATCCATGAGACCTGAAAAAATATTTTGCCTGTGAATGTAAACATAAATACCAGCGATGTTAAAACTCTACCGCCAGTTGTGCCGTCAGTGTGCTGCCAGATTCACCGGAGCCCCCTTCGGTGATTTCGTAATCATCTGAATTGGCATACTCGAAAGTCAGGCCAACATCTTCAACAACAAGCATTGAATAGCTGAGCATGGTTTTTGATTCCGGCAATATTCCGCCTAGTTCATCGGTATTCTGGTAGGCCAGCGCCAGTATGCCTGCGCCAAGATCGTAACCGATCTCGATATTTGTTGCCGAGGGTTCAGTGCCATCATCGAGCATGTCCTGGGCGGCAATGTGTTCAATGATGGCATTAAATGGTCCGCTGTTTATAACAGCATGGATTGCCAGACCCGCATCCTGCTCAGAAACCGGTGTGGCCGGGTCCTGAAAAGTATCGGTATCTGCAATGTTATTGATATATCCAATACCAAAATTCAAATTCATGTCATTAGTTTGGATGGCGTAGTTCAGACTAAGGCCAAAATCATCCACCTTGTCCTGATCGACACCCGCTTCATCGGCATCGCCATTGAATAAATACAGGGATCCTGAAAATGCGCCGCGTGTATATTCTATTAGTAAGGCGGCTTCCTGAGTTTCAGCAATCTCAAGGGTAAGCGGGTCGGATATCATGTGGGTTTCGAAATTTCCAAAAGGTACATACATACGGCCTGCGTTTAGTGTGAAACCATTTTCCAGGTCGATGCTAATAATGCCTTCATCGATAACAAATTCTTCAGTGTCATCATCTTCATGCAAAACCAGTAGCTGTGCGCTAACTTTGTCGTTAATGCTGGCATCAAAAGCTAATTCGATAGTTGACAGTGCGATGTCGCTGCTGTTTGTGCCGGTATGATCTTCCCCCGATGAGGTTTCCACCTCCACCACGCCACTAATATTGAGTGTGGGTTCGGCAGATAAGGTATTTGATAGAGATAAAGTCGCGGCCAGAAGAATGGCTATTCCAGTCTGGGGATTGTTAAAATATTTCATGCATCAGGGTTCCAGGATAATTAAATTTGAACTCAGCAGTATTGAATTATGATGTTTTAAATCGGTGAGTCATCTCTTCAAGCTGTGTTGCCAGGTTAGCTAATTCCTGACTGGCGGCAGCAATCTGGCTGGCGCCATCAGCGGCCTGATCGGTCATATCGCTGGTGGTAATAATATTTCTGTTGATCTCTTCTGATACTGCCGTTTGTTCTTCGGATGCGCTGGCAATCTGTGTACTCATGTCATGGATGCTGCTGACAGCATCAGCAATGGTGTTGAGCGACTTATTCGCCTGCGATGCCTGTTCAACCACTGTTTTGGTCTGTTCACGACTTTGTGTCATAACATCGACGGCGGCCTGTGTGCCATGCAATAGCTCGTCAATCATCTGATTGATTTCTTCAGTAGATTGCTGGGTACGGCTGGCCAGGGTACGGACTTCATCGGCAACGACAGCAAAGCCCCGTCCCTGTTCGCCGGCTCTTGCGGCTTCAATTGCGGCGTTCAGGGCTAATAAATTGGTCTGCTCGGCAATCCCTTTAATAACATCAAGTACGCCAGTAATATTCTGGCTGTTTTGTTCAAGCTTATGAATTGTATCGGCGGCATTTTCAATTTGGCCGGAAAGCTGCTGAATATTGCTCATTGCCTGATTAACGACCTGTTGTCCAGATGCTGCCTCCATGCTGGCTTGCCGCGCAGCGTCAGCCGTATGATTAATATTTGATGAAACTTCATGAACAGTAGCCGTCATTTCATTCATTGCCGTTGCCACCTGATCAGTCTCTATTCTTTGTTGTTGTAAGCTCTGATCAGTTTCTGAAGTTATAACCGATAATTGCTCAGCCGCCGCTGACAATTGTGATGTAGTGCCATTAATTTTAGAGATCATCTCCAGCAGGCTCTGGCGGGTGATATTTAACGATGATGATAGTTCACCTATTTCGTCATGGCGGTTGAGCGCTTTCTCATTAGTTAAATCACCCTCAGAAATTTGTTTGAGCTGACTAACCAGTACAGGTAAATCAGCCAGTGCTTTAGACATAATGAAATAAAAAATAAATACGAAAAAAAGCACAATTGTGGAACTCACATAAATCATATTTACTGATTGATGATTTTTTTGCCGCTGTTGTGTTAATAGCAGATTTGTTCGATCTTTATTTGTCTCTAATAACTCACCTACCATGGTCATTATTTTTCCGGCGACCGTATCAAATTCTGCCATGGTCTGGTTGCCGCCTTCAGGACCCTGATCAATATAGGTTTGTGCCATTTTTTTACCTACGTCATAGTAGGCATTAAATGCCGGTTTTATATTGTCATATTTAGCCTGATTTTTATTGTCCAGATGTTTTAATTCATCAAGTAATGCATAGACTTTCTGTGCATTATTCTCAGCTTCATCAAAGCCATCATTCAGGCCGTCCATTGCGCGTGTTGCGCTGATGTCGGTTAGCCATTGCTGAACCTGTACAACTGCCAGTTTTAATTCTTCTGACTTGATTAATATGGGGATGGCCTTATCCCCCAAAATATCACCGGAGCTTTCGATATTTTTCAAGTTGAATATAAGAAAGGCACTGACTATTAGCACGGCAATTGTCAGTATCAATACCAGAATGTTCTGTTTTCTTCGCAGGGAAATATGGTGCAATTTAATCATGATTAGCGGTGTTCCATTATTTTTTTTGTTTTTTCAGCAATCTACACATGCTCTGCATGCAAAGCTGTTTATCAGGCGGGTAGATTGCTGACTATATGTTTAAAAAAATCCATAATGCGCAGTTTTAAAAACAGGCTGTTTTTAAAGCTGCGTTTTGACGTCCCTGAACAGGTATCAGAAAGTATAGTAAGGTATATCGGAAAATGTGCTATTTCTTTAGTAATTTAGATAGTTTTTTAATAGATGAAGCTGGCCTGGTCGGCTGGTGGCACAATTATATATGCGAAATGTTGCTTAACGGGGCGTAATTATGCTTTGCCTTTCCATGGTACAAGCGTATTTTCAGCCTTGCGCATGAGAATGTCGATGCCATATCCAATAAGACCGATCAAAATTATACCCATGATAACAACGTCTGTTTGTTGAAATTTTGATGCGGCGATAATCATCTTACCGGCGCCTTTTTCGGCGGCCACTAATTCGGCGGCCACCACGGTGCCCCAGCAGACCCCCATGGCAACTCGGGCGCCGGTAAATATTTCAGGTAATGAGTTGGGTATGATGACGTGGGTTAATAGCTGGCGTTTTGAGGCGCCCAGGGAATAGGCAGCATGCACTTTAGCAATGTTGATGCCAGAAACACCTGCCCGTGCCGCAATGGTCATGATCCAGAGTGCGGCAAGAAAGAGCAGGCTGATTTTTCCGGTTTCCCAGATGCCAAACCAGATGATAACTAACGGGATAAGCGCCAGTGGCGGAATGGGCCGCATGAATTCCACGATGGGATCAAACCAGCCGCGGAACCAGTTGTTCAAACCCATTGCATAGCCGAGCGGAATGCCGACTAAACTGCCGAGTAGAAAACCGACGATTACGCGTAGCAGCGACCAGCCGACATTCTCCAGCAGGGTCACGTTCTGATAGCCATCGCGAGCAATTTCAATCAGCCGTGAGAGTACTGCTTCGGGTGGTGGCAGCCAGATGGGTTCCATTTGCCAGCCTTTATCCGGTGTAAATGACAGGCTGCCTTTTTTAGTCATACTAACAACACCATTGGCGACAATAACGGATTGTTGCGGCGTGATCGTTTGCCCATTGATCCTGACTACACGATAGGTTTTTTCCTTGCCGCCGGTATCATTTTTCTGTACGCGAATAAGTTTGCTGCGCCAGGCAGCCACGTGCAAGACATCGTCGTTGGCAAAGCCTGTTTGATCTCTGGTCGAGACTGGAGGTTTGCCTGTTTTTTCCCCGATGGGGAAAACGCGAATATAAACTGAAGCATGGTCAGTTTGGTGTTGAGCATTAATTGCAGTGTAGCTAAAAGATGTGTCGCCGATAAATGGCCCGGGTACATGCACCGGGGAAAACTTCGAGCCGGTGAAGGCGCCCCAAATCAAAAATAACGTCATGATAGAAATAACGGAAGCGGCTCGGTTTGGACTGACTGCGCTTTCATCACCAAAGGTTACCGTTTTACGTTGGTTATAGTCCTGTTTTGCATGTCGGTGTCTGGCAACGGTCTGATAAATAAAATAGGCCAGTAAAAAAATACTGATATAGATGGCAAGGATCAACATCGTGTTATGCCTTCATCCCCATAATGTCTTCTTCCATTTCCCAGATCATGCTAAGAATTTCTTCACGTCGTTGATTAAAATCCGGATGTTTTTTTATATTACGCAAATCAGTGTCAACGGCCATGTCGGCAAAAGGCAATTGATATTCCCGATGAATGTGACCGGGTCTGGGGGCCATGACAAGCAGTCGCTCACCCAGTAGTAAGGCTTCTTCTACCGAGTGAGTGATCAGGATGATGGTCTTGCCGGTTTCTTTCCAGAGTTTAAGTATCAGGCTCTGCATTTTTTCACGGGTTAAGGCATCCAGCGCACCCAGAGGTTCGTCCATCAGAATGACGTCGGGATCATTGGCAAGGCAGCGGGCCAGTGCGACGCGTTGTTGCATGCCGCCGGAAAGTTCATAGACTGCTTTGTTGGCAAAACCATTCAGGCCGACGGTTTCCAGCAGTGCATCCACTCGCGGTCGAATTTGTGTTTCTGCCATGCCTTGCATGGCAGGGCCAAAACCAATGTTTTTTCGTACATTCATCCATTCAAACAGTGCGCCCTGCTGGAACACCATGCCGCGCTCAGCGCCCGGGCCGGTGACTTGATGGCCATTCAGCATAACCTGGCCATCGGTAGGTGTAAGAAAACCTGCAACAATGTTTAACAGGGTGCTTTTGCCACAGCCAGATGGGCCTAAAATCGACAGCAGTTCGCCTTTGCGCAGATCGATTGAAACATTTTTCAAAGCATCAACGTCGTTGCCATCGGGCAGCTTGAACGTCATTGATATATTGTTGATGTGTAAACTGGATTTTCTGGATGTATGCAAGAAACTAACTCGTCTATTGATGCTTACAGTTTTGATGCGGCTTCGAGATAGCTGGCATCGACGGCATCATCATAATTGTCGCGCGCTTCTGGAATAATGTGTTGTTCGACAAAAAAATCAGCGACCTGTTTAAGGAATTGTTGAGTGCCGCCACCCAGCCATTTTTCACTGAGTTGTGCCTTGATGTCGGGAAAGGAAAAGCTGGCCATGGTTTCTTTGGCGGTATTTTCTTTCATGCCGGCTGCTTTGGCGATTACGCCCAGCATTTCGCCAGAGTGATCGGTTGTATATCTGGTATTCATATCGGCCGTTACTTTGAGGAAGCTTGCCAGTAAATCTGGATTCTCCTGTGCCCATTGAGCGGATACCGTGGTGGCATCAAATACCTGAATGCCCAGTTGTTCTTTTTCCGCACCCGTAAATAGTACATGACCATGCTCTTTCATGCGACGCAACGCGCCACCCCAGCCGCAGACCATATCCAGATTGCCGTTTGCAAATGCGGCTGCGCCATCGGCTGGTGCCATGTCGACGATTTTCATGGTTGTTGTGTCGACGCCTAAATGTTCCATCTGTTTCAGGAACCCGTAATGTGCGGCGGTACCAATCGGTACCCCTGCCTGTTTGCCTGCCAGTTCCTGGGCGTTGTCTTTGCTGATTTCCAGACTGGAGCGCACGACGCAGTTTTCGTTTTCCGAATAGGAAACGGCAATGTCGACTATTTGCAGATCCTGTCCGGCTGATGCGGCAACAACAAAGGGCGGAATGCCCTGTGAAAAGGATATTTGTACATCCCCCGACGCCATGGCTGCCGACATGGCAGTGCCAGCATCAAAAGAAACCCAGTTAATATCTACCTCAAGTGCCTCGTCATAGATTTGTTTTACCTGTGCAAATTGATTCGGTGTTGGCCATTCCAGAAAATAACCGACGGTAATGGTTTCTGCATTGGCGATGCCTGCGCTTGTTAGTAGCACACTTAGGTATAAACTATTAAGCCCGGTTTTTAATGATTGCATTTTTTATACTCTTACTCAGATGAGCCGTAGTATAAACGATAGAAGGCCTCGCGTTTAGCCTGGGTTGTTGATGGTGTTTACTATTATGGATGCAAAATCTCTTTTTTTATAAATTTGAAATGAGCCGAAAAATTATTCATATCGATATGGATGCTTTCTTTGCTGCGGTGGAGCAACGGGATAATCCCGCGCTAAAGGGCAGGCCGGTTATTGTTGGTGGTCAGCCGAATAGCCGGGGTGTTGTTGCGACCTGCAGTTATGAGGCCCGCAAGTTTGGTATCCATTCAGCAATGCCTGCTGCCAGGGCCTGGCAGTTGTGTCCACAGGGAATATTTGTAAAGCCACGCATAGCAGCCTATCGAGAGGTTTCTCAACAGATACATCAGGTATTTCAACAGTATACGGATTTGATAGAGCCGCTGTCGCTGGATGAGGCGTATCTGGATGTCTCGGCAGTAGACAGGTGTAGTGGGTCGGCAAGCTTGATGGCGAAAGAAATTCGTCAGCAGATATTCGATGTCACGCAGTTAACCGCTTCTGCAGGTATTTCATACAATAAATTTCTGGCAAAAATTGCTTCTGATATTAATAAACCCAATGGCCAGTTTTTAATTAAACCCGAAGATGGTGAGGCCTTTGTGCAGCAACTGCCGATAGGTAAATTTTTTGGTATCGGTAAGGTGACAGAAGCAAAAATGCACGCACTGGGTATTCAGACGGGCGCGGATTTAAAGCAATGGCCGAAAGAAAAACTCAGTCAATATTTTGGTAAGTCGGGTGTTTATTATTATTCAATCGTGCGCGGTATAGATGAGCGACCGGTTACCAGTCACCGAATGCGTAAATCACTGGGTGCGGAAACTACATTTCAGACGGATATCCATGATGTTGAAATAATGCAGCAGCATTTGTTTCAACTGGCAGAGCAGGTAGTCAGTGGCTTGCAGAAAAAACAACTGGCCGGGCATACCTTAACTATTAAAGTTAAATACGCTGATTTTCAGCAAATCACGCGAAGTATTACCGTTGATGAGCTGTTATATGATGTAAAAAAAATTATTTGTCTGATTCCGCTGTTATTAAACAAAACAGAAGTTGATCGACGTCCTGTACGTTTGCTTGGCGTAACCGTATCAAGCCTGAGCAGAGACATTGAAACGGGGCATGATGTGCAGCCAGGATTGTTTGATCAGATATAATTTACAGCGGCATCTTAAACAATCAGTAACGGCTGTGCCAGCTAATATTAAAGTTTACATCGGGAGAGTAGCCAGACTGAATGTCTTCGGCAACGGCAATATCCAGACTGGAGTTGTTATCAAACAAAATAGTGCCACCAAAGCTAAGTTGAATAACGTCATCCAGTAAATCAAGCCCGGAGTCATAAACAGCGGAATGCGCGTCAAGCTGTACTTTTAGTAAAATTGGCCGCCAGGGATGAAATTGCATACCCAGATTACCGAATACAGCCGTGTTTTTATGTTGCTCCTGCAGCAGCTCACTGTCCTGCATAAATAAGTAGCCCAGATTGCCATAAAACCAGCTACTGTCGCCGGTGGAAAAGTCGGCGGCAATCCATAGCGCCAGGTCGCTGCCGTCGCTGCCACTAAGTTTTCGGCTATCACCGGTGGGTAATTTGATACTGGTCCAGTAGCTCAGGGCGTAGTCTTCTGTTGCGCTTAACTGGTAGCCTGCCTGGATAGATATATCACCTAAAGATGTGTGAGCTTGCTGGAAGTCGAGTATCTGATTGCCATTGTTTTGATAGTTGATAATTAGCTGATCACGTGGGAATTCAGGCCGAATATCTTCGGGCAGGTGCATGATGTCGTGATAATTTTCGATCCATGCGTCGAGGAAACCGCCGCTGTGTCCAGTCACGGGCAATTCAAATCTAAGCATCCAGTTTTTGCTCAGGCTGACGTCATAGAGCAGGTTTAGCTGGTAACTTTCAATGTCAAGAAACAGCGATTCATTAGCTGTCTGTTGATCATTAATCGTGTTGCTGATATTGATTGATGAGATGAATCGGCTCTGGTTTTCATCCAGTATTCTGCCGGCAACCGGTAGCGGGAAGCCGTGGATCGAAACCAGTGGATTCTGGTCGCGGGTCAGCAAGGGGGCTACTTGTTCAGCGGCAATAGATTGACTGAACACAAACGTTGTAATAATGAGGCCGGCTATGTGCGCGTTTATTATTTTTTTCATGCGCAGGCAACATAGCCCAGATCCCAAAAATAAAAAAGCCCTGTAAAAAATAAATTTTACAGGGCTTTTTAAATAAGCGTGTAATACCGGCTTATTTCATGCCGCTGAAGTATGCAGAAATATTAGCCATGTCTGCGTCAGATAGAGGCTTGGCCATAGCATTCATAGTTGGGTCTTTACGTGTGCCGTCTTTGAAGGCTTTCATTTGCTTGGTCAGATAAGCTTCTTTCTGGCCTTTCAGGTTAGGGTAGGTAGGCATTTTGCCGATACCGTCATTACCGTGACATGCAGCACATGCAGCAGCTTTAGCTTTGCCTTTCGCAGCGTCGCCAGCAGCAACAGCATTTGCAGATACAGTCAGCGCAGTAGCGGCCAACAGGGCTAAGATTTGCTTCTTCATCGTTTAACTCCCGGGTTAATTTGACAAATTGGTTAAAAATTCTGGCCGCAAATTGTGGCAGAGCAGGTATATAAAGTAAATTAATGTTTGTTTATGTGCTTCTGCTGTTTACTTATGGCTGGTGTATTATTAGTAAAATCAGTTATTTACCAGTATTTTTAAGGGGCCGACTGGACAAGCATTTGATTTTATTCAAGGTTTTGACCGTCAAAAACTGCCTTAGTTTTTCCCTGTTTAAGGCTTTTTTAGGCTGTAAATCCCCTGCCAATCGGGTAAAGTGTGCAGCTCTTTGAATTTTGGCTCCAGGTGAGGATCAGAACATGGCAGATTATAAGATCGCCCCATCCATCTTATCAGCAGATTTCGCTCGTCTCGGCGAAGAAGTGGACAATGTAATCAAATCGGGTGCAGATATCGTACATTTCGATGTAATGGACAATCACTATGTGCCTAACCTGACGATTGGTCCACTGGTATGTGATGCGCTGCGTAAGCATGGCGTAAGCGCAGAAATCGACGTGCATCTGATGGTAAAACCCGTCGATCGTATTATTCCTGATTTTGCTAAAGCCGGTGCCTCTTATATTACTTTCCATCCGGAAGGCTCTGAACATATTGACCGCAGCCTGCAAATGATTCGCGAGCTGGGCTGTAAATCGGGTCTGGTATTCAATCCGGCCACATCGCTGGATTGCCTGAAATATGTCATGGACAAAGTCGACATGATTCTGCTGATGTCGGTTAATCCCGGTTTTGGTGGTCAGTCGTTCATTCCTGCGACGCTGGATAAGTTGCGCGAAGCGCGTAAGCTGATCGATGCATCTGGTTACGATATTCGTCTGGAAATTGACGGTGGCGTAAAAGTGGATAACATCCGCGAGATTGCCGAAGCTGGTGCCGACACCTTTGTTGCCGGTTCTGCTATTTTTGGCGCCAAAGGCGATAGCGATGCCAACGATTACGATACTGTAGTTGCTGCCATGCGCGCTGAGCTGGCAAAAGCGAAAAGTTAACATTTAAGAATAGATGCGAAGCCTGTAAATCATTGCAGCTTCGCACTTGATGTTGATTTCCCCCCCCTATTTTGAACTGGAGTAGTAATGGCGATTAAAAAGCCAGACATGGTATTAATAGATGTGGACGGCACCCTGGTCGACAGCGTGCCGGATCTCGCGTATTGCGTTGATGAGATGCTGAAAGCACTGGATATGCCCGTGCGTGGCGAAGAACGTGTGCGCCACTGGGTAGGTAATGGCGTTGAACGGCTGGTCAGGCGAGGTCTGATAAATGACCTGAATGGCGAACCGGATGAGGCCTTATTTGAAAAAGCGATACCAATTTTCAATGATCTGTATGCTGAAAATACGTCCAAACGCAGTTGCCTGTATCCCGGCGTAAAAGAAGCGCTTGAGTTTCTGAAGTCTACCGATGTGAAAATTGGTTGCGTAACGAATAAAGCGGCGCAGTTTACCCTGCCAATTTTAAAAGATCTGGGGATTGCCGATTATTTTGAGATTGTAATTTGTGGCGATACTCTGGAGAAGAAAAAACCCGATCCAATGCCGTTGTTATATGCAGCAGAAAAGCTGGGTGTTAAACCTGAGCAGTCATTGATGCTGGGTGATTCAATGTCCGATGTGAAAGCGGCGCGTGCGGCGGGTTTTGATATTGTCTGCATGAGTTATGGCTATAATCACGGTGAAGATATTCGTGACTATAATCCAGATGCAGTTGTTGATTCTATGGATGAAGTTAAAACCGTCGTAAGCTGGAATTAATAAACAATGTACTTACTTTTCAGACAGGCAGATATGCGTACATATACAAGCTGGCGATGGTCATAAGATAATTTCTGGCCCGGTGGCCGCTCGTCTGCTTTGTGTAATGTGAAAAATGTCTGGAAAGAATCATGACCCCTGAAAAATTTGCTGAATTAAAACAACAAAATTACACCCATATACCGCTGGTCAAGGAAGTGCTGGCGGATCTGGATACGCCTTTAAGCACCTATCTAAAACTGGCCAATGCGCCGTATTCCTATTTGTTCGAATCCGTCCATGGTGGCGAGAAATGGGGGCGTTATTCGATTATTGGTTTGCCCTGTGTAACACGCATAAAAATTTTTGGTCATAAAATTATTATCGAAAAGGGCTATGAGAATTCTGAAACCCTGGAAGTAGCCGACCCGCTTGCATGGATTGAGCAATATCAGCAGCAGTTTAATGTTGCCGAAATTGATGGCCTGCCAAAATTTACTGGCGGACTGGTTGGTTATTTTGGTTACGATACGATTCGTTACATCGAGCCGAAACTGGCCAAAGCAGAAAAGCCGGATGTACTGAAAACGCCGGACATTTTATTGATGTTGTCAGAAGAGGTGATTGTTTTTGATAACCTCAGCGGCAAGCTTTACCTGATCGTACAGGTGAATCCCCGGCAGGCTGATGCCTATGAAATGGGCCAGCAAAGACTCAATCAGTTACACAAAACCTTGCATCAGTCTGTGCCCACCTATAAGCCTGCGGCAAAAAGTTACCAGATTACAGAAGATGATTTTGTTTCTGGCTTTACCGAGGACGGTTTCAAGCAAGCAGTCAGGAAAGCCAGGGAATATATTGTGGATGGCGATGTGATGCAGGTGGTGTTATCGCAACGCATGTCGATTCCCTACAATGCGGAACCACTGGATTTATATCGTTCCTTGCGGAGTTTGAATCCGTCGCCCTATATGTATTATCTCGACCTGGATGACCATCATGTGGTGGGTTCATCGCCAGAAATCCTGGTGCGTCTGGAAGATAACGAAGTCACCGTGCGTCCGATTGCCGGTACTCGGCCGCGTGGCAAAGATGAAGCGGACGATCTCGCACTGGAACAAGAATTGTTAGCGGACCCCAAAGAGCTGGCGGAGCATTTAATGCTGATTGATCTGGGCCGGAATGATGCCGGTCGAGTGAGTAAAATCGGCAGCGTGGAACTGACCGATAAAATGATTATCGAACGTTATTCCCATGTCATGCATATCGTGTCTAATGTGGTAGGCGAGCTCACTGAAAACATGACCGCAATGGATGTATTACGCGCGACTTTCCCAGCGGGTACGGTGAGTGGCGCACCGAAAATTCGTGCCATGGAAATCATCGATGAGCTGGAACCGGTTAAGCGGGGTATCTATTCGGGTGCGGTCGGTTATTTATCGTGGAATGGCAATATGGATACTGCAATAGCAATTCGTACTGCGGTGATCAAAGATAAAATTCTCAATATTCAGGCCGGTGCCGGTATTGTTTATGATTCGGTGCCGGAGAATGAATGGGCAGAGACCATGAACAAAGGGCGCGCAGTTTTTCGTGCTGTCGCCATGGCTGAAGCCGGCCTGGATGGCTCTCATCGTTAACCATTAATACAGTTAAATTATTCGGAGTTGTTATGAAAGCATTATGCTTGCGCATAGTGAACCACTCATTATTCGAAAAAGTCATCGTTGGTCTGATTTTACTGAATGGTGTGATTCTGGGTATGGAAACCTCTGCACACCTGGTGCAGCAATATGGGCAATTATTTGAATTGCTATCGGGTATTATTTTGCTGGTGTTTATCATCGAGGCAGCGATGAAAATCACCGCCGTGGCGCCGAAATTGAAGCTCTATTTTGGGTCTGGCTGGAACCTGTTTGATTTTAGTGTGGTGTTGCTATCGCTGGTACCATCGACCGGTGAATTTGCCATGATTGCACGACTGGCGCGCTTGTTACGGGTCATGCGTCTGATCTCGACGATTCCAGAATTACGCCTGATAGTGTCTACCCTGGTACGTTCATTGCCGGGCATGATGCATGTAATCATGTTGATGGCGGTGATCTTTTATATCTATGCGGTGGCCGGGTTCCATCTGTTTCACGAGCATGACCCGGAATTATGGGGTACGCTGGGTATTTCCCTGTTAACGCTGTTCAGGGTGGTTACCCTGGAAGACTGGACAGATGTCATGTATACCGCCATGGAAATGCATCCATTGAGCTGGATATTTTTTGTCAGCTTTGTGGTGATGGGTACCTTTGTTATTATTAATTTATTTATTGCGGTGGTGATTAATAATCTGGAAGAGGCCAAACAGGAAAGTCTGGCCGAATTGCAGAAGCCGACCAGCAAAGATGAATTGCTGAAAGAACTGAAACAGACTCAGGATGCTTTGCAGCGACTACAGGTAAGAATGGAGAATGCATCGTCATGATGTTAATGATTGATAACTATGATTCGTTCACTTATAACCTGGTGCAATATCTGGGCGAACTGGGTGCAGACGTTGTTGTCTATCGTAACGATCAGATAACTATCGCCGATATAGAGAAATTAAATCCCGAACGGATTATGATTTCGCCGGGACCCTGCACGCCAAATGAGGCCGGTTTGTCGATGGCTGTCATCAGGCACTTTGCCGGTAAATTGCCCATACTGGGTGTGTGTCTTGGACACCAGAGTATCGGCCAGGTATTCGGTGGTAAAATTATTCACGCCAAACAGATTATGCATGGCAAAACATCCATGATTCATCACAATAATCAGGGCGTGTTCAAGGGCCTGTCCAATCCATACGAGGCCACTCGATATCATTCGTTGGTAATCGAAAAAGAAAGTCTACCGGATTGTCTGGAAATAACCGCCTGGACTGAAAATCCCGATGGCAGCATCGATGAAATCATGGGTGTTAAACATAAAGAGCTGGCAGTAGAAGGTGTGCAGTTTCATCCTGAGTCCATACTTACGGAGCATGGACATGATCTACTTAAAAATTTTTTACAAATGTAAAAGACAAAGGTAATTCCATTATGGATATGCAAACAGCAATCAAGACCGTTACAGAAAACAAAGATCTTAGTCGTGAGCAAATGACCGAGGTGATGAATCTGATCATGACCGGGCAGGCAACGGATTCCCAGATTGGTGGTTTTTTGATTGGCTTGCGTATGAAAGGGGAAAGTGTCGACGAGGTTGCTGCTGCGGCAAGCGTGATGCGTAAGCTATCCACTAAAGTGAATGCCCCGGATAAGAACCTGGTGGATACCTGCGGTACTGGCGGTGATGCATCCGGCAGTTTTAATATTTCTACCGCTGCCGTTTTTGTAGCCGCCGCGGCCGGTGCACATGTCGCCAAGCATGGTAATCGTTCAGTCTCCAGCAAGTCGGGCAGTGCCGATGTGCTGGAAACTGCGGGCGTTAATCTGAATTTAACCCCGGAACAGGTATCGGAATGCATTCATAATGTAGGGGCTGGATTTCTATTTGCGATAAAGCATCATGGCGCGATGAAACATGCCATTGGTCCGAGAAAAGAAATGGGTGTGCGCACAATCTTCAATGTGCTGGGGCCATTAACCAATCCCGCGGGCGCGCCGAATCAGTTGATTGGTGTATTCAGTAACGACTGGGTGGAGCCACTGGCGCAGGTGCTGAAACAACTGGGCAGCCATCATGTTATGGTGGTGCATGCGGATGATGGTCTGGATGAAATTAGCGTCGCCAGCGAAACGCATGTGGCTGAGTTAAATAATGGTGAAATTCACACCTATACTATCAAACCTGAAGATTTTGGTATGCCACGCGCCAGCCTGGCTGATATTAAAGCGGTGGATTCAGCGGCCAGTCTGGCAATGATTCAATCGGTTTTCAAAAACCAGGCCGGGCCGACCAAAGACATTGTTTGTCTTAATGCTGGTGCGGCAATTTATGTGGCGGGTATTACCGACTCGCTGGCTGAAGGTGTTAAAAAAGCTGAAGCAGTTATCGCCAGTGGCGCAGCAGCGAAAAAACTTGAAGCACTCATTCATTATTCAAACAACTGTTAACATTATGAATAATAAAACACCTGATATTTTAAACAAAATTCTGCAACGTAAAGTTGAAGAAATCTCCGAAGCTTCAGCAAAAGAAAGTATAGAGGCTTTACGGCAGCGGGCGGATTCTGCACCGGCAGTGCGCGGCTTTATTCGTGCTATCGAAAAAAAGATTGCTGCTGGCCAGCCGGGAATTATTGCAGAAATCAAAAAAGCCTCACCCAGTAAAGGTGTGATTCGAGAAAATTTCGTGCCGGAAGATATCGCCAAAAGCTATGAAAAACATGGTGCGACCTGTTTGTCGATATTAACGGACCGGGATTATTTTCAGGGAGCAGAAGAATATTTAATTCAGGCGCGTGCGGCGACTAAGCTGCCGGTTATTCGTAAAGATTTCATTATTGATCCCTATCAGGTGTATGAAGCACGAGCCATGGGTGCAGATTGCATTTTGTTGATTGTGTCTGCGCTGGATGACAAACCGTTAAATGAATTGCTCGCATTAGCGCATGATTTAGATATGGATGTTTTAATGGAAGTACATGATCGAGACGAAATGCAGCGAGCCATCAATAGCGGCGCCAGGTTAATCGGCGTCAACAATCGTAATTTACGCACCTTTGAAGTCAGTCTGCAGAACACTTTAGCTATGCTGGATATGGTGCCTGCGGATCGTATTCTGGTCACCGAGAGCGGTATTCATGTGCCGGCAGATGTGAAATTAATGCGTGATAATAATATCCATGCATTTCTGGTTGGCGAAGCCTTTATGCGCGCTGACGACCCGGGTGAAAAACTGGCCGAGCTGTTTTTCTAGGATAATGCTTTAGGTTTTTTAAAAAAGCGTTTAGCGGGTGCCGTGCACGACAATGGTTTTACCGTGGGCGCTGATCAGGCCGTCTTCTTCCAGTTCTTTTAAAACACGACCGGCCATTTCCCGTGAACAGCCAACAATCTTGGCGATATCCTGGCGGGTGATTTTTATTTGCATGCCGTCGGGATGGGTCATGGCATCGGGCTGTTCACTCAGCTCCAGCAGCGTGCGCGCAATGCGGCCGGAAACATCGAGGAAAATCAGGTCGCGGACTTTCTGGCTGGTTTTGATTAGCCGATCAAAAATCTGGCCGGATAGCAGGAACAGAATTTCCGGGTCTTCATTGACCAGTTTGCGGAACTGGGTATAGGAAATTTCAGCAATTTCGCAGGGTGATTTGGCCACAATCATGGCGCTGCGATCCAGGTTTTCTTTAAACAGTCCCGCTTCACCAAAGAAATCACCGCTGTTCAGATAGGCCAGGATAATTTCTGCGCCTTCATCGTTTTCCGTTTGTACGCTTACCGACCCCTTGATGATATAGTACAGGCTTTGGGGTTTATCCCCTTCGTGGATAATGTTTTTCTTGGCCGGATAGCTCTTGCGGTGGCAATGATTTAGCAACCGTTCCAGCGAAGGATTTGATGTATCAATTTTGGGCAACAAGCTCATAAACGTTACTGTATTTTCCGTGAATCTTTAATTATCCTGCGATTATAGTGCATTCCGCCCTGCCACAAACGGGTGAATGGACTAATTAACGCAAATTAGTGACCAATCAGCAAGTTTTTTAGGGTGTAGTGTATGAAAGCACGGGTGAAGTGGCTGGATAATATGACATTTGTGGGTGAATCGGGTAGTGGGCATTCCATTGTAATGGATGGTGCAGTTGATAGTGGTGGCCGCAATCTGGCCGCTCGACCCATGGAAATGGTACTTATGGGCATGGGGGGCTGTACGGCTTTTGATGTGGTTTTAATACTGAAACGGCAGCGTCAGCCGATCGAGGACTGTATTGTTGAGCTGTCAGCAGAGCGTGCGGAGGAGGTACCTAAAGTATTTACCAGAATCCACGTGCACTATGTCATCAAAGGCAAGGGGCTAAATGAGAAGAAAGTGGCAAAAGCTGTTGAATTAACAGCGGAAAAATATTGCTCAGTGTCGATCATGCTGGCCGCAACCGTCGAAGTCAGCCATGATTTCGAGATTATCGAAGATTAATTGTCACAATTTAGTGCTGAAAAAATAAAGTAGAAAAAATGTCTGAAAATGCTGCACAGCAGGCTTTCAATGCCTTGCTGGAACAATATTATAAAGCCTGGTTTCGATTTCATCCGGAGCAGGCAGTACAAGTTGGTGTGAGTGGTTATGAAACCCTGTTACGTGCCTATAGTGACGATGATATAGGCGCGCTGATCTCATTAAATGAAAAGGTTTTATCAACTCTGGATGAAATGGATTTTTCCTTGCTGAATGCCGAGCAGCAGATCGATTATTCCATCCTTTATAACTCGGTGGTCATTGAGCTGCATGAACTGCTGGAACGGGATTGGCGGTATCGCAATCCGCAGGATTTTGTGCCGGTGGAAGCGATCCATCAGCTATTGACCCGTCCCGTCGAGCAGCTACATAAAGCGCTCAAACATCGATTGCAGCAGGTGCCGGAATATTTGCGAGGTGCGCGTACCTGTTTATCCGCCAGGCCAGAGCTGATTCCCCCTGAGTGGCTACAAAATGCCCTTCGGCAGGCAATCACGGGTGCTAATTATTTTCGGGATTTACCGCGCCATCCAGTGGTTATGCAGAAATTCCAGAATCCGGCACGCATGCAGCCGGTATGTGATGAAGCCGCAGCGGCGATGGAGGAATTTGCACGATTTCTGGAGCATGATCTGGCGCCAAAAGCGACAGGTGACTTTGCCTGTGGTGAAACGTTTTTCCAGGGCTTGCTCAGTGAAGCGCATTTTCTGGATGTGTCTACAGACCAGTTGCATCAGTTCGGTGAAAAACTGTTCGAGCAGACAGTTGAGCAATTGAAGTCCCTTGCGCAGGAGATGCATGGTAGTGATGATCTGGAAGGGGCGCTGGCAGCGATCCGATGTGACCACCCCAAAGGCGGCCCCGAGGCGCTATTAAGCGCCTATCGCACCCGAATGAAAGCGGCTTATGATTTTGTAAAAGAGCATCAACTGGTGAGTGTACCGGAGAATCAGGCGCTTAAGGTACTGGATACCCCCGAGTTTTTGCGTCACGAAATTCCTTTCGCGGCTTATGAAGAGCCCACCTACAGGGATGAGGCGCAACGTGGTTATTATTATGTGACGCCAGTGATGTCTGAAGACCATCTGCTGGAACATAACTGGACATCCATTGATCTGACCTGTGTCCATGAAGCCTTTCCCGGGCATCATTTGCAGTTTGTAACGGCAAATTTGAATCCTGCCAACAGCCTGCCAAGATTGCTCAATGCCTCGGCAACGTTGTATGAAGGCTGGGCTTTATATTGTGAAGATTTAATGCAGGAGCAGGGCTTCCTGGATAAACCTGAGCACCAGTTTATTATGCTGCGCGACCGCCTGTGGCGTGCCCTGCGGGTGATGCTGGATGTGGAATTGCAGACCCGTGGCCTGACTATCGATGAGGCGGCCCAGCGCATGTGTACTGAACTGGGCTTTAGTATTGATCAGGCCAGAGCGGATATCAGTTGGTATACCCAGGCACCGACTACGCCAATGGGTTATGCCACGGGCTGGGCGCTGATCAGGGCGCTTCGTGAGCAGCAGGCGCAGCACGATGATTTTAATTTGAAAGATTTTCACGATAAATTGCTTTCAGTGGGATCCTGTGCCCTGCCGCTGGTCATCAAGCGCGCCTTTGGCGAGCAGGCCTGGCAACAGGCAAGAGATAGCGTATTCGGCTCCGCCTAGTATGACGACATCCATCGACTATACCGATGCGGCAAACTGGCTGGCCTATGATGTAGACCATATCTGGCATCCCTATACCAATGTCTGCAAACCATCCCCCGTGTTTCCCGTGGTGGCTGCTGAGGGCGTGATGATAGAACTGGCTGATGGCCGCAGGCTGGTCGATGGCATGGCATCATGGTGGGCGGCTATTCATGGTTACAATCAGCCGGTGCTAAATCAGGCAATCGAAACCCAGCTCAAGTCAATGTCGCATATTATGTTTGGCGGTCTGACCCATGAGCCTGCGGTTCGTCTGGCTGAAACATTAATCAATATCACTGCTGATTCCCTGCAGCATGTTTTTCTGGCGGATTCGGGTTCGGTGTCTGTAGAAGTTGCCATGAAGATGGCGTTGCAGTACCAACTGGCGCGAGGCAATAAAAATAAAACCAGATTGTTGTCGTTTCGCAATGCCTATCATGGCGATACGTTTGGCGCCATGTCAGTTTGTGATCCGGTTAATGGTATGCACAGTTTGTTTCAGGGCGTGCTGGCGCAACATTATTTTGCCGATGCGCCGATATGTAATGAACAGGGACAGGCGGATAATTTTGAGGATTTTGAAAATTTAATCAGGCGACAGCATAACGAGATTGCTGCGGTGATACTGGAACCGATGGTGCAGGGTGCCGGTGGTATGCGGATGTATTGTGCTGATTACCTGCATAAAGTACGGGCTTTGTGTGATGAGTTAAATGTATTACTCATCCTGGATGAAATAGCCACAGGTTTTGGCCGCACTGGAAAATTATTTGCCTATGAACATGCGGGCATAAGGCCGGATATTCTATGCCTGGGTAAGGCGCTGACCGGTGGTTATATGACCCTGGCGGCTACCCTGACGTCCAGGCATATAGCTGAGACTATTGGTGGGGGTGAGCCGGGTAATTTGATGCATGGCCCGACGTTTATGGCAAACCCACTGGCCTGTAGTGTTGCCAGTGCCAGTATTAACTTGTTGCTTGCGTCACCCTGGCAGGCTCGAATTGATCGCATCGAAAAGCAGATGCGAGCCGAATTGCAGCGGTGTCAGGAATTATCCGCGGTTAAAAATGTCAGAGTAATGGGCGCAATAGGTGTTGTTGAATTGCAGTGCGAGATCGATATGCACTGGATACAGCCGAGGTTTGTCGAGCTAGGTGTCTGGCTTAGGCCATTTAATAATCTGATTTACATTATGCCGCCTTATATTATTGAGACAGAACAGCTCAGTAAAATCACCTCAGCGATATTTACAGTCGTTACTGAATTAAGCGTTAGTAAATAAAATATTTTCGTGGTTATGCGGTGAATTAATTTTTAAGAAGTCATCAATATGCTGGATAGTATTAAAACATTTTTTAACAATAACTTTATGATCAATGAGAAGGGGCATGATAATTCGCATGCCTTAAAGCTGGCAACTGCGGCATTGTTAATCGAAATGATGCAGCAGGATCATGAAGTTAAAGATGAAGAAAAACAGGCAGTAAAGATAGCCTTAAAGAAAAAATTTGAATTATCCGATGCAGAAACGAACGAGCTGTATATGCTGGCAAAGCAGGAAGTTAAGGAAGCGACGGATTACCATCAGTTTACTACGCTGATAGCTCAGCATTATACCCAGCAACAAAAAATTAAAATTGTCGAATATCTGTGGTCTATTGCTTTTGCAGATAATCATATCGATAAATATGAAGAGCACATGGTGAGGCGTATCGCGGATTTAATTCATGTGTCTCATAAAGACTTCATTAAATGCAAGCATCGGGTCGTAGAGTCTAACCGCTAAAATAATCAATGATCGCTTGTTATTCGACTGGTTATTGGCGGTGTTGTTTTAAACGAGCTTCAGACAAAGAATAAAGCCAGAATATGACTTTATTCTTTGTCTGGGATTTAGTTTTTTAATAGAGGGAATAATTTATCCTGCTCGAGTGTTATTCTCTCAGTTACCAGATGAAAAATTTCCTTCGTTTCATCAATAAACGCTTCATCATTGTTGAAATTACGTGGTGCCTTGCACCAGTGTTTTGCATAATCGCCTAATATTTTAGTTAACATGTTTGTATTGTTAATAAATTTTGTGGCAACTTCATAATCACCATTTTCTTTATGTGGTAATAGTTCTGAATAAACGGATCTACCTTCATGTTTCAGATGGTCGTTAACCGAATCAGAAAACTGTTTTAACAGATCGCAGAATACAGGATTTGAACGTAATTCATTATGATTAATCAGGTGGGAGAGCACGGCAATTGTATCAGCGATTTTTTGATTTTCACTTTTGAGTTCTGTTTTTAACGTCATTTTATTTCTCCATACTTATTCAATAATTCGCGAGGGAAGTTGGTAATATCAGCATAGAGAAGGTGCTGCAGAGCTATATTGTTCTAGATCAAATCCAATTTTCATAAGAACATAACGAAAAACTAATCTGTAAGGCAAATGTATTGCAAATCATAGGCTTATCATAAAAGCAGCATGTGGTAGTCTCTATTATAAACTTACTGCTATTATGAGTCTGCAAATACTACTGTATCTAGAGGTGCTAGATGGAAGTTGAATCCCTGTTTGATGAGCGAACCTTTACCTTAACCCATATTGCTTATGATCCGGTTAGCCTGGACGCTGTCATATTTGATCCGGTGCTGGATCTCGATACTGTTGCATGGAAAACATATACAGATAGCCTGCATGCTGTTGATCAGTTTATACAGGGCAATAATCTAAAATTGCACTACGTGATTGATACCCATGTTCATGCGGATCATCTTTCTGGCATGCAGTATTTGAAAAAACATTATCAAGTTCCTTTAGTGATTAATGCTTCTATTACCCAGGTTCAGGAAATATTTAAAGACACATTTAATTTGCCAGATGATTTCCATGTTGATGCTCGGCAGTTCGATATTTTAGTTAACGATGCGGACTGTTTAACCGCTGGCACATTGCATATAGATGTTATTCATACGCCGGGCCATACCCCGGCATGTACCAGTTATAAAATTGATGATGCAGTTTTTACCGGCGACGCGCTGTTTATGCCAGACATTGGCACTGGTCGGTGTGATTTTCCAAAAGGAAGTGCCCGTGATTTATATTATTCAATTAAAGAAAAACTATATAAACTGCCTGACGATACACGTGTTTATCCGGGGCATGACTATCCTCAAAATAGAGCGTTAAGAACATGGACAACGATTCTGGAAAGTAAGCAGTCTAATGTCGACTTAAATAATTCACGAAGTGAGCAGGATTACGTTAGTTTTATGCAGCAGCGGGATGCCAGGCTTCCTCTGCCGAGATTGATTTACCAAAGTGTGCAGGTAAATATCAATGCAGGGCAACTGCCCGACGCAGAAGCCAATGGCCGACGATATTTAAAAATACCGATTGAAAGTCAATAGATATAATCCTGGCATAGCACATGCATTTTTTAAAAATTGCTGCCCCAGCTTTCTTTTTTACGCCAGCTAATTCTTGGGATGATCAGGCCAAGGAATAAACTGCCAAGAGAAACAGCGGCTCCAATCATAAACCATTCCTTGATGCTGTTGTCATTGAGTCGCGCATTCTCCTGCATGAGCTGTTCGTTTTTATTGCTAATGTCTGTGATCTGATTTTCCAGTGACTTATTTTTTTCAGCAACGGCAATAGGGTTAGACGCTGTTTTTTTCAGCGTGCTCAGCTCGCGTCGAAGCGCCTTATTTTGTTCGTCCAGAGTCGTATTCTGATTTTCATATTGTTTGAGCAGGTTTTTATTTTCGCTGAGTGAAGTTTTAAGATTAGATATTTTGCTTTGCATATCATCCAGTTTTTTATTTAGCACAATCATTTGTTCACGGGCGCTCGGTTGATCCATGATATGTGCGACTTCAACCCAGCCCTCTTTGTCCTCAGGGGTTATAACTTTTACATAGGATCCATCTTCGCTGGTCTGCTGAATTTTCAGTTGCGTGCCACTGGGGAGGAATTTAAGGATTTTATGTCGATTGGTGGTGCCACTTCTCATCGGAATAGTGAGCGAATCGCTGACATAAGCGACTGTTTCTGCCTGGAGAGGGGCAATGAATAGAGCAAGCATTAAAAACGATAGAATGAATTTTGGAAATTCCAGGTATATTATTTTCATTTTTTGTCCGAACTGGTCGTGTATGTAACAGGCAAAGCTAATTTACTTTCTAGTAGTAATCGCTGCCAGGTATTAGATCACATTTCAATTAAATCATCCCGAGATCAGGGCAGTATATCGCTATGGTTTCTAATTTGATATTTATCAAGGTGATAAAGTGTATATTAGCGGATCCTGAATTTATTTTCATCCCTCCAGAGAATTATGATGTCTGCTGAAATTCCTTTACAGGCGACCAGAATAGTCGTAACCAACAAAAAAGAATTACCAGGTGATTTCGCCATCTGGATGTTTATTTTTGCGGAATTACTGGTGTTTGGCGTGTTTTTTCTGACTTATGCCATTGTGCGCAGCAATAATATTGAACTATTTAACCAGTCACAGTTGCTGCTCGATAGAGGCCTGGGACTGATTAATACAGTCGTGCTGATTACCAGCAGTTATTTTGTGGTACGTGCGGTGCTGGCTATCCAGAAAAACGAATCGACTAGATGTGTTTTCTGGCTCAATTTGTCAATAGCCACCGGAATGGTTTTTATTTTTATAAAGATTTTCGAGTTTTACAGCAAGTTTAGTCAGGGTATAAATCTGAGCACCAATGCTTTTTATACTTACTATATCTCAATGACCTTTTTTCATTTTATGCATGTAATTTTAGGTCTGGTGATATTAACCGCGGTAATGTTAAAAGCAAAGCGAGGCGGTTATTCGGCAATGGATCATACGGGTGTGGAGACGGGTGCATCCTATTGGCACATGGTTGATCTGGTATGGATTGTCCTGTTCCCGCTTGTTTATTTAATGAGGTGAGTTGTGATGGCTGAATCTAGAGCGCTGAAAGTCTGGTTTATCCTGATATTTTTAACCATCGTATCGTATGGTTTTGCGCACATGGGATATACGGGACAGGTTCTTGTGGCGATTGTGCTGGCCGGAGCCTGGATAAAAGGACAATTGATTATTGATTATTTTATGGGCCTAAAACATGTTCGTATGCTATGGCGAGTAATAGTCTCTGCCTGGTTGCTAATTGTCCTGTTAGCAATTGGTGGCATGTATTTCACCTATGGTTAAGCAGAATTTTTAATATTCCGTTTTATTCTCGGTCTTTAGCCACATCTCAAAACTTTTTAAATGATCTGCGCAAACCTGGTGTTCGATACTCATAACACGTTGATTGTACGGTTTACAAATTTCGCTGGCGATGAGTGTGTCATCAAAGCCCGCTGTGGCTGCATCCTCACCTGTTGAAGCATACACAACGCGATCAATACGTGCCCAGTATATCGCTGCAATGCACATTGGGCAGGGTTCGCAGCTGGTGTAAATAGTGCAGCCATTTAAGTTAAAGTCATTTAATGTGTTGCATGCATTGCGAATAGCATTCACTTCCGCATGGGCTGTAGGGTCATTGTTGAGTGTTACCTGATTGTGGCCACGACCAATAATCTTATTATCTTTAACTATAGCTGCACCAAAGGGGCCGCCACCCACTTCGACAGAATGAATTGCAAGCTTCACTGCTTCGCGTAAAAATTCTGTGTCGGCATTTTTGTTCATGGTACTGGCTGTGCTGCTATGATTGGGTAATCAGGAGTTTACACATAAGAGTTGTGCTATGGCAAAAGGTATTATTGCTGCGGGACATGAGCTGACTGTGCAGGCAGCAGAAATGGTTCTGGCCGATGGTGGCAATGCGTTTGATGCCGCTATTGCGGCTTTTTATGCGGCCTGTGTGGCCGAACCTGTTTTGGCATCGCCAGGTGGCGGCGGCTTTATGCTGGCAAAATGCGGGAATACTCGGCCCGTTTTATATGATTTTTTTGTGCAAACCCCGACCTGTTTGGGAAAGCCTGAAATGGATTTTTTTCCAATTGTTGCGGATTTTGGGGAAACGCAGCAGGAGTTTCATATCGGTCATGCATCTGTTGCGGTACCGGGTGTAATGCGCGGTTTGTTTAATGTGCATAAGGATCTGGCTTCTATGCCAATGCAGGAACTGGTAAGGCCAGCAATTGATTTTGCACGCCAGGGTATCAGAATAAATAGTTTTCAGGCTTTTATTTTTGATGTCGTCAAACCAATTTTTGTACATAGCGAAAGTGTAAAAAATAATTTTTCAGGTAAAAATAATAGAGATGTTTTATTGGTTGAAGGGGATGTGTTTCAGCCATCGAAAATGGCAAATACTCTGGAAGCAATAGCGCATGAAACGGAACGGCTTTTTTACGAAGGAGAAATAGCGACCGATATTATAAAAGCGAGCATCGAAAGTGGTGGCCTGCTGAGTAAAAACGATTTGTTGTCCTATCAGTGTATAAAACGAAAAGCATTAGGGTTTTCCTACAGGAATAGTCAGCTATTTACTAATCCGCCGCCTTCATCCGGCGGTATTCTAATAGCTTTTGCTTTGAAGTTGCTGGAAAGCTCAGGTGCAGAACCGGATGCGTTTGGTTCGGTAGCGTCACTGATAAAAATTGCCAGGGCAATGGACTTGACACAGAAAGTTCGTGTAGATCAGGCATTTAAAAATGAAAACTTGCATGCTTTATTAGACAGGGAATTGCTAGATAAATATGCGGCCCAGATAAAAGATCACGCGCAGTCTTATCGAGGTACAACACATATTAGTATTATTGATAAGCAAGGGAATATGGCGGGTCTCAGTCTGTCCAATGGTGAAGGCTGTGGTTATATGTTATCGGACACAGGCATTATGCTAAATAATATGCTGGGTGAGCAGGATCTAAATCCGCATGGTTTTTTTCAATGGGAAACCAGTCAGCGCATGACCTCGATGATGGCGCCAAGTTTAATGTTGCTGGATGATGGTCGTCATGTGGTGACAGGTTCGGGTGGTTCTAACCGAATTCGCTCGGCTTTATTACAGGTGATAATAAATTTAATTGATCATGGAATGCCGTTAGATGAAGCGGTTATGAGTCCACGGCTGCATATGGAAGATGGCTTGTTAAATATCGAAAGTCAGTTTGATGCTGGGGTGATTGAAGAAATAAAAGCGGAATTTTCGAATCATCAGATATGGTCAAAACCTAATTTATTTTTTGGTGGTGCGCATTCCGTAATGCAGGATGGCGAAAACTATTACGGCGCCGGTGATGGACGCCGCGGCGGCATCAGTAAACTGGTTGTTTGAATTTTATATTATTGAGAAATTTTTGACGAAATTTACTATATCCAGTACCTTTCTCATAAATTCGCTGGCGTTTTTTTGTGTTTTTTGAATGTGCAAAATACTGATCAGGTAATAACAGCAAGTCAGGTGCCGTACGATCTATTTATTCAGTTTTCCCATGTCCACTATTACAGAGCAGGAAGAGGCAATGTCAATATAGCATTTATGAAACTCAGGAGGAGTAGAGAAGTCAAACTTGCCGATAATAGATATGGTTAAGCTTTAATTTTTTTCGTTGATTTTGTGGGTAACGGTCATAGTATAATAATCTACTTAATGTTTGGTGTTGGGTACCTCTGGTTGGTTTGAGGCGGCAAATAATGCCTCGACGTCAATCTTGTCCAGCACATAATGCGCATTGCAGAATTCGCAGTCTACCTCTATTTTTCCTTTTTCTTCGATAATGCTATTTACTTCCTTTGATCCCAGGGATATGAGCATAGAATCAATCCGTTCTCTGGAGCAGTTGCATCTGAAGCTCATTGGTTCTGATTCGAACAGACGGACATCATCCTCATGGAACAACCGGTGCAATAGTTCTCGAACGGGTAGCTGCTGAATTTCATCATCGCTTAAGGTCGCGGCAAGATGCGTGGTGCGATTCCAGGAATCTGGATCGTCACCAGGCGTTTCATTGGGCAGTTGCTGCAACAGGAAACCGGCGCAGCTATTATCGTCGGCGGATAGCCAGAGGTTGGTGTTAAGCTGTTCCGATTGCTGAAAATACGTTTCAATGGCGTCTTTCAGGTGTTCGCCCTGTAAAGCAATAATGCCCTGATAAGGCTCGCCTTTATCGGGCTCGATAGTCATCACCATCTGGCCATTTCCAAATATCGATTTCAGGCCATGGTCGGGTACATCGTCATGCCAGCGTGCAATGCCACGCAGCGTGCCATCAGATGTGCATTGTGCGACCAGTAAATGTAACGGGCCGTCGCCCCGTATCTGTAGAATCAGCGAGCCCTGATATTTTATGGTTGCCGATAATAATGCGCAGGCAGCCATAGCTTCACCTAGCACCCGGCGTATACTTTCAGGATAATCAGCGCGTTCGAGAATTGCCTGCCAGGTTGCTTTTAGGCGTACAATTTCGCCACGTACATCGGTGTTTTCAATAATAAATCGGTGTAGCTGATCGTTGTCTGACATTGGGTTTTATCTACAGAGTGATGCGAAGGAAGCAAAAAGTGTTATAGGTTTTTTTGCTTCCTCCGTGTCGAATGTTTATCCGTTCAACTTTTTCTTCAGCATTCCATTTACCAGAGCAGGATTGGCTTTGCCCTGCGAGGCCTTCATGACCTGGCCAACGAAGTAGCCAAATAATTTATCCTTGCCAGAACGATATTGTTCCAGCTGGCCAGGGCTGTTGGCAATCACTTCATCAATCATGGCTTCGATGGCTGCATCATCGGTGATCTGGCCGCCCCCCATTTTGTCGATGATTCCATCAACGTCGCCTTCGTTATTCCATAAACCATTAAACACATCTTTGGCCATTTTTCCGGAAATGGTTTTATCGGCAATTTTGTTTAATAGTGTCGCCAGCATTGCTGAGCTGACCGGTGACTGGGTGATGTCAATATCTTCTTTATTGAGGCGACTGGATAGATCACCCATGATCCAGTTGGCAACAGTTTTTGCATCGCTGCTGGTGGCGGCAACTGTTGCTTCAAAATAATCGGCCATGGCTCGGGAGCTGGTCAGAATGCCTGCATCATAGTCAGATAGTTCAAATTCTGTGACAAAGCGTTGTCGCCTGGCTTCGGGTAATTCTGGTAACGTGGCGCGGACTTCTTCAAGGTAGGCGTCATCCAGAATAACTGGCAATAAGTCGGGGTCTGGAAAATAACGGTAATCATTGGCTTCTTCCTTGGAGCGCATGGAGCGAGTTTCATTTTTATCGGCATCGTAGAGACGAGTTTCCTGTACGACTTCACCACCATCTTCGATAAGGTCAATCTGGCGTTCTACTTCAATATTAATGGCGCGTTCAACGAAGCGAAATGAATTGATGTTTTTCAGTTCAGCGCGGGTACCGAATTCTTTCTGGCCTTTAGGGCGCACCGATACATTGGCATCGCAGCGGAAAGAACCTTCGGCCATGTTGCCGTCACAGATATCCAGGTATTGCACCAGGGAATGAATTTTTTTCATATAGGCCACGGCTTCTTTGGCCGAGCGCATGTCGGGTTCAGAAACAATTTCCAGCAGTGGGGTGCCGGCACGATTTAAATCAATACCGGTTAATCCATGAAAATCCTCGTGCAGAGATTTGCCCGCATCTTCTTCAAGATGGGCGCGGGTAATGCCGACTGTTTTTTTTGTGCCGTCTTCCAGTTCTATTTCTATATTGCCAGATTCAACGATAGGTAAATCCATTTGCGAAATCTGGTAGCCCTTGGGCAGATCCGGGTAAAAATAATTTTTACGTGCAAAGACGGAGCGTTTGGCAACATTGGAGCCGGTGGCCAGGCCAAACTTGGCTGCCATACGAATGGCTTCCGCGTTGACTACGGGTAATACGCCGGGCAGGCCAAGATCAACTGCACAGGCCTGAGTGTTCGGCTCAGCGCCATAGGCGGTGGAAGCTGACGAGAAAATTTTACTTTTAGTGCGGAGCTGAGCATGTATTTCCAGTCCGATTACGGTTTCCCATTCCATAAAGAATACCTCTTAAAATTCTGTTACGCGAAAGCGTCTGGCGATTGTTTGTGCCAGTCTGTGTTTTGTTGGTATTGATGAGCAACATTCAACAAACGACTTTCATCAAAATGTCTGGCAATTATCTGTAAACCCACCGGCATGTTATTACTGAATCCGGCGGGGATGCTGATGCCCGGCAGGCCAGCCAGATTTACCGCGATGGTGTAAATGTCAGACAAATACATGGAAATAGGATCATCGGATTTTTCACCAATATTAAATGCCGTTTCCGGTGATGCGGGACCCATGATCACATCAACCTGTTCGAATGCTTTGCTAAAGTCATCTGAAATCATGCGGCGCAGTTGTTGTGCTTTGATGTAGTAAGCATCGTAATAACCGGCTGACAATGCGTATGTTCCCACCATGATACGGCGCTTAACTTCGGCACCAAAACCTTCACCACGGGAACGTTTGTACATGTCTTCCAGGTCTTTTGGATCATCGCAGCGATGGCCAAAACGTACACCGTCAAAGCGGGATAAATTGGATGAGCATTCTGCCGGTGCGACAACATAATAAACCGGTACTGCCAGGTGAGTATTGGGCAGAGTAATATCAATAATTTCTGCACCCATTTTTCGGTACTGTTCGATGGCAGTATTCACTACCCCAGCAACGCCAGCGTCCAGGCCTTCGCCAAAGTATTCTCTGGGTAAGCCAATTTTCAGACCGGCCAGTGGTTTATTTAAATCAGCCGTATAGTCAGGTACTGCTTTGTCCAGCGAGGTTGAATCGCGAGGATCAAAACCGGCCATGGCGTTGAGCATTATGGCGCAGTCTTCGGCGGTGTGCGCCATTGGGCCTGCCTGATCCAGGCTGGAGGCAAAAGCAATCATGCCATAACGGGATACGCGGCCATAAGTTGGTTTCAATCCGGTGATTCCGCATAACGAAGCCGGTTGTCGAATTGAGCCGCCGGTGTCGGTGCCGGTTGAGGCGGGTGCCAGACGTGCTGCCACACAGGAGGCCGAGCCGCCTGACGAACCGCCCGGTACCGCGTTGGTATTCCAGGGGTTTTTGACCGGGCCATAAAAACTGGTTTCATTGGATGAACCCATGGCGAATTCATCCATATTGGTTTTGCCCAGCATGACCACACCGGCAGCGAGTAATTTTTCAACCACGGTTGCATTGTAGGGGGCGTCAAAATTATCCAGCATTTTAGAGCCGCAGGTGGTTTTCACATCCAGGGTGCAGAAGATATCTTTGTGGGCAATTGGGATGCCGGTCAGCGGCCCGGCATTACCGGCGGCGCGTTTTTCATCGGCGGCTTTGGCATGGGCCAGTGCCTGTGCTTCGGTCACGGTAATAAAGCTGTTGAGTTCGCCGTCATACTGTTTGATGCGGTCAAGAAATGCCTGGGTCAGCTCAACTGAAGTCACGTCGCCGGCTTCCAGCATCGCTGCTAATTCGGCCAGTGTTTTTTGATGATACATTTAAAAATTCCTGTGGATAAACTGGCTAATCATTCAATAACTTTCGGCACCAGATACAGACCATCTTCGGTTTTAGGTGCGATTTTCTGAAAATGTTCGCGCTGGTTTTCTTCCAGCACTTCATCGGCTCTTAAGCGTTGCGAAACATCCATCGGGTGAGCCATGGGCAGCACATCCGTCGTGTCCACAGTATTCATTTGTTCAACCAGATCGAGAATACTGGACAGGCTTTCGGCATAGCTTTCAATATCGGATTCATCGATATTGAGTCGTGCAAGATGCGCAATATTTTTTACATCATCGGGTCCCAATGACATGGTGATCTCCGCGGGTGGTTTACTCCAGGCTGTATCATAACTTTGATGGCAAGTTTTTATAGTGCGAGTTTTACTTCTGCTGTGGTTCAAAAAATCCGGTTTAGCCTGGGGCGAAACTACGAATTTCTGATCCCGATGCAGAGCAATATCCGCCTTCTGAAATTGCCCCTGAAGTCATGGATTCAGGTTGGAGATGATAATTGTGTCTAAAACCGCGCAAAATTAGCATATTATGGGCTTTGAAACCACTGTCATGCTTGCTCTATAACACCGGCGTTGATAGAGTAGCGCCTATTCTGGGGTGTGCTATATATAATCCCTTATTGTAAAAAATAAATTAAAAATAAACGGGTCGATCTTACGCAATGTTTTTTCAACGCTTTCGCGGAATGTTTTCAAACGATTTATCTATTGATCTGGGTACCGCAAATACTCTGATTTATGCTCGTGGCAAGGGCATAGTTCTGGATGAGCCCTCGGTCGTTGCTATCCGGCAGGATAGAGGTCCCGGTGGCCCTAAAGCGATAGAAGCTTATGGCCATGAGGCCAAGCGCATGCTGGGTCGTACACCGCAGAATATTACTGCGATTCGCCCCATGCGCGATGGTGTTATCGCCGATTTTCATGTCACCGAAAAAATGCTGCAGCATTTTATTCGCCAGGTGCATGAAAGCGCTATGTTGCGACCCAGTCCGCGCGTGCTCATTTGTGTGCCCTGTGGTGCGACTCAGGTTGAGCGGCGTGCGATTCGAGAATCCGCGGCGGGTGCCGGTGCGCGGAAAGTGTATCTAATTGAAGAACCAATGGCTGCGGCAATTGGTGCTGGTATGCCGGTAGACGAGCCGCGCGGTTCCATGGTGCTGGACATTGGTGGTGGTACCTCTGAAGTTGCAGTTATTTCCCTTAACGGTATTGTCTATTCGGCATCGGTACGCATTGGTGGCGATAAGTTCGACGAGGGTATTATCAGCTATGTGCGACGCAATTACGGCATCCTGATTGGTGAAGCCACGGCTGAACGGATCAAGCATCAGATCGGTTCGGCTTATCCCGGTAAAGAGTTACTGGAAATTGAAGTGAAGGGACGCAATCTGTCGGAAGGCATTCCGCGCAGCTTTACCCTGAACAGCAATGAAATTCTGGAAGCACTGCAGGAGCCATTGCATGGCATCGTCAGTGCCGTGAAAACTGCATTGGAACAAACGCCGCCGGAACTGGGTGCGGATGTTGCGGAGCGAGGCATAGTACTGACGGGTGGTGGCTCCTTAATCAAGGATCTGGATCGACTATTAATGGAAGAAACCGGTTTGCCGGTAATCATGGCAGAAGAACCACTGACCTGTGTGGCGCGCGGTGGTGGTCGTGTGCTTGAGTTAATAGACGAGCATGGCGGCGATTTCCTCGCTGTAGAGTAAATAGCTATTCAGTTTTTCCTGCGTGCCTGCATGCAGGAATAATCTGAAAAATTGTTTTGACGAGTTTAATTCTTAATTTTAGAGAGTGATCATCTATGCAGCCGTTATTCATGCGTGGACCTTCGATTACTCTGCGAACTATCCTGTTAATCATTTTTTCTATCATGCTGATGATGGTGGATCACCGCTGGCATCATCTTGAGTCGGCTCGAAGTCTGATTGAGTCGGTGGTTATTTACCCGCTTCGCTATGCGATAAATTTACCGGCCCAGTTTATAAGCTGGGGCGATGAATCTTTGTCTTCGCATCAGTTTCTGTTAGCAGAAAATAAACAGCTAAAAGAGCAATCGCTACGTGCCCAGGTGAGTTTGCAGAAATTGAGTATTCTCGAAAAAGAAAATGAACGCTTGCGCAAAATGCTCAGTGCACAACCGAAAGTGGGCGAGGAAGTGCTGGTTGCCGAGCTGCTTTCTATCGACCTGGATCCCTATAAGCAGCAGGTCATTATTAACAAGGGCGATCAAAAAAATGTTTATCTGGGACAGCCTATTATTGATGCCTGGGGCGTGATGGGACAGATTATTCATACTGGAAAATATTCTGCAACCGCCATGCTGATATCAGACCCAAGTCACGCCATTCCGGTGCAGGTTAATCGCAATGGTCTGCGTAGCACGGCGTTTGGTACCGGCCATCCACATAAACTTGAATTGCGATATATTCCCCATAATGCTGAGATCGAAGTTGGAGATTTGATGGTGACATCGGGTCTGGGGGGGCGCTTCCCGCCAAATTATCCGGTAGGCAGAATTATTGAAATTGATCGGCCGGCAGGGGAAACTTTTGCTCGGGTGATAGCTGAACCGGTTGCCCACCTGGATCGAAGTCGCGAAGTATTGCTGGTCTGGCACAATCCACCACAGCCGGAGTCGGAACCGGAACCGGAACCGGAATCAAAGGAAGATCCTGGGCCTGACTCTGAGAACGAGTCTCCAGCACAATCAGATACTGGTAAAAAGAGGCAACAGAATGCTGGATAGCCGCTGTTATCGAGTTGTACCGCCAACCCTGGTAGTGGCACTAATGCTAATGATGTTGCCGTTGCCGGACTGGGCGCAGGCTTTTCGTCCGGACTGGGTAACGCTGGTGGTGATTTACTGGATAATGGCTGTGCCCGAAAACGTTGGTGTGACTGTTGCCTGGATTTTTGGTCTGTTGCTGGACGTTACTCAGGGTTCAATTTTAGGCCAGCATGCCATTGGCCTGGTGCTGGTGGCTTATCTGGTGCAACTACAGTATTTGCGTATTCGCGTATATTCTCTGGTGCAGCAATCATTAGTGGTTTTTGTGTTGTTAATGATTAAGCAGCTGCTGGTGCTCTGGGTAAACGGCATCGTAGGGCAGGCGCCCGATGATTTGGCCAGTTATTTTTTACCCAGTCTGATGGGCGCCATTATCTGGCCCTGGTTATTTGTGATTTTACGCGATATTCGTCGGCGTTTTACCCACACCAAAATATTCTAATCGACAGACACCGTGCGTTCACTGGCCCAGTGACGTAGCTGGTTTATTTGTTCGTCCATCACAATCGACAGGGGTCGCGTCTGTTTTATTTCACTTAGAAAATCTTGCGTTTTAATGGGGCTGGATTGGCCATGACTGGCATACATTACTGAGACTATCGCCTGTTCTATTTCTGCGCCAGAAAAGCCCTTACTGGCCAGAGCCAACTGCTGAAAATCAATATTTGTTTCAGGTAAATTACGTTTTTTAAAATGGATTTTGAATATGCTTTGTCGAGCTGGATGATCGGGCAGATCCACAAAAAATATTTCATCCAGTCTGCCCTTGCGGATCAGCTCCGGAGGCAGAGCTTCTATTTGATTGGCAGTGGCGACTATGAAAACAGGATGTTTGTTTTCAGCCATCCAGGTCAACAGGCTGCCAAGCAGGCGCTTTGATGTGCCTTCATCTTCGCTGCCCGAGGAAATGCCTTTTTCCAGCTCATCTATCCATAAAACACAGGGCGCCATAACTTCGGCTGTATGCAATGCCTGGCGTAGATTGCGCTCGGTTTCGCCGACGTACTTGTTATACAACTGACCGAAATCGAGCCGCAGCAGTGGGATACCCCAGATGCCCGCAACAGATTTAGCGGCCAGGCTTTTACCGCACCCCTGGACACCCAGTAATAAAATCCCTTTAGGTCGATCCAGGTCGGTGGGTAAGTCTGCGCCATTCTGAAAGGCGGACTGGCGTTGTTCTAACCAGATTTTGAGTTTTTTCATGCCGCCGACATCAGAAAAATGAGCGGTTTCATATTCAAAGGCCAATATTTCATCCTGGTTGAGCAGGCGATATTTGGCTTCCATAACTTCCGGTAAATCAGTTTCAGTAATAGCACCATCATCTATAATTGCGTTACGAATCAGTCGATTAGAATCATTAAAGCTAAGTCCGGACAGGTTTTGTATTAATCGATCCAGTGTTGGGCGATCAGTGCGAACCCGGTTTTGATTCTGGTTTTGCCAGTTGCGCGCTTCTGTTTTGATCAATTCTTCCAGTTCAGCAGGACTGGGTAAGCGCAATTGAAACTTTGCGGTCAGGCGCTGCAGGTTTTTGGGTAATGAAAGCCGGTGGCTAACTAGAATCAACTTTCCTTTGTTGCCTTCAAACATCATGGCAATTTCTTTTAGCAGGCGTATATTGATCGGGTCGTTTAAGTAAGGATCAAAGTCCAGCAGGACATAGAGGCCTTGCAGGTTTGACGCCTTAATATGGCGTAGTGCATCCTGTGGGGCGGCGACATGTTTCTGCGGGTCAAGATCAATATCGAGGCGCTGTAATCCGTCTGTGACTGTCCATTTAAACAGGGGGATAAAAGTTCGAGTTGCGCTGTTGATAAGCAGCTCAAGTGTGCGACGTTCTTCAAAGGTCTCTACTGCAATGATGGGTACATGACCACGTATCAATAAATCCAGATCATGTTTGTCTGACATATTTGAGCCCGTTATATATATGTGTTATTACAACTAACTATATTATTAATCTTATAAAAACGCATCTTTAGCTATGTTCCCACTTAAACAGGCGCTGGCCGAATACGGTTTTGAATCCCGTGAAAATTATGATTACGCTATTCAGCGTTTTCTTGAACACCCGAATGAAAATATTCGTTGTCTGAATGTAGATGGCGAGCCGGGACGGCGTAAAACCGCTTTCGCTAATGCATTGGCGCAGGCGTTGAAAGTCAGTCATGTGCTTTACTATGAGTTTGGAGCGGATAAACCCGTGCCGCAGACGGTGCGAGTGGTTGAAGGTGAGGAGCTCCCGGAAGAGCCTCCCACCCAGCCATTCGATCGGATTATGACGGAAGCCTGTGCATTAAGTGAGGCTGAAAGCATCATCTTAATACTGGATCAGTTGCATCTGGCTGAATTTCAGCAGCATCTTCGACTATTTGAATTTGTAAAAACTAAGATCTGGGCGTATAGCGATGTACAGTTTCATGCTAATCAGGCCAATTTGATTGTGTTTTTGCTTTCAAACGAGCCGCTATACCACTCATTGCAGGTGAATAGCTTCAGGTTGTGGGTCAGTGCAGTACCTGAAGATACTGGCAAACCGCTGCCAGAAGAGCTGGGACTGGATGATAGCTGCCAGGAATGGCTTGATCCTCTGAATGAACTGATTTCAAAGCTCGGCCTCACTCCGTCCATCAAAGAATATCAAAAGCTGGCACACGACATAGAGCAGTCTGTTCGCACCGAAGAACAGCTAAAAATATCGATATTTGGCTGGCTTGAAAATGTAGATCGTAATTTACTCAATAGCCGTGTTCTGTCACCTCTGCTGGTGAGGGTTCTAAGAGCAATTGAGGATAATTTGAGCATCCAGGAAGAGATTGAATTAAGTTCCGAAGGAATAGATTGAGAGTTCAAAACAGGGCATTTCGTCTGAAAACTGGCTCAATTAGCATTTAATTTGATAAATAATATAGAATATCGGCCGATATCGTTGTTATATCTATAACGAAATTATCATAGTGATTTTTCCCTAATATCGTAATTTTTGTGATCAATCAACGGAAAGTGCTTGATAAATCATTGAAAAATACTATTAATTGTAGGTATTCAGGTTGTCCAGCTTAATCAATATGTGATCTGATTAACAGCGGGCTTCTAGCGTAAATATTAGACTTTAGTTGTGATTGGAGTATTTGACGGTAATGAGTATTCAATATAGCTCTGATAGCCAATATGCAGGACATTTGCCGCAGCGAGATGTAAGTAGTACTGCGCGGCTATTTAATTTTAATCGTCCAGTGTATATGACCGATTCAGTTTGGCATGATTGTGTTGAGTTAATGGATCGGAATGGCAAGACTATTGATGAACTGGCGGTACTGCAGCGTTTAAGGCATGTGCTTTTTATGGCGTCTAGCGCTTTACATGGTCGGGTAAAAGATGTGGAATGTGAATTTCGTATTCATCGTGTGCCTAATGATAAAAAGGCTCGCCACCCTGAAGCCACTACGCTCAAGATAGAAGCTCATTCAGATCAGTTCAATCAACCCGTTATTACTATTAAACATCCTAATGAGTAGTATGTACTATTGTTATGTATCCGGAAGAAGAATATCACTTAAGTAACGATCAAAATCCCGAGTTGAGGGACGTAACGAGTACGGCACGATTATTTAATTTCAGAAGACCTGTATACATGACATCGGCAGTATGGGAAGACTGTGTAGAGCTGGAATCAAAAGATGGTAAATCCTTTGATGAACTAGCTGTATTGCAGCGTTTGCGGCATGTGTTGTTTATGGCGGCAAGTGCCTTGCATGGCCGGTTTGAAGATCTGGATTATGATTTCCGAGTATATCGAATACCTAACAACTCTATCAATGGACGACGCCAGCCTGAACCAGTGAGTTTGCATCTCCAGGCGCATAAGGATGATCATAATCGTCCTGTGATTACTATCAAATTTCCTGACAAAGCTTAATACTATTCAATGCAAGATCTATATCTACTGGCATATAAATGATCAAAGCGGTAGCCCAAGATGAAAAATAATTTACTGACCAGTTTGTTTGGTCGCCATAAGCAGCAAATTAAGCCCGATGCCTCTAAATCTTCCATATGTTTTGAAGATATCAGTGTGCTGATTGTGGATGATTCCAGAACGCAGTTATATGCTCTGGAGAAAATACTTAATAGCGTTGGCATCAATACCATTACTGCAGAAAATGGCAAGCAGGGTATTCTCATGGCGCGCCATAAAAAGCCTGATCTGATTTTGATGGACATAGTGATGCCTGAAATCAACGGTTTTCAGGCGACTCGGTATTTAACTCGGCAGCCAGATACTGGCCATATTCCTATCATCATCATCAGTGGTTCAAGTCAGGGGTCGGATAAAGTTTGGGGTATTAAGCTGGGTGCCAGGGACTTTATGCAAAAGCCCGTCGATAAAAAAGAATTACTGGATAAAATAGAGCACTGGCTGACTGAGAAATCGTTAGCAGCAACAGATAGTTCGCCTGAGCAGTCTTATGTTCAGGCTGTTTAGTCTTTGAGTATGACGCTGGTTTGTGAATAAAAGCCACTTATAGCAGGGTGGCTTTTTTTATGCGAGAGAACAATGTTTTATCGGCGATGATTACTCTGCGTCCAGACTTTGTTTCTACTGCTTAAATGTAGTAGGACGTAGTGGTCATTAGCTTCGACATTGCGGTCATTAATTTTTTAACTGGCCAGGGTAATTCTGCGCCACCACCTTCAATAGCGACGGTGGCATGATGGGCCTCATCTTCTTTCATTTGTTGCAGGATTTCTTTGCTGCGCAAATCCTGTGCTGGTAATTTATTTAAGTGACTGTCCAGATGACGAATAACCTGGTGTTCTGTTTCAGCGACGAAACCCAGGCTCCATTTATCTCCAATGGCACCGGCAAAAGCGCCAATTGCCAATGATCCTGAGTACCAGAGCGGATTTAGATAGCTTTTATGACTGCCCAGTTCGTTGAGTCGCTGTTCTGTCCAGGCCAGATGGTCATTCTCTTCCATAGCCGCCCGCTCCATGCTGTCGCGGACGGATTCCAGTCGGGCGGTTAACGCCTGCCCCTGATACAGGGCCTGAGCTGAAACTTCACCCGAGTGGTTTATGCGCATTAAGCCGGCGGCCAGCTTACGTTCTGTTTCGCTTAATTCATTCGCTGCTGTGTATTGTGCAGGATTAGGGCGTTCTGTTATGCGGGGTTTACCAACAACAGTTCGTAGCGCGTGGTCGGCCTGCATTATAAATTGATCAAGTGGTGAGAAATCGCGCATTAGTTTATTGTTGTGCCTGTCGAGCGGTTGATATGGGAGTCTGAACGTCAAAGTATATCATTTAAGCTGTCGGGCGAGCAGGGTGATGGGGTGAATGACCTCAAGCTGGATGTTGCGGCGCTTCAATCCCGCTTTATAGTGCAGGCTGCAGCTCAGGTTATCGCTGACCAGGCAGTTACTGTTCAACTCTTCAAGGTTATTGATCTTTATATCAAGTAAAGCTTTGGCCTGTTCCGCAAAAACAATTTGTTGGCTGCCACCGGCGCCGCAGCACAGATCGGCCTGTGCAGGTTCTAGCAGGCTTATGTCTGGAATATGCTGTAAAAGACGTTTGGTCAGACCGGATAATCCCAGGGCGTTTCTGCTGCTGCAGCTTTCGTGAACTAAAACCTTCTGATTTAGTGAGCTAAACCTTAACTGTTTGTTTTGAATCTGCTCAAGCAGAAAAGTGCGAATATCCTGAGCGGGAACAGCTAAATCTGAAATAGCTAACTGGCTGCCGCAGCCTGATGCGGACCAGAGCAAAACATCAACGTTAAGGTTCTGGAACAGCTGTTTATTTTTCCCGGCGAGTATCGCTGCGGTTTCAGGCTCCCCATTGTGCTGGTGCATAGCGCCACAGCAAAATTGATTTTGAGGTATGTGGACGTCAAAGCCCAGTGATGTCAGTAATCGAACGCTACTTTGCAGCGTTTCAATGTCGAAAGAGCTGGTCATGCACCCGGTGAACAGGGCAACCGATCCATGGATTTTTCCTGAAGCGGGATAATAAATAGCGAGTGGGCTGGCTTGCTGTGATTGAGCCATTAGTGCATTAATGGCGCTGTTTGGCTGGCGCGCCAGTTGCAGGCCAAGATTGGCTAGCTGATTAATAACCGGCTTATTCAGGATGCGATATATGCTCTGAAAACGACCTAGCCCACCCGGCTGCTCATTGAGCCGTAATAGTTTTCTTAACAGGTAGGGCTTGTGGTAGTCATTGTTGGTTACCTGCTTGATAGTGTCTATTAACTGCCCGAAAGGAACTTGTGAAGGGCACATGGCCTCACAGGAGAGGCAGCCCAGGCAGTGATTAAGATGTTTGAGAGTGTTTTCATCCGGTGATAACTGGCCATTTTTGAGGGCCTGGATAAGTGCAATTCGACCCCGGGGAGACTCGGCTTCTACCTTGTATATCTGGTATGTGGGGCAGCCTGGCAAACACATACCGCACATGACGCAGAGATCTGTATTGTCCAGTTGTTGGTGTATTGTCATGAAGATGAGATTTTAATCCAGGTTTAATGCAATCGGAATGTATAATTTTATTTAATTAAGTGATACGAGAATGAACAATGTCATATTACAAGTACCATGTATTTATATGTACCAATAAACGAAGTGGAAAAGAGCTGTGTTGTGAACAGGGTGGCGCAGCCAAAATACGGGCGTATGCCAAAGCTAAAATAAAGCAGTTAGGTCTGTCAGGGGAAGGGAAGGTGCGGATTAACACAGCCGGCTGTCTGGACAGGTGCGATAGTGGCCCCGTTATGGTGATTTATCCGGAAGCAACCTGGTATACCTTTGTCGATGAAGATGATGTGGATGAGATAATTCAGGAGCATTTGCTTAATGGTCGCAAAGTGGAGCGTCTCCTGCTTCCCTGAATCTGGAAAATATCCTTATTTATCAATCAGCTAATGTATTGTCAAATGGCGAGTATTGATTAGCTGTATGTTATGGAGAGGCCTTTATTTATTTGAAATCAGGGCTAAAAAAGGCTTGCATTATTCGAGCCCATAAATTAGTATCTGCTTATGTAATGAATTAGCTGAGTGCTTGTTAATTCATGAAGTGACTCCTCCATCCTCCTTTGGTGGTATTATTTAAGCATGGCATCCCCTGCCATGCTTTTTTTTGTCTGCAAAATATTCATCAATATGAGTCAATACAGACTTGAATCAGGCCCATAAAGCTTGTATTATGCTCCGCCTTTCGTAAAGAGCGAACATCCAGTAGGACAAGTAACATGAAAACATTCAGTGCCAAACCAGAGACGGTCAAACGCGACTGGTATGTAGTTGATGCCGATGGCAAAACCCTGGGCCGTCTGGCGACTGAAATTGCCCGTCGTTTACGTGGCAAGCATAAGCCAGTTTATACACCGCACGTTGATACTGGCGACTATATCGTTGTAGTCAATGCTGAGAAAGTACGTGTAACAGGTAATAAAACCACCGATAAGCGATACTACAGCCACACAGGCTTTATCGGTGGCATAAAATCAATCACTTTTGATAAATTGATTGATAAAAAACCAGAAATGATCATTGAGCGTGCAGTTAAAGGCATGCTGCCGAAGAATCCACTAGGCAGAGCAATGTACCGTAAATTAAAGGTTTACGCTGGTCCGGATCACAAACATACAGCCCAGCAGCCGAAAGCGCTGGAAATTTAATTGGTAGGAACCCTCATGGCAGAAACCCAATATTACGCAACCGGTCGCCGCAAAACTTCCAGTGCTCGTGTTTTCATGACTGCTGGTAACGGCGAATTTAAAGTAAATGGTCGTCCAATTGACAAGTTTTTTGGCCGTCAGACTGCGATCATGGTTGTGAAACAGCCTTTAGATGTGGTGGAAATGAACAATAAGTTTGATTTTCATATCACTGTAAAAGGCGGTGGCAGTACAGGTCAGTCTGGCGCCATTCGTCATGGAATTACTCGTGCACTGATTGCATATGATGAAAGCCTGCGTAGCCCATTACGCAAAGCGGGCTTCGTTACTCGTGATGCACGTGAGGTTGAACGTAAGAAAGTGGGTCTGCGCAAAGCACGTCGCGCGACACAGTTCTCGAAACGTTAATATCTCAGGTTCCCTACGGCTTATTGGGGAATCGTCCAACGGCAGGACTACGGACTCTGACTCCGTCAATCTAGGTTCGAATCCTAGTTCCCCAGCCAACATAGGAAAGGCCCGCTATATGCGGGCCTTTCCTATGTTGGCTGGGGAACTCTGGACGAGTCCCTCGATAAGGTTCGACTGGATTGCCGGGAGCAATCCAGAACAGGGCCGCGTTTTTCGGCCCTGGCCCCGAAGGGGTGAGGCGCAGGGAAGCGCCGAATAATTCTGGCTCAGCGAGAATTGCACTGGCCGGCGGAGCGGGCCTTTCCTATGTTGGCTGGGGAACTCTGGACGAGTCCCTCGATAAGGTTCGACTGGATTGCCGGGAGCAATCCAGAACAGGGCCG
>JAPHRO010000056.1 GCA_026195895.1 Gammaproteobacteria bacterium
AGTTGTTTTTTGAACTCGCCCATCAGGTCACTGATCTGTTCAATTTCTGATTTTTGGGGTTTTTGTAATGCCTTTTTCTTATTCTGCAGGGTTATTTTCATTTGTTGTGTGGCACGATCTCTCGGGGCTATTTTTTCCAGATTTGTCAGGTCACGCTGAGCTCGGCTTACCTGGTTTGCAGCAATATGTTTATTAAACTGTTTCTTATAAAAATTCTTTATTTTAGAAATACCGGACTTTGCTGCTTTGTTATTAGCATCAATGGCTAAAACCTGTCGATAGGTATCATAAGCGTTATCGTCTTTCGGGCTGGTGTAATGTTTCTTTTTAAACTGCTGATCGGCTTTTGCCAGTAAAGTTTTGGTTTTAGATGCGGTGCCTGTTTGCGCAGCAATTTTTTTACGTAACTGGGCCGCCTGTTTAGATTTGGGATTAACATGGTCAACCTGGTTCAGGAAACTGGCTGCCTGGTCATATTCTTTATTTCGTATCTGAGTTTCGGCCTGGAATAGCAGGCGGGATTCGATGAGTTTAATGCCATTTTTAGCATCGCGATTGTTGGCATCAAGTTCTTTAATCTGCTGGAAGAAATAATGCGCATTGTCAGAAGAGGGCGAGGTGAACCGTTCTTCTTCGAGTGCCTGATTGGCCCGCATAAGAAATTCGTCAATTTGCCCTTTCTGTAACATTAAGCGGATTTCATTATTCAGCGGATCATCGTCTCTGGCCGTTTCTGCTCGTAGTAGTGACTGGGAAGCAGCGGTGTAGTTCTGCTGGTTAATTTGTTGACGGGCGGTAACAATATATTGTTGATGAATGTCTTTTAAGGCCTGTAAAGCATCCTTCTGAGACTTATCGATTTTTAGAATTTCTTTGAAATAATAAATTGCATTGTCATTTAACGGCGTAAATATATCGCCGGACACCTGTCTCTTGAGCGCGCGCGTGAGAAGTGATTGAATTTTGTCGGATGGGGCATCAGCTACAGGTTCAGGAGTTTTGGGCGCAGGGGGAGTTTTTACTATTCGTGTCGTTTCTTTAGCTACTGACTTCACTGTGGGTGTTGTTTCAGGAGCAGTCGGTGGTGTTGCGCTTACAGTTTCGGGCGTAGTGGGCTGTGTTGTGGTTACAGTTTCAGGTGTTTTGTCTGATTCCGGCCAGAAAAGGATGGCCGTAAAAATAGCGACAAGTGCAACACTGACGCCAAGAACAGGTTTGCCATAGGATTTATTTGTTAAATTAGCGAAGGGGGCTGCAAGGGCCTGAAATACCGCTGCCAAATTACTGAGGGCTGTTGTAAACAACTTCGATTTTGTGGTTCCTTCGGTCCGTGATGAGCCTGTTCTGGCGCTAGCGTCTTTATCTGCGCGTGTTTTTTGCCAGGTTTCTTCACGGTTCGTCCTGCGTCTGCCATAAGCATCAATCAGGCCCTGGGTGCCCCGTGACGGCCCGGTGGGCGCACCGGAGCCATCTTTACTGACGACGACCGTTTCGCTTTCATCATCCACTTCTTCCTCAAGTACATAGTCGGGTAAAGGTGGCGCCTGTTCTTTTCCAAGAAGCATATCGGCCCAGCTAAGAATATGTTGCGGACGATCGTCTGCCTTGAACATGAGGGCATTGTCGATCGCCAGCAGGAAATTATCTTCAAAGCGGCCGGCTGCCACCACTGACAACGGTTTATAAGGATCAATGCCTTTGTCTAAAAATGTGCCACCCCGTTTCAGTGCATCGACCGGTTTTTCACCGGTTATGCCGACGTACATACTGGCACCCAGTGAGTAAATGTCAGTCCAGGGCCCCTGCTTGCCGCTGCCTTCGTTGTATTGCTCAAAGGGAGCATAGCCAAAGGTAACCAGGCTGGTCAGTGCCTTGGTCTGGTGTTCAATGGATTGGCGAGCGGAGCCAAAGTCCAGCAGGATGGGGGAGTCATTTTCACAGATATAGATATTGGCGGGCTTGATATCACGGTGGATATAGCCGGCGCTGTGAATCAGTGCCAGACCATCCATTATCGGGATAAAGGTATCGAGATACTTATCCTGGGTGAACGGGTCCCGCGTTTTGTAGACTGTGGAGAGGTCCTCTCCATCGGCGTATTCCATCACCATATAGGCGGTGCCATTGTGCTCAAAAACACTCAGCACACGCACTATATTAGGATGATTGAATTTGGCCAGGGTGCGGGCTTCGGTAATAAACCGGTCCAGGCCCCAGTTATACAGGCTTTGCTGGTTTTCTGATTTGGCCTGCACCGTATTTTCGTCAACTCGGGTGGCAAAGTCTTCGGGCAGATACTCTTTAATGGCGACCCGGGTATTGAGATTTTCATCATTAGCGAGATAGGTGATACCGAAGCCACCTTTACCTATAACTTTACCAATTTCAAACCAGTGAAGCTTATAGCCTTCTGGTAGAGCATTATGGTAGTTATGTGATGTCACTAATAAATCCCTGCGCCATGTTATATTTTCTCGAGAGCCTGTAGGTATCCAGTTTTTAACTGAATGCTTGTCTCGATTAATTCATTATTTGTTCTCAGCTGATTATTTTGAGCAAATTTCACTTTCTATAGTTAACAGCCATGCCCCACTAATTATGATAATAACGTAAATTGACGTATATCGGATAGCCGCTACTGGAAAAATAGAATAAATTGCCGGTATCAGGCTACCGATATCAGGCTGCGAGTGGGTTATGCAGGCTTACGATGTTGCGTCGACCGGTTGATCCGCACCGCACAGAAGACCAATGGATCTTGCGCTGGCTGTCGTATCATAACCGACTTACTACAGTTATGCGCTTTAGAGAAAATGTTGAATTGAGAGATGGTTCTAGTATTTCGGAAGCGTTGACAAATTAAATTGTGCTACTTTTATTAAATTATAATTATTTCAGGTGTTAAGCCCTCGAAATCAAGTGCATGCGTTTATTTGTCTGTTAGGAGCGGGTTTTGATAAAACTAAAACATATATTAAATGGTGTCGTTGTTTCTGAAATTAATCTGGCGGAAGGCGATTTTACGATTGGTCGTAATCACGGCAACAGTTTGCAGCTCGAAGACGGAGTCGTTAGTGGTGAGCATGCCGTTATCAGGCTTGAGCCCAGTCCTTATTTAACTAACGCATTCGATGTCACTATCCGGGATCTTGATAGCACCAATGGCATTTATGTGAATAACTTGCTGGTAAAGGATCAGCGACTCAAACACGGCGACTCGATTAAAATTGGTACCCATGAATTCAAGGTCTTTGATGATCAGTCAAAGTCCGGTACTCAAACAGAGTTTTATGTTCCCGATGACTGAATTGCGCGATGCTTATGAATAATATTTAATTTCAACAGATCATCAGAATCGGCCGGGATAGCGAAAATAGCTGCTATCAATTCATTAAATATCAATCACTTATATTCAATAAAAGACAAATAGTGTGCTAGTATCGAGTGCAACAGGGTGCTGGAAGCACAACAGGACAGTAATAGCAGGGAGGAAATAACAATATTAAATGATAAAAAACTCACATAGGATGTAACCAGTATGAGCTTTATTTATCCCGTATTTAAAGCAAAAGCCCTATGATTCGCATTGTCGTAATTAACGCCAAAGGCGGCTGCGGTAAAAGCACTATCTCCACCAATTTAGCAAGTTTCTATGCTTCTAAAGGTTTTCAGACCTCGTTGTACGATTATGATCAGCAGGGCTCCAGCATGCGCTGGCTGGACGCGCGACCGGAATCGGTGGCACCCATTCATGGCGTAACCGCGCATCGCACAGCGGCCAAAGGTGTCACCATGAGCTGGCACATGCGTATTCCTCCCGAAACTAGCCGGTTAATTGTTGATACACCCCCTGGTTTAAAAGGCCCTGATCTGGCGCAACAGTTGAAAGGTGCGGACTATATTCTGATTCCCGTATTGCCGGCCTGGCTGGATATTTGCGCCACCGGTGAATTCCTGCGTGAACTGATTGTGAAATTGAAAGTACAGCGTGGTAAAGCCCGCATCGCTATCGTTACCAATAAGGTGCGTAAGAACACCACGGCGTTTAAAGAGCTGGAAACTTTTTTGAATAAACTGAATATTCCCGTGCTGGCACAATTGCGGGATACCCAGAATTATAATCGTTTCATGAAAGCCGGGCTGGGGATACATGAGCTGGAACATAAATCGACAGTGCTAGATCGTAAACAGTGGCAGGCAATTTTTAACTGGATAGAGATCAGTGCCAAGAATAAAAGTATTCTGGGCAGCAGCAATGAGCCGCTCGTTACACCCGCTCGCGAGGCGGAAAAACTTCGCGTTGTATCCTGATGGTGTCGCGGTTTTTCTTAAGCGGTTACATGCTCGCCAAACAGGGGTAAACCGGTTTCAGCAATCTGTCGACGCAAGGCTTCATTAATTAAAAAAACCGGTACCGAGAGATTAATTGTTTTGCAATGCCGATGTAAAACCGCCATGGCTTCTTCACGACTATGGTACTTATCCCGAGTTTCAAATTTGCCATGGCCATCAGATACCCGCCATTTGTTTTTTGATTTCACCAGATTCAGCCAGGGGTTGCGGGTTTCAATTGTGCTTTGTTCAACAGCGCAGTGAAAAGTTTTACCCAGGCGATTTAGTGATTTGGGAATTTCCACATCATAGCGGCGCCTGATCGCCTGCAACTGTCGAGTGTATCGGGTTTAACTGTATCGCTCCAGTCTCTCGCCCGCTGAATATCAGCCAGCGTATATCCATAGAAGGCATAATCGTATTCTGTCCAGCCATGGCGGGGATTTCCGTCTTTATCACAGAAGCGGTAAATTATGTCGGCCAGTGCGTACAAGGCCCGGTGCTCCGTATCAGGTGCCGGGCCATGGCGCTGCAAGGCATGATATTTGGCGCGATTCGTTGCAATATCAACATATCGACCGCTGGTTAATAACAGCATGAAAATCCCTGGGGGAAACTGGTTTATTAATGGTGCTCTTGTACCTGACCAATATTGTCAGGAATTAAAATGGATACAACCCCGTATTGTGTATGGTAGTTTGGTGGCAAATAGCTTTACATGGCACTTAATACTGGCCTGGTTGAATTTCTATTAAGCACAGCAGACTAACTGGACAGTTGTTGCTGATTAATCTGGAAATGGGCAGGAAAATATCATGATGAGAAAATGTTTTTTATACGTGCTGGCCGGCATGTCGTTCTATGCATTTAATGCCGTAGCTGATAAAGCCACGCTTGCCGGTGGCTGTTTCTGGTGTATGGAATCTGATTTTGAAAAGCTGGAAGGTGTCACCGATGTGATCTCGGGGTTTACTGGCGGCACCCTGAAAAATCCTACTTACCAGGGTAATCATGCCGGGCATTATGAGGCGGTTGAAATCACCTATGATCCTGAAAAAATCAGTTACCGGGAATTGCTGGAATATTACTGGCTAAACATCGATCCATTTGATGCCAGAGGTCAGTTCTGCGACAAAGGCCCGAGTTATTTAAGCGCAATATTTGTGGCCAATGAAAATGAAAAGAAAATTGCAGAAGAAACAAAAAGAAAAGTAGTCGAACAGTTTCCTGATAAAAAAGTCGTCACGCCTGTTTTAATGGCATCGACATTTTATCCGATTAAAGGTGAGGAAAGTTATCACCAGGATTATTATAAAACTAATCCAGTTCGCTATAAGTTTTATCGCTGGAACTGTGGTCGCGATCAACGCCTGAAAGATATCTGGGGCGACAAAGCGACGCATTAAATATGGTTCAACAATGGAGGTAAAAATCATGCAGGAAAAAATAGTATCGACCGGATTAGTTGTTGCGTTGCTGTCGTTTTATGCCATCAGTGCCGGTGCCGCTGCTGTGGTAAAGATAACACCTCTCGGCGGTCAGGATGGGGAATTCTGCAAGCTGGATCGGGCGCTGATTTTTGAAGACCCCAATGGTACTCGATTGCTATACGATGCGGGCCATACGGTAGCCGGTGCTGGCGATCCGCGCCTGGGCAGGATTGATGTGGTTCTGGTGAGTCATGTGCATGGAGATCACATTGGTAATCGTCACACCAAAGCCGTCAATGCCGGTTCCTGTGCCCAACCGGATTCATCAATCGATGCCACACCCAATTCCAGCAGTGTCAATATTGCGCTTGCCAGCAAAGCTAAAATTGTAACTGGCAGTGAAATGCCTCGTTTTTTTGCCGGTAAGCTGAAGGCGGCCGGTGGTGATCCCAAAAACTCAATGCTGGTACGTTTTGGTGCCATGCAAACCATCGATGGTGTCGGTATTACCACGGTGCCTGCCGTACATAGTAACGGATTAGCGCCGGAATTTATTGGTGGTAGCCTGGGTGAATCGATGCAGGCGGCGGGTATTACTGCCTACGTTGGTCCGCCGACAGGTTATATTTTAAAATTCACCAACGGGCTGGTAGTTTATCTGTCTGGTGATACCGGCATTACGGCAGAACAGGATGTGGTAGTCCGTGGTTACTATGACGCCAAACTGGTTGTGATGAATATTGGAGATACTTTTACGACCGGCCCAACCGAAGCGGCCTATGTCGTCAACGAACTGATTAAACCTGCTGCGGTTATTCCATCCCATGCCAATGAACAGGCCACCCGTGATGGCAAAGTGCTTAAAGGTACGCGTACTGCAACGTTTATCAACGCCAGTCGAGTCCCGGTTCATCTGCCACTGAGTGGTAAAACCATGTCATTCGACAGTATGGGCAAGTGTGTTGCAGGATGTAAAATATAAATGTCAGCAAACGAGTATTGTTTTCTCAATGAGATACATAAAATACTCTGGCTTTATGAAACAGGAAGGAATAACAGAATGAAAATAATATTTGCATTTATAGTTTCATTATCGCTCTATGCCTGTTCTTCCGATTATGTGCCGAGCGAAAAAATGCTCACTTTGAAACAGGATATGACGGAACAGCAGGCGCAAAAATACCTGCAGCAAAGAATCTGGGATAGCAAAGACTTAAAAGGCATTTGCGGTTCCCGGGGTTTCTGGTATGACCAGAATTCAGACATGACCGTATATAAAGACGGTATCTCCCTGCTGGCGCATCGGCGCGGCAAGGTGCTGGAAAAACACCCGCAACAAATGGGTGAAGTGGTCGTATTTGAACGGGAATATTATCAATATGATTTTCTGTTTGAGCAGGTTACCAGCATTGATGTCTACGATGACCACCTGCGCTTACCCACTTTTCCCGAGTGCAATAAAAAGACCGCTGATAAATATTTTATTGTTGATCTGTATGGTGACGAGTTAAACAATCTAAAATTTGTTGTGTTTGAAGAGGACTTCGATAAAACCATGGCAGCGGTTTCAATCGTGTTGTCGAGCAAACCTATTGTTTTGAAGTAACAAGGGGTTGCGGTTTCGAAATGGCAAAGCCCTGTGCATAATCGACACCTAACAGGCGGAGTTTTTCCAGAATCGTCTCATTACTTACATATTCGGCAATGGTTTTGATACCCATAATCTGACCCACCCGATGTATGGCTTCTATCATGCCAAATGCTACCGGGTCCGACTCAATGCCCTGAATGAGCTGGCCATCAATTTTGAGAAAATCCACCGGCATGTTTTTCAGGTAACCAAAAGATGAAAGGCCGCTGCCAAAATCATCCAGCGCAAATAAAAATCCGATTTGATGCAGATTATTTATTAATTCCATAGCCTGTTCAAAATTACTGATGGCGGCTGTTTCGGTAATTTCAAAGCAGATGCTAGCAGGTGGGATGCCATATTTATCGAGCTCTGAACGTATAAAGTTTGTCAGGTCTTTCTGGCCCAGTGACGCCCCGGAAAGATTAATATTAAATACGGTATTGCTGCTACTGCTATCCTGGAAAAGTTTGTTTATGGTGGCAAAACTGTTGCGAATTACCCAGTGATCAATATCCTGCATTAAATTATAACGCTCGGCTGCGGGTATGAATGCCATAGGTGGAATGATCTCGCCATTCTGGTCAAGCATGCGAATCAATATTTCGATATGTTCTGGCGCCGTTTTATCCAGTGGCATGATTGATTGGGAATACAAAGTGAAAAGATCTTTTTCCAGTGCCTCGGTTATGCGGGAGACCCATTGCATTTCCCCATGACGACGGGCCAGCTCAATATTGCCGGGTTCGAAGACCTGTATACAGTTGCGGCCTTTATCCTTGGCGGCAAAACAGGCGGCATCCGCATCGCTGAGGATTTCCGCCGGGCTGGCACTGTCTGCTGTAATCGGCACTACGCCTATGCTCACGCTGATTTCAAATGTTTTGTTTTCCCATACAAAACGAAATTCCTTTACTACCTTGCGTAACCCTTCGGCGATATGGATCGCGTCTTTCATGGCACAGTTTTCCAGTAGTAGTCCGAACTCATCTCCGCCCAGACGAGCAAGGACATCCTCATCCCTGACTTTACTCTGAAATAAATAGGTCACCTGACGGAGTAATTTATCACCGGCCATATGACCGCAGGTGTCGTTTACAATCTTGAATTGATCAAGATCCAGATAACATAATGCATGTTGTTCACCTGAATTTTTTGACCGGGTCAGTAATTCAGTCAGTCGCCGCTCATATTCACGTCTGTTGATTAATCGTGTCAGTGAGTCGTGACTGGCATGATAGGACAGCATGTGATTTTCACTTGGGGTCGAGCAGGATTCATAAAAAACCATCACCGCACCTACGGCTTCGCCATCATGATTGCGTATCGGTGCAGCCGAATCCTCAATACCATATTCCTTGCCATCCTTATGTACCAGAATGGTGTTGTCGTTGAGTCCAACAACCCGCATTTCCTGCAAGCAGATATCGATGGGGTTGGGTTCAGGAATCCGAGTAAGGCCATTTATGATATGCAGATAATCCCGTAAAGGTTTGCCGCGGATTTCTTCGGCTGTCCAGCCAAGCATTTTCTCCGCAACAGGATTGAGATATCTAATATTGCCATTTTCATCGGTACTGATGACGGCATCGCCAATTGATCGCAGGGTGAACTGCGCCAGTTCCTTTTGCTGGAAAAGTTCATTCGAAGTCTGGCGTACCTTGAACAGGGCAACAATCATGGCCATTAAGGTCAGCAGCAACACTGCCAGAATCATAACAAAGCGGAGTATGCTCTGCTGTTGAGCCTGTACGGCATATTCTGTTGCTATCTCGGTAACCGCAGTATTGATTGCAATAATACTGTTAATGGCAGCCGTTGATTTTTCTACCCATTCAACTGCGCTATAACTAAAATCACCGTCGGCCACGCCACGGTAAACCTGCTGCCGTAATTCAGAAAACTCCTGTAAAAAAGTATGCTCCATCTTCTCAATTGCAACGAGCAGGCGCTTATCCAGGTTAATTTTCTGTTTGACTGCCAGCACTTCCCGTAATTCCTGTTCCACCACGCTGCGATAAGCCATCAGACTGGTCTGTACATTGTCGGGAACTGCCTGTCGAGCACCAATATAATAAGCAAGGATGCCGCGTTCCCGGCCGGCATTTTCGCTTGCCAGCCATACCCAGTGCTTCAATGTTAGATTGAGTATTGCAACATCGTGGGGCATTTCCACTATCGACAGTAATGCGCCTCGCAATGCTGCAATTGAGCTTATAAAATCTGTCGATATATCAATCCAGGCTTTTGGGGTAATTGCCGTATGCTCACCCGCTATCTGTCTGTCAACCCTGGATCGTGCCTCCCTGAATTGCTGGTATGCTTGACTCGAGCGTTGCAGATTTGCAGTGAACACACTGTCGGGTTTCTCGCTTTGCGCTAACTGAAGCATTGGCGCCTGCGCATTTAGCCAGATGGCGTCACCTTCCTGTCGAAGCTGCTCGACCTGGCTGTGTATTTCAGCTATTTCTGTATTGCTTTGCCCAAGTAACGCCGAGGTCATGCCACGTTCCACAGCTTCAATATTGGATGCTTTAATAAGATCATCTGTCACCTGATTGACAAGAACCATATCGCTGGCGGTACGATAGTCAAGCCAGGTGGTCCAGCCCCATTGGCCGATAAGACTTACAATAATGATGCTCAGTACAATTACCGATCTATTAATAATCTTATGTTGTTGCATAGCTACTCAAATCAAACACATTGTTCATTAATGGGTATAGGTGTTTTGGGGGTGTTATCGCTTTAATCTAGAGTGACGCATAGCTAGAATAATAATAGTACAATAAATATGATTTTTGTTGTCGACGTACCGATATATCTGTTTATATATCCAGACAAGATATAATGTATGTATGTTAAAACAAGCGGTTTCAAAGAATAATTTAATGACCATGTGCAAATTATTAAATAAATGGGAACCCTCTGAATCTGCAATAAATCTGATCAAGCTAAATGGTATCAATGATGATCAGATAGCAAAGACGCTGGCATATTTAAAAACAAAAACCGAATTAAACAACATCGATGATATCGATGGTTATGAGAGCTGGAATGCATTTTTTATTATGTTTTGCGTAAAGGCGAATAAGAGTGTCAGTGAGTAATCTCAGTAAAGTTCTATGCCAGGCAAGTGAAAATAATCCGATCTATACCGGCGGCATGGTTGCGATCCTTTAAACTATGCAACCTCTGCCGATCCATGATGTTTTAGCTGATATTCAGCACTCCTTAAACATGCACAACCGGCTGGTATTGCAGGCGCCGCCGGGTGCCGGCAAAACCACCGCTGTCCCGATTGCCCTGCTTGAACAGGCATGGTTGCAGAACAAACAGATCATCATGCTTGAGCCCAGACGACTGGCGGCACGTAATGCTGCCGCGCGCATGGCCTATTTGCTAAATGAAAAAGTTGGGCAAACGGTGGGCTATCAAATACGTCAGGACAGGTGCTTTAGTGATAAAACCAGAATACTGGTGGTTACCGAAGGTATTTTAACGCGTAAATTACAGGCGGATCCTGAACAGAAAAATGCTGCGTTGATTATATTCGATGAATTTCATGAACGTAGTCTGCATGCCGATTTATCATTGGCACTGTGTCTGCAAAGTCAACAGATATTACGCGAAGATTTAAAAATTCTGGTAATGTCTGCGACCTTGAATACCCATGCTATTTCAGATTTGCTGGATCAGGCGCCCATTATACAAAGTGAGGGGCGTAGTTATCCAGTTGATATTCGCTATCTCGATAAACCAGTGGCTCAAACCGGTAATGTCTGTACCCGGCATCAGCAATTGATGGCGTCTTTAGTTACGACTATTAAACAGGTTATTGACCAGCAGCAGGGAAACTGCCTGGTTTTTCTACCGGGCGTAAAGGAAATCAACCAGCTTACCCGGCAGATTCAACAGTATATTAAAACGGAATCGATCAGTAATATTTTGCTGGCGCCTTTGCATGGAAGTTTGAACAAACAGCAGCAGGATCAGGCAATAGCGGCTCCGGCAGATGGGCTTAGAAAAATTGTACTGGCGACCAATATTGCGGAAACCAGCTTAACTATTGATGGTATTAACTGTGTTATCGATTCCGGTCTGGAACGCATACTGGAATATGATCCTTCGTCGGCTATGAATGGTTTAAAAACACACTTCATCTCAGCAGATTCAGCGGAGCAACGCAGTGGTCGCGCCGGACGACTATCGCCAGGGGTATGTTACCGGTTGTGGACTGCGCAACATCAACAACGTTTAGTGAAGCATTCAATCGCGGAAATTTTACATAGCGATTTGTCTACCCTGGTGTTAGAACTGGCGAACTGGGGTGTGCAGCAGGTTGAGGAATTACAATGGCTGGATAGTCCACCAGCCAGCGCAGTTGAACAGGCAAAAAAATTATTACATCAACTGGGCGCCATAGATCGTGATGGCAAGATCAATGATTATGGACGCGACATATTAAAACTGGGCGCGCATCCACGGCTGGCACATATGCTGTTATCAGCAGTAAAACTTGAACAGGCATATCATGCTTGTCTGATTGCGAGTGTTCTTACAGAAAAAGATATATTCCTGGCGGGTGCAGATAAAAGCATCGATATTTATGATCGACTTAATGTCTTGCAGCAGCTTGGTTCAGGGGAAAACAATAGCCAACTGCATGATATCGATCGACTACAGTGCAAGCGAGTTATTCAGACGGCGGATGATTTTCTTAATCGTCTTAAACAGTGCACTAATAAAATAGCTAAAAATAATGTCGATAATAGTTTTAGCGGTGTGCTACTGGCTTATGCGTATCCGGATAGAATTGCGAAACAGCGTAATATAAATAGTGCGCGTTATTTATTGAGTAATGGAAAAGGTGCGGTCATTCCTGAGTATTTACAAAACCATTTTTACGAATATCTTGTGATTCCGGATCTTGATGCTCGGCAGGGCGAGACTGGTCGAGGTGAGGCGAATATTTATCTTGCGGCAGAAATAAGCGCTTTGCAATTAGCAGACTATTGTTCTGATCTTATCCAACATGAAGAATTTATTGCCTGGAACGAAGATCAGCAACGGGTTGAGGCGAAACAAATAAAGCGTATTGATAATATAATTCTGCAACAACGGGTCGTAACGCCAGAAGATAAAAGTGCTGTACAGAAATGTTTATTACAGGCGATAAAAAATAAAGGCCTGGAATGTTTAAACTGGTCACCCCGGGCAATTAATCTGAAACAACGGATACAATTTATTAACTGCAGTTCTGGTAAATACCCGGGTTTACAAAAACAACTGACTGATAATGAGTTGCCAGACTTTTCTGATGCAGCCTTAATAAATACCTTAGACCTGTGGTTACAGCCGCACTTGAATATTGAAAATAGCTTTAAACAATGTCAGAAACTGGATTTATATAATATCCTGAAAAGCCAGCTAAGCTGGGAGCAGCTACAGTTGATTGACCAGCTGGCGCCTGAAAAAATCAGGGTTCCCAGTGGTTCGTTGATTAAAATAGATTATGCCGACCCGGATCAGCCCGTGCTGGCCGTCAGGTTGCAAGAAGTCTTCGGTTTATATGAAACACCGGCCTTATTAAATGGTCACTGTAAATTAATGATGCATCTGTTATCACCAGCGCATCGACCTATGCAGGTTACACAGGATTTAAACAGTTTCTGGAAAACCACTTATCATGAGGTGAAAAAAGAACTGCGTGGAAAATACAAACGGCATTACTGGCCAGACGATCCATTAACTGCACAGGCGACCAGTAAAACAAAAAAGAATATGAATCGATGAAGATTTAGTTGTTGTGAAGGAAAATATCTGTGGCATTAAAACCAACTATTTATAAGTTCAGGATTTCCTTATCTGATCTCAATCGAGATTTTTACGACGCGCTCAATTTAACGATTGCCCAGCATCCTTCTGAAAACATCGAGAGAATGATGGTGCGTGTTTTGGCCTATTGTATTAATGCTCAGGAAAATTTGGCGTTTACCAAAGGCCTTAGTTCGGTGGCAGAACCTGATATATGGGTGCGCGCACTAAATGAACAAATCTTATTGTGGGTAGATGTAGGAGAACCAGCTGTTGACAGAATTAAAAAAGCGACCCGTCTTGCAAGCGCTGTAAAGATTTACAGTTTTAATTCAAAATCAGATGTCTGGTGGGATCAGGGTCAGGAAAAAATTAAACGACTACAAGCGTCTGTTTATCGTTTTCAATGGCAGCACATACAGGCATTGGCTATGCTGGTGCAGCGCACGATGGATTTTTCCATCACCATTACCGGTGATTCTGCCTATGTGGCAACTGAATTAGGCGAGTGCGAAGTGTCATGGGAACCATTGCAGGTTTTAGATTAGGTGGAAATAGTTTTTTGACTGTTTCTGGATAACGTAAAAAAATGAGAGGTAATAATGATGAACTGGATAGTTTATTTGTCGGGTGAAATACATACTGACTGGCGCCAGCAAATTGAGCAAGGTGCAAAAGCAAATAATTTGCCTGTAGTATTTACCTCAGCGGTAACCAATCACGAAGCCAGTGATGCCGCTGGTGATGTATTGGGAGCAGAAGCTGAAAATTACTGGCGCGATCATAAATCTGCAAAAATAAATGCTATCCGCACAAAAGCACTCATTGGAAAATGCGATATAGCTATTGTTCGTTTTGGGGATAAATATAAGCAATGGAATGCGGCATTTGATGCCGGTATGTGTGCGGCTTTGGACAAGCCCTATATCACCTTACATGACCCGGATATTATTCACCCGCTGAAAGAGGTCGATGGTTCAGCCATGGCCTGGGCGCAGACGCCGGAGCAGGTGGTCGAGATATTGAAGTATGTGGTCAGTGAAAAATAAGCATTAAAAGCTTAATCCCAGACGGTTTTCAATAGACCTGAAAACTAAGGTCTACACTGATTTGACGTATGGGCTTGTTCGTCCGAAACATAAACTATTTTGCGCCGGTCGCTATGCTTTCCTGTATAGTGAAATAACTAATAAGGTGAATAGAAAACCGGGTTTTCCCAGGTTTCAGCAGGAGTGGTAGTGTGGAAGGTATTAGCGATATTAAGATTATCGGAATCGATGAGCGGCGACCGCCAGTGATCAGGAAGGTGCCCTATATTGATCTTTTTTTTCAATTAACACACAAGGCGCCAGAGGACTGGTGTTATGACTTTAATTCCATGATGTCGAAATTTCCGGGGACACCCAAAATTAATGAAAAAGATGGGCTGTATATAGAGTCGTGGGTTAAAGCACCAGATGATATTGTTGATTACCTGGAGCAGCTCAAGATCAAGGTTGCCCAATGTAGTGAGGAATATATCCAGCGTATTGAACTGGCTACCCGCAAGGCACAAGATGCTAATGCCTCTTTAAAAGAAGAGCCGGGTGAGCAGGGACGTCTTAATCGGATTATTGCATCGCTTAATTTTGATGAAGTAAAGCTACAATAGTCACTAAAATTCTATCTGATAAAAAAAGGGTGCCAGTGGCACCCTTTTTTGTATAGCTGTTTTAAACAGCCTGATTACAATGGCGTAACATTTGCCGCCTGTAATCCTTTCTGACCGCGTTCTGTTTCATACTCAACAGCCTGACCTTCGTCGAGGCTTTTGAAACCATCGCTGTTAATAGCGCGGAAATGAACAAAAACGTCTTCGCCGCCATCATTTTGAGAAATAAAACCAAAGCCTTTATCGGCATTGAACCACTTAACGGTACCCGTTGATTTAGACATGTTGTCTCCTGATTATTTAAATTAATTATGTGCAATTGCACAATAGAGCCTGTACAGAGAATTACTTACTAACGACAAACAAGTGGAAGGTGAAGATCTTCAGGACAGCAGGTCTAGGTAAAACCAGGAAGTGACGGTACGAAGTGTTTCAGTATCAAATTGTTGCATAAAGCAGGTCTTTTTCAGAAGGCCTGGGCGCAGTATAACAGATATCTACTCACCATGTGGTTTTTATTTGATTATATTAGAACATGTGCTTATAGCCAAATGGCTGAAAAATGCGCTTAGGGTGTTGAGATGTTGGCAAAAGATATATACGATATTCTCGATACTTACTATTGTTAAACAGGGAGGTTGGCATGATACTTAAACACCGTTTTCTGAATGCCATTGTCAGTGGCGAGCTAGGCAGTACAACCGAGCAGGGCACTATCGTTACCCTGAAAGAATTCAAAAACTATTTTAAAGATATTGAGGGTCAATACATTACATCTTTCTTGCCCGCAGCCGTTATCGAAACTGGTCAACATAGCATTACCCATACCCAGTTTCTGTTTCGCATCAAGCGAGGTGTATATCGTGTGCATCCCGATGCAATTGAAGAGCATAAAATGCTTATGCAAAACAATGCGTTTAATTGCCGTGAACCAGCGGCGGTTTATCGGATTTATATTTGACCTGAAATTACCAGATGAATTGAACAAATACCTTGATAACAATACAAGCCCAGGTGATTTTTCGGTGCTGATTGGTGAGCAGGCCTTTGCTGCACGCCAGCGATTGATTAAAAAATTGGTGAAATCGTATCCAGTAAAAATGTCGCACTTAAAGCAGGGAGTGAGCGTTTAGACGGTGGTAGTTATGAGTTGTTGGGTGAATTCAGCCGAGATGGAATACTGGAATTGAAGTTCAGGACACTGTGGTAAAAAAATCCTGTTGTCATAAAAAAGGCCCGGTTCTTTCTGGGCCTTTTTCCATTTTAATGTTGAACAGTGCTATTCGGCAAACGGGTAGTCGGTATAGCCATGCTCATCACCACCATAGAAGGTCGTCTGATCAGCTTCATTTAATGGCAGATTATTTTGATAGCGATGCACTAAATCCGGGTTGGCTATAAATGGCACTCCAAAGGCAACCAGATCGCAGTCGCCATTCGCCAGTGCAGTTTGTGCGCGGTTTTTATCATAGGCATTGTTGGCCATGTAAATACCCTGATAAATATGACGCAGGGCAGGGTAATTTACATTACGTTCTTTTGTCATCATGTCGCCTTCCAGTATATGCAGGTAGGCCAGTTGGCGCGTATTCAATTGTTCAACAAAATAACTAAAATGTTCCTGTGGACTGGAGTCTGACATGGAATTAAAACTGTTTTCGGGCGTTAAGCGCAGGCCAACACGATTATTCGGCCAGACTTCGCAGACGGCATCGAGCACTTCATTTAAAAATCGCATGCGGTTTTCGACACTGCCGCCATATTCATCCGTCCGCTGGTTGGAACCATCACGTAAAAACTGATCCAGTAAATAGCCGTTGGCGCCGTGCACTTCGATGCCATCAAAACCGGCCTGTCTGGCCATTTCTGCGGCGTGTTTATATTGAGCAACGATGCCGCTGATTTCACTACTTTCTAATGCGCGGGGTTCAACAAAGGGTTTCATTCCTTCATAGGTAATGGTATCGCCTTCCGGGCGCAGGGCAGAGGGTGCGACGGGTGTGGCATTGTTGGGTAGTAAATCCGGGTGAGATATACGGCCGCAGTACCAGAGTTGAATGAAAATATGGCCGCCTTCAGCATGCACGGCATCGGTAATATCTTTCCAGCCAGCGACCTGCGTTTCGCTATAAATACCAGGTGTGCCGGGATAGCCGACGGCATCCGGTGAGATGGGTGAAGCTTCGGTAATGATTAATCCGGCTGTGGCGCGCTGCCGATAATATTCAACGTTCAGGCTGTGTGGTGCATTATCCTGATTTGCTCGATTGCGCGTCATGGGCGCCATGACTATGCGGTTGGGTAATTCGAGATCACCCAGAGTGATGGGCGAAAATAGATCATTGCTCATTTTTTTCTCCATGCCATGAATTTTCAGGTATTAATACTACCTTGTGATCTCTGCTGTTCAATCTTTTGACTTTAACATAGTTAACGACCACTTCAGAATGTATTGCGTTTTTACCTGCGTCGCGTAGAGGGTTTGTCGTGATCGAGATCGGCCTGCACTTCATCGCGACTTCTTTCATAAACAATTTCTCTGCCCATAACATTACCAGCATAGGCCATGCCATTAGCTGTAGGTGTTAATGAGCATTTAACGCTATGTACACCTTCGCCAATCATCACTTCAATCTGCTCTGCTTTTTTACTGTATACAATAACTTCAAGAATCTGGTCATTCTCGGTGGCGCGTACTTTTATTGTTTCGTTATTCATAGTTTGTTCATCCTGTCGTACTGGCTATAGCAATAAATCATCATTGATAGCATGAAAGATGCTGGTGGCATTTATCAGTGAGTTGGCTGTGAGGCCTGGTACGCCATAGACTTCGGTGCTTACCCCGTAATCTTTGGTAATTTTTTCCAGTAACAAGTCAAAGTCGCCGTCACCGGATAGCAAAATCACTGTATCTACATCTTTCGCTGCCTCCATAACATCAATGGTGATGCCAACATCCCAGTCGCCTTTGGCAGAGCCGTCGCTACGCTGGATATAGGGTTTGAGTTTAATGGTAAAGCCTATGTGCTTGAGTGCATTCTGAAATTTGAGCTGTTTGTCGTCGTCACGATGAATGGCGTAAGCAGTGGCTGAAACGATGTCGCCTTCGCTACCGATTTTCTGCCAGAGCTTGTGATAATTAAACTGGCGGCCATAGGCCTGGCGGGTGGTGTAATAGATATTCTGTACATCTACAAAAATAGCAATTTTTTTCACATTAAAATCTTTATTAATAATGTTGTATCACCGTTGATAATGCAATATTCGACCCTTACATCGTACATCATCGGTACCCGGTTCATTAAAGTTTTCAAAGTGATGCGCGTAGCCCAGAGCAATCATCTTTTTAGTGAAATTAGCGCGATTGCTTCGGTTGGGGTCAACAATCAATACTTCAACATTAGCACCAGAATGGCAATCGATAAACTGTGAAACATCTTCGGCGTGTGCGGGTTCATATAAAATATCGCTACCAATAATCAGGTCGAACTCACCCAGCTGGGGGTTGCTCGTTTGCCAGTTACCGGTTTGAAACTTTATCGGTGACATATCGTTGCTGAGTATATTCTTATCCAGAAATTCTTTGGCCAGGGGATGGTAGTCGCTGGCGGTAATATCAACCCCCATTTTGTGCAGCACAATACTGCTTAGTGCAAGGCCGCAGCCTATTTCCAGTACGCGTTTGCCATCCAGTTCAAACAGGCATACGGTAGCTGCCAGTATTCGGGACGCTGGCCAGACAACGCCAAACAACGACCAGGTGGCAGATGATATGCCTAAATCGGCTGCCCGTTGTTCATGGTCGTAAAATTGTTGACTGTTTTTAAGAGAGCGAATTAAATAGTCAATTTCATTAACAGTGATGGTTTCGTGCTTGAGCCGATAGTTATTCAAATGCGGTCCAGAGCAATACAAATAAACACCGCCGGCAGGTGACTTTATTTCTGCGCATCATTTTTTCTGGCTGCGTTGTGCATAGGGCGAGGTGCCTTTGGTAAACCGGTCATTGAGTTCCATGGCATAAGTTTTGGCATACTGCGTTACTGCCTTGAGTGAGCCTGATCGAACACAGACGATTTTGGAATTGCCCTGGCCAATCACATAACGACACCAGTCACCTTCCGGCATGCCTTCAGGTGGATCCGTTTCTTCGACGCTTTCAAGTTGATATCTGGGCTTTAGCTTATTGATCTGCGGTTCAGTTTCAGTTTCCATTGTCATTAGCCTCTCTGACTTGCTTGTTTTGCATTGCGCCTGGAACGACCATTCCCATTACTGTTAGCGTGCAATGCTGGATTTCCAGATCTGGGTCGTCTGGCTGTAGTGTTACGTTTGTTGTGACTGGCCTTGCCTTGCTGGCCACCCCGTTGTTTCTGTACTGGTTCGGCTTTAATTCTTGGATCAGGTTCGTAACCGGGAATGGTGTCTTTAGGAATTTCGCGTTTCATTAGTCGCTCAATGTCGCTAAGTAGTTTCAGTTCGTCGACACATACCAGTGACATGGCTTCACCTTCATTGCCGGCACGACCGGTGCGACCGATCCGGTGTATGTAATCTTCTGGAACATTCGGTAGTTCAAAGTTAACCACATGGGGTAGCTGGTCAATATCCAGTCCACGTGCGGCAATATCGGTTGCGACCAGCACACGTACTTTGCCGGTTTTAAATTCTTCCAGTGCCCGGGTACGCGCGCCCTGGCTCTTATTGCCATGAATCGCTGTTGCTGTGATACCGTCGGTCTTTAACTGTTTAGTCAGACGATCAGCGCCATGTTTGGTGCGATTGAAGATCAGTACCTGTTTCCAGTTGTTTGCGCCAATCAGGTGAGAAAGCAGTTCGCGTTTACGGCCTTTATCGACGTGATGCACCACCTGGGTAACGCGTTCCGATGCCGTATTGCGGCTGGCAACTTCAATCAGCGCCGGTGACTTGAGTAATTCATTGGCCAGTTTTTTGATCTCGTTGGAGAAAGTGGCGGAGAAAAACAGCGTTTGTCTCTGTTTCGGCAGTCGGGCAATGAGTTTACGGATGTCGCGAATGAAACCCATGTCGAGCATACGGTCTGCTTCATCGAGCACCAGGATTTCAACCTGAGAAAGATCAACCGTGTTCTGCTGGACATGATCCAGCAATCTGCCCGGGGTGGCGACCAGGATATCGACTCCGTTGCGCAAGGTACGTATCTGCGGATTGATTTTCACACCACCAAAAATTATCGTGGATTCCAGAGGCAGATGTTTGCCATATATTTTTACACTTTCGCCAACCTGTGCGGCCAGTTCTCGAGTCGGCGTCAGTACCAGGGCGCGGACATTGCGAGGGCCTCTGGTTGCCTTGTTAGACTCCATTAATCTTTGTAATAAAGGCAAGGTAAAGCCGGCGGTTTTACCCGTACCGGTCTGTGCACCGCCCATCAGGTCGCGGCCCTGCAGTACGGGGGGGATCGCCTGTATCTGTATCGGAGTGGGTTCGCTATAACCTTTTTCGGATACGGCACGCAGTAGTTCGGTCATAAGACCGAGAGATTCAAATGACATGTTTGGATATTTCTCCAGGAATCAGCCTAATCAACACACGTGGTTTGAGACGGTCAAGGCAGAAGCTTATTTGTGTATTCAGAGGTGAATCGGGAAGGATTACCGCTTTGGATAGAGGTGCAGACCGATGTGCACCAGAGTTTGGATTGACAGTATACCTGATTTCTGGATAAAAAGGGGGGTCGTCTGCCATATTGATTAAGCAGCAGACGATTGAGCCGAATGACAATGGCCGCTGGTTTGAGCTGGAAGCTAAAATATGAATCTTCGGAAATGTGTTCAATATCAAGTATTGTGTGGTGTTTTAGGTCAAAAACCGGTTACACTCCCTATTGCTACATTCTATCCTGGGTCTTGTCAGTAGTTCTTTATCAGTATTCTCCTGTTAATTTCCTCGTAAGATTTGTAACACCTTTTATTTTTAATGCTTAATGAGGTAATTATCATGGCAACAGGTACCGTTAAATGGTTCAACGAAACTAAAGGCTTCGGCTTTATTTCTCCCGATGACGGCAGCAAGGATGTATTTGCGCATTTTTCTGCTATCGCCAGCGAAGGTTTTCGCACACTGGCTGAAGGCCAGCAGGTGACATTCGACGTAGAGCAAGGTCCTAAAGGTCCACAGGCATCGAATATTAAGGTCTAACTGATCTTTTAATTGCTGTCTTAAATGAACCCTGCGAGAGATCTCGTGGGGTTTATTTTTTTTGTGTAAATAGGAGTAAGCTGGTGAAAAAATTATTTGTTGGCAGTTTGCCAGCTACGATGACCGAAGAGTCTTTGGAGGCACTGTTTTCGCAGTTTGGCAAGGTGCGTTCGCTTAAGCTGGTGAGAGACGTGTTCACCGGAAATTGCAAGGGATTTGGTTTTCTTGAAATGGAAGGCCATGAAGCACGGGCTGCCATTGCCGGATTAGATGGTAAGTCATTTGAAGGCAATAGCCTGAAAGTGAAATTCGAAGTAGAGAAAAATAAAGGCCGCAAGGGTCGTCGCTAACGAATTTGATAGTCATTTAGTATTATTCAATAAAGATGGAGAAAAACCATCGCCGTTATTATTATCCATTGCCATGTTCAGGTGGCGAATTATTTTCCCAGTTGCATTGTGATTCCTGATACGAAAATATCAGGGATAAATTAACTCTTTTCAAACGGGAAAATATTCAGCTATGGATCTGTTGACTCAAGGTTTGCTGGGCAGTGTACTGGCCCAGTCCGTTGCCAGTAAAAATGAAACAAAGCTGGCGTGACTGATTGGTGTAGTATCTGGGCTACTGGCAGATGCTGAAATATTGATTCAGTCATCAAATGATCCGTTGCTTTATATTAAATATCATCGCCACTTCAGCCATTCTATCTTCTTTATTCCATTTGGTCCGGCTATAGCATGAATTTTACTGTGGCCATTTTTGCGTCAAAAAAATTCCCGCCAACGACTGTTTATTTTTTGTTTGATGGGCTTTAGTCTAAGTGGTGTGCTGGATGCGTGTACCAGTTATGGCACACATTTATTCTGGCCCATAAGTGATGAGCGTGTCGCCTGGCATATTATTTCGATTATTGATCCAGTTTTTTTTAGTTTGATATTACTGCTTACCCTGGTACTGGGCTGGCGCATTCAAACCGGCGGGTGGCCTGTACGGGATTAACACTCTGCGTCATATATCTGGCAACTGATTTTATGCAATTGCAGCGTGCCCAGCAGGTGAGGCAGCGATTTTTTAATATGCTGTTCGGGCGCTATGATTCCGTTGATGGCTAATATTGACGACGCGAGGGATTTATAGCTCGGCATTATGGTAAACGTTCTGCACATCATCCAGATCGTTTAACATATCCTGAAATTTTTCGAACATCTCCGCATCTTCACCGCTTACTGGTGTAGTGGTTTGCGGAATGAACTGAATTTCATCGACTTCAAAATCAATCTCACCAAACGCATCGGTTAATGCCTGTTTGGCTTTGAAATATTCCGTATTCGGTGCGAATACGGTGATGTTGCCGTCTTCATTTTCGATATCGGTTACATCGACATCCGCTTCCATCAGCGCTTCCAGCACAGCATCTTCATCATCGCCACTGAATACCAGGATAGCGCTATGATCAAACATATGGCTGACACTGCCTTCGCTACCAATTTTACTTTTGGTTTTGGTAAAGCACTGGCGGACATCACCAAAGGTACGATTAGGGTTGTCAGTAAGACAGTCAATAATTACCATGCAGCCGCCGGGACCAAAACCTTCATAGCGGGCAAGGGCAAAATCTTCACCGCCACCGCCTTCGGCTTTTTTGATGGCTTTTTCAATGACGTGGGCCGGTACCTGAGCCTTCTTGGCGCGTTCAATCAGACCGCGCAGGGCCAGATTTCCATCGGGATCAATACCGCCTGATTTGGCACAGACGTAAATTTCGCGACTCAATTTACTGTAGACCTTGGCCTTCTGGTCCGAGGTTTTAGCCATGGATTCTTTGCGGTTCTGGTAAGCTCTACCCATGAAATGGTTCCAATCTAAAATGGTGAAGGCGTGGATTTTACTAAATTTAATGGCCAGGGAACAGACGCAGCGCACTCAGGCAGTCAGATTGGAATGAAAATAATGTACACAGTTGATATATGTCGAATTGATCAGGCCAATGGGGTATTTTTCCGTGTCTTTTATCGAGTGTCAGGGGCAGGGATTATTGCGGAGAGCGTATTTTTCGATGTACTTTCTTATCCACTGTACAGGCTGTCAAACTCAGCAAATTACCATTCATGACGTAAGGTAACTGCGTATCTGCTTATGCTATAAAAGATGCATAATATTTTTTGATATTGTATTGCCTGGTATCACTGGCTTTCTATTCGAAGGTATTAATGCGTAATATATTAAAGCAGCAAGAGACCAGGGTTGTTTGCCATAAATCTAAAGTATGTGGAGTCACATAGCAGTGATTAAATTAACTTCACCAGTCGTTCTGATAGCGCTAGTTGTTGCGCCATTTATTGCATACAGTGATGGGTTGCCCATTATCCATGATGCGCATATTCATTATGATCAGGATATGTGGCAAATGCTGTCACCTGCCGATGCCCTGCGCATGATCAGGGATGAAAATATACAGCGTGCGCTGGTTTCGGCAACACCGACCGAAGGTGCTGAAAAACTTTATCGGCAAGATCCTGAGCTGGTTATTCCCATGCTGCGTCCCTATAAAAGCTGGCGTCATCGTTATCTCTGGTTCAAAGATCCTGATTTAAAAAAATATTTGTTAGCGCATATGCAGCGTGTACCGTATCGAGGTTTTGGAGAATTTCATGTCTTCGGTAAAGATGCGGGCACGACACAAATGGGCGAAATGATCGAACTTGCACGGCGGCATAAATTTGTATTGCATCCACATACCGATCTTGAAGGCATACGTCTTATTCTGGGAAAAGCGAATGATATTGTGGTGATGTGGGCGCACGGTGGTTTTGATGTGCCGGTGGATATTCTGCGCAATTTACTTAAACAATATCCGAAACTTTATATTGAACTGTCTTTTCGGGAAGGCATGCTTGATGCTGAACAGCAGTTAACATCGGAATGGCGAGCATTCCTGGTTAATTATCGTTCGCGATTTTTAGTGGGGATGGATACCTACAAGCCCAGTCAATGGGCTGATTTGCCAGAAATTGCGGCAGAAGCCAGGCACTGGCTCAAGCAATTGCCGGCAGATGTTGCGGTGGATATTGCGCGCAATAATCTTGATCGCCTGTTTCCGTATTAATGTGTTAAGTATTGTTTTGTTTTTCTTCGGCTAATTCGCGTTCAAATTTATCAGCCAGTTCACGGCGGATTTTAGCCTGGTAGGCATTGCGCGCAAATGTTTTGATTGAGCCGGGCTGATCTTCGAGTTCCTGTGCTTCTCTGCGCAGTTCGTCGATCGCTTCCTGTCGGGTCATTTTGGGTTTATCGCTCATGTTAACCGTCTCGATTATTGCTGTCAGAGTTTTCGTACCCTGAACTTGCGCCCCTTGATTTTGCCTTCAGATAAAATTTTCAGGGCCTGTTTAGCGATTGCCTGTTCTACTGCTACATAAGTCATCATATCAAAAATATCGATTTTTCCAATCTGCTTGCCGGGCAGTTTGGTATTTGCCGTTAAGGCGCCGAGGATATCGCCGGCGCGAATTTTCTGTTTACGACCCGCATTGATGCACAAGGTTGTCATTTTGGGACGAAAGGAATGATGCTCCTGTGTTTCGGCTGATGAGGTTTCAAGCGAGGATAGATTTTCAATATGGACAGGATAGTCCTGATATTCTTCTATCGCATTTACCTTTGGTGCTTCAGCTGCCATGAACAGGCTTAAGGCCAGACCTTCGTTGTCTGCTCGACCGGTGCGTCCGATGCGATGAATATGTACTTCAGGATCGGGTGATAATTCAAAATTTATAACTACGGGTAAATCTTTAATATCCAGGCCGCGTGCAGCGACATCGGTGGCGATAAGAATCGAGCTGCTTTTATTTATGAATTGCACCAGTACTTTATCGCGATCTTTCTGTTCCAGGTCGCCGTGTAAAGCCAGAGCATGGAATCCCTGTTGCCATAGTGCTTCCGCCAGTTCCTGGCATTGCTGTTTTCGATTACAAAAAATCACACTGGATTCTGGTTGATAATGTTGTAACAGAGCAATTAATGTTTCGGTTCTTTTGGTCTTTTCTATTTCATAAAAAATCTGTTTTATTTTTTTATTATCATGCAGGCTTTCTACTTCAATGTTTATCGGCTCATGCAAAATGGCGCGGCTTATTTTTTTTATTTCATCGGAGTAGGTGGCAGAAAATAATAGTGTCTGTCTGTTAGCTGGCGTCATCTCAATAATGCGCATAATGTCGTCATAAAATCCCATGTCCAGCATGCGATCAGCTTCATCCAGTACCAGCATTTTCAGGCTGCCCAGTCTCAAAGAACCTTTTTGTAAATGTTTTAATATCCGACCGGGTGTGCCGACTACGATATGCGGCTGATGTTCCAGTGACGCAAATTGTGGACCGATTGCTGTGCCACCACATAAGGTGAGAATTTTCGTATTGGGGACAGGACGAGCCAGGCGGCGAATTTCCTTGCTGACCTGATCGGTCAGTTCACGGGTTGGGCAAAGTACCAGTGCCTGAGTTACATAGCTTTGTGCATCTAGATTATGTAGCAGGCCAATGCCAAACGCGGCGGTCTTTCCGCTGCCGGTTTTTGCCTGCGCCTGTACATCTTTTCCGTTTAGAACAGCAGGCAGGCTTTGTGCCTGAATCGGTGTCATGGTCAGGTAATTCAGGGTTCGAAGATTGGCTAAAAAATCTGCGTTTAAGGGCAGTGATGAAAAATCAGCAGTAGTCACGGCGGCGCCTCTTTGGCTGGCTGAAGGGAAGTCGGGCTGTATATGTCTTGGGAGAGCAGGGCGCTGGTAAATAGTTACTGCCAGGTTTGGCAATAACTATTTACAGATCGAGCCATTTCTTTATTCCAGGTTCTGGCTACGCAGGTAATCTTCATAAGTACCTCTGAAATCGACAATTCCAGTCGGCGTCAATTCGAGAACACGGGTGGCCAATGAAGACACAAACTCTCGGTCATGGCTGACGAAGAACAGGGTGCCCGGATAGTTTTCCAGTGCCAGGTTGAGCGATTCTATCGATTCCATATCCAGATGATTGGTGGGCTCATCCATTAATAAAATATTATTGCGTTGCAGCATGAGTTTGCCGAAAAGCATACGGCCCTGTTCGCCGCCGGAGATGACCTTGACGGATTTATTAATTTCATCCTGGGAAAATAGTAACCGCCCCAGGGTGCCGCGAATTACCTGTTCATCATCGGTTTCTTTGCCCCATTGTCCCATCCATTCGAGCAAAGTTTTGTCGGTTTCAAAATCTGCTGCGTGATCCTGCGCATAATAACCTAACTGCGCATTCTCTGACCATTTGACGGAGCCCGCATCAGGTTTCAGGTCACCGACCAGGCAGCGTAGTAAAGTTGTTTTACCTATGCCGTTGGGGCCGATGATGGCAACGCGTTCACCAACTTCTACCATCATGTTAAAGTCTGAAAATAAGTTTTCATCAAACCCCTTACTCAGGCCTTCTACTTCGACTGCCAGCCGATGCAGTTTTTTATCTTCTTCAAAACGAATAAAAGGATTCTGGCGACTGGAAGGTTTAACTTCTTCCAGCTGTATTTTATCAATTTGTCTGGCGCGAGAAGTGGCCTGTTTTGATTTCGATGCATTGGCAGAAAAACGACTGACGAAAGCTTTCAGTTCAGCAACCTGGGCTTTTTTCTTGGCATTGTTGGCCAGTAAACGTTCCTGTACCTGGGTGGCTGCGGTCATGTATTCATCGTAGTTGCCCGGGTAAATGCGCACCTCACCGTAATCCAGGTCCGCCATATGGGTGCAGACGCTGTTGAGGAAATGGCGGTCATGGGAAATGATAATCATGGTGCAGTTGCGTGCGTTTAACACGCCTTCTAACCAGCGGATGGTATTGATGTCGAGGTTATTGGTGGGCTCATCCAGCAGCATGATATCCGGTTCCGAAAATAATACCTGCGCCAGCAGGACGCGTAGTTTCCAGCCGGGTGCCACTTCGCTCATTGGGCCATAGTGTTGTTCGATTGGAATACCTACCCCTAACAGCAGTTCACCTGCGCGTGCTTCAGCGGTATAGCCATCCATTTCTGCAAACTCAGCTTCCAGATCACCGGCACGAATGCCATCGGCTTCTGTCATTTCTGGATTGGCATAAATAGCATCTTTTTCTGATTTGACCGCCCACAGTTCTTCATGACCCATAATGACAGTGTCAATGACGCTGAATTGTTCGTAGGCAAATTGATCCTGTTTTAATTTACCAATGCGTTCATGCGGGTCTTTTGATACGTTGCCGGCAGTGGGCTCCAGGTCGCCTCCCAGTATTTTCATAAAGGTAGATTTACCGCAGCCGTTGGCGCCAATCAGGCCATAACGATTGCCTTCGCCAAACTTGACGGAAACGTTTTCAAAAAGCGGCTTAGCGCCAAATTGCATGGTGATGTTTGCAGATATCAGCAATGTTATATTCCGAATTTAAATGGGTTGATCTGTGATGATTAATTTCAGAGATGCCCTGGGTATGGATTTCGAGGTGAATCTGACAGGATTACCGCTGTGAAACCGGCGCAGACCGGGGTGCACCTGAATTTGGAGGGAGATTATACCTGAAGTTTGGCCAGAGCGGGGGAATATACTGGTATGTACAAATACGGCCAGGGCTATCTGCCATTATGATTTTTAACTATTGGGCCTGCAGGTGCGTCAGGCAAGTTTTGCATTTAACATTAACCATTGTTTTTTCTGCTGCAAAAAATTCTCTTTCAATTGTTCCGCTTTTTCTTTTAGTGCATCCAGATCATAGTTTTCCATTGCCGATGCTTTGCGTGCCTGCATCCATTGCTTTTTGGCCTGGGCAAATTCATTGATCCTGTTCATCAAAATTTCATATTCCGTTCGCAGGCGAAGCATTAGCACATCGGCATGGGGTTGTTGTGCGAGTTTGCGTGAGGTACTGGTCAGTAGCATGCGCGCGCGGGAGCTTTCAATTTGTTCTACCGGTGTGCGATACAGGTTTTTAGCCAGTTTTAACCCGGCCAGGCTGCGAATCAGCCACTTGGTGGGGTCAAATTGCCACCAGCGAATACCGTTTCGATAATCGCGCTGGAAACTGTGATGATAATTATGATAACCCTCGCCCATGGTCAGCAAGGCGATCAGGCCATTGTCTCTTGACGTATTGCGATCGGAATAGGGCTGGCTGCCCCATACATGGGCCAGGGAGTTAATAAAAAAGGTCATGTGATGCGATATCGCCAGGCGCGCAACCCCGGCGAGTAGCAGCATGCCTGCTATATCACCATGCCGGATGCCTAGCAGCAGGGGAATGCCGAAATTGATACCCAGTACCAGAGGCAAATAATAACGGTGCTGCCACATGACGACAGGGTCTTTTTGCAGGTCACGGCAGTTCTTGTATTGTGGGTCGGCATGCACTTCATAGTCACGCAGCATCCAGCCCATATGGGAATACCAGAAGCCCCGTTTTGCCGAGTAGGGATCCCTGTCATTGTCGTCGACGTGCAAATGATGCGCGCGGTGGTCGGATGACCAGTGCAGGATACTGTTCTGTGTGGCAAAAGTACCACCAATGGCAAAAATCAGGCGGATCAGCCAGTGAGCCTCATAAGCGCGGTGTGACCATAAGCGATGATAGCCGGCAGTGATGGATATTTCGCAAAATATGATGCCGCCAATCATCGCGGCAATTTGCCAGCCATCGAAGCCATAAGTGAGCGCGTAAAGGGGAACGCCAATCAGGGTGATCAGTCCGGTCAGGCTAAAAACGAGAACATTGAGCCAGATAAGTTTGGGTTTTTCCATGGGGTGATTCGCGATATTCTAAAATTGCGTACAAGTGTACGCTGAAAAATATCGTCGGTATAGCCTTGTTTAGAAAAAATATCTAATTTAGATACATCTGTTAGCCTAATGAAGGGCTATGCTAAGATGCCGATGCAGGAGAAAAAGCATATGGGCGGACATCGCGCACAACAGAAAGAAAAAACCCGACGTACCATTATTGATGCGGCATTCCGTCTGTTGAATCAGGAGCGCAGCTATTCCAGCCTGAGTTTACGGGAAGTGACCCGCGAAGCGGGGATAGCTCCCACCTCGTTTTATCGGCATTTTGAAGATATGGAAGAACTGGGGTTAACTCTGGTCGATGAAGGGGGCGTTGCGCTACGCCAGTTAATGCGCAAGGCGCGCCAGCGCATTCGTGATCAGGGCAGTGTCATTCAGACATCGGTAGAAACCTTTATGGAGTTCATTCAAAGTAGCCCCCATGTGTTTCGACTATTGCTGCGAGAGCGTTCCGGCACATCGCTGGCATTTCGTAAAGCGGTGTCGCGGGAGTTGCAGTATTTTGTGGTTGAGCTCGCTGATTATATTCAGCACACCCAGGGCTATCCCGCCGAAGAGGCCCGGGTACAGGCTGAGGCGATGGTGATTCTGGTGTTTAATGCGTGTGCGGAGGCACTGGATTGCAAGCCGGCTGAGCGCAAGCTGCTTACCGAGAAGTCCATTCGTCAGTTACGGTTTGTCGCTCGCGGGGCCGATGAGTTTTTGAAAGGACGCCATTAGACCAATGGGGTTATTCAGTGTCTTCAGACTCAGCCCATTCCTGTTGCTGCTGTATCAAAAGACTTTCCTTATATAGTTTACGCATAGCCTCTGCATATTTACGGCGCTTGGCTTCTTTTTCTGCTATTTTTTTCTGCTCGTAGCTGGCGACCTGTTTTTTAGATCTGGATTTAGCAGCGGCTTTTTTAGCTGCTTTTTTTTCTGCCTCTTTTTTAGCCTCTTTTTTCTCTGCCAGTTGCTTCCTGGCCAGTGTGCGTTTTTGTTTGTTGACGGCTATTTCCTGTTTAATGGCATCAATTTCTGAATCCACTTCTGTATGCCCCAGTGAACTGGCTTGCTGAAGGGAGAGCACAGCTTTATTTAAATTTTTATCAACTGCGATACCATGGCGGTGCATCTGGCCAAACAGAATCAGGGCATTGGCTTCTGAAGCTTGCACTTCTTTGATGACTTTATCAAACCAGGCAGAATGTTTGGCTTCATCAAAACCCGTTTGTTGAATTTCAAGATAGGTCAGGCGAAGAATGGCGGGGGTATAGTCGTCTTCGGCGGCTTTTTTATACCATACGGTTGCTTCTTTAACATTGGGTTCTACGGATACACCAAATTCATACAGCGTACCTAATTTGTATTGTGCCAGGGTGTTTCCACCTTCTGCCAGTTTTTTCTGAAACTGGAAAATTCGGGCGCCGAAAGAACCTAAATCAACCGCTTTGATCGCTGTGATATGCAGCAGCGAGCAAGCAACAATAAACAAAGCAATTATTTTTTTTGTTTGTTTCATCCGCAATCCTTTATTTTTCAGAAAAAAAAAGAGGCCGGTAGCCTCTTTTTGTCATTTGGAATTAATATAAGAGTATAGCCCAATATATTAATAATTCATCAAACGACGGGTTTTCTTAAATATAGATTTATTTTTCCAGTGCGGGTCAGCGAATAAATTTCCTTACAAAATAAAGGGCAAAATGATGCCGGTTATATTGCTGCCTGAATATTTACCGTTCACAGGAGCCTGCTGATTTATTCCGACAGGCCGTTGATCACATCATCTAACAGACCAATAGTTTCGGCTACTTCAGTTTCCACGTTTATCTCCCTGTCGGTTGCGGCTTCCATACGCATGCCAGCATTATCGACCAGCGATTCTCGGCTTTCATTCGCGTTAGCACTCATTTCTTCACGCGCATCCATTGCCGCGTCTGTTTCAGTCAGGTCGCGTCCCATATCGTCAAAAGTCATATCTGCATGGGGGGTATCCGCAACATTTTCGTCGATCATGGCATAGATTTCTGGATCAACTCTATCGGCTGCAGGATGATGTGCCAGGGCCGCTGTGCTGGCCAGAGTAGTTAATAATCCAGTTAATAATAAAGTTTTTTTCATAATAAAATTCCTCTGTAAATAGTTAAATATTGTTATCTATAACGAAGGCCAGAGAGAATTGGTTCCAGTAATTTCAAAAAAATAATTTGTTGCGGTAGGTGGCAAAAGCAAAAATTCAGATAAATAACAGGATGCGATTTTATCTTATAAAGAAATCATGGTTGTGTTGGTTTCGCTGCATAGAAATGATCTGATGTATCTATGCTGGATTATTACCGCCATTATATTTTTATTTGTTCTGTTTGGTGATGATACCGGTGATGGTGTGATCGGCGCTGACAGGCAGGATTACATCAGCAGTTCCAGGAAGGTGGTGCAAGCTGTGTCGGCTAATCCGCTCATAATGCTGGATAAACCGTGTTAACTCCGTATCGTTCATGATGTGGCTTTGTTGATTATCCGGTGTACGGGCTTCAAGTTTTTGTTCCTGCAGGCTTCGCCATTGAAAAACATGTTCAAAATCGGGCGCTTGCAACATGATGCACATATCAGCATGATCAAAAACACGTTGATGATATTGGGCCAGGCATTCGTTCGCGTGATGACGCCAGATTCCTTCAGTATCTTCTTTCTTTTCCAGTTCATTGACAGGTTGGGCTAGCTCTGTGGTACTTTGTACAGGACTGTTATTGCACCAGCCTTCAAATAGAATTATGTCGATGGTCCTGTCATAAGTCTGCCAGTCTGATTTGCGATATGGGTTATCGCTGGCCTTGTTGAATTTTGGCGCTATGCAGGTTTCATTATTGCGCAGTGCCTGGATGACGTTTTCCAGTGTGTCCAGATCATGGGTGCCAGGTACGCCTCGGGTGAGAAAAAGAGGATGAATGTTTTTCGCTAAATCTTCTCTGGTTTTTCGCGTATGGTAAAAATCATCCAGCGAAAGCACTGCTGTATGGTAGCCAGATTCTACTTCAATGATCTGTTGCATGAAGCACGTTAAGGTTGACTTGCCTGTCCCCTGGGCGCCATTAATACTCACCAGTAATGGCTGCGATTGTTTTTTATTAACAATGATTTCTGCTAATGGTAAATAAATATCGCGCACAATTTTCTGGAAGCTATCCGGCAACTTCATTTTATTAATGAATGAATTGCATAGCTGTTGAGTTTTAACTGACCAGTTTATGTCTGCCATTTGAATAAGGTCTTATAATGTCTGGGCTCGATATTTATCGTTTCACAATGTTATCTGTATATATTTGAATAAGCATTATTATTTGTCGAATTAAAGACACAACTAATACCTCTTTTTCTGTGATGATAAATCACTGGCGAGATTTTTTCAGGTGATAGTCACATCGTTAGAGATAATGACCAGAGACAATAAAGTTAATCAATGTACCTTCGAAGCCGAGAATAGTGTGCGCAGGCCGTGACTGGACTTGATATGTGCTTACTGGTCAGTTAGTTTGGGGCAGCTACTCTTGCCAGAAGCATGACTGGAACTGGTTTCGGTAGCCCGTACGATAAATACGATCACCGGCCAATAAGTCAGTGTATTTTCTTGCCTAAGGCTGGCACTTGCCGAAAAAATACTTTAGATTCATCCACCTTTATATATGCAGGAATAATGAGCTAATAATGAAAGCCGAAGCATTACGACAGCAATTAATGGCAGAAGGGCTGCAACATCGAGATCTGGATGATAATCCATACAAACAATTTGAAACCTGGTATGGGCAAACCCTGGCTACGGACATTGCCGAGCCGACGGCGATGGCACTGGCGACGGTAGATGAAAACAATCAGCCATGGCAACGTATGGTGTTGCTTAAAATGTATGATGAAAATGGTTTCGTGTTTTTTACTAATTATTCCAGTCGTAAGGCTGAGCATATTGCGGGTAATGGAAAAGTGAGTTTGCTGTTTCCCTGGCATCCCCTGGGGCGCCAGGTCAAAGTAACCGGGTTGGCGGAAAAGATATCCGCTGCGGAATCGTTCAGGTATTTTGCTTCCCGTCCTCGGGGTAGCCAGCTTGGCGCCTGGGCATCTGAGCAAAGCAAAGTGATTAGCAATCGCGCATTGCTCGATGGCATGTTCGAAAAAATGAAAGCGAAATTTTCCGAGGGTGAAATTCCATTACCGGATTTCTGGGGCGGTTATCGGGTAACAGCCGATACACTGGAATTCTGGCAGGCGCGGGATAACCGTCTACATGACTGTTTTTTCTACCAGCGGGATGAGCAGGGTAACTGGGTTAGCGAGCGACTGGCGCCTTAAGTGTATTTATGAAGGGCAATGCTAATAGCTCGATAGGTCTGATACTGGTCGTGGCCTTCGTGTCCATGATCGGGCCGTTTAGTATTGATACCTATCTGCCTTCATTTCCTGCCATCGAAGCTGAATTTCAGGTGAGTCGAGACTGGTTGTCGCAAACGATTGCCATTTATCTGGCCGCGACTGCGATATCTACCTTATTCTGGGGGCCGCTGTCTGATCGTATTGGTCGCAAGCGGGTTATTCTGGGTACGCTGGTTTTATATTTTATGGCCTCACTGGCCTGTGCGCTGGCGTCAGATTATTCCAGTTTTCTGTTGTTTCGTGTTTTTCAGGGCATGGCAGCCAGTGGCGGCCTGGTTGCGGGTCGCGCCATGGTACGCGATGCCTATGATAGTGACAGTGCGCATCGCGCCATGTCCTATGTGTTGATGTTGTTTGCGCTGGCACCGGCAATAGCGCCCATCGTGGGTGGCTGGTTACATGATGCTTTTGGCTGGCGTAGCGTGTTCTATTTTTTAAGTGCATACGGCGGCGTCATGTTGCTGGCATCTGCTCGAGTTATTAATGAAACGCTGCATAAAACTCAGCGGCAGTCTTTTCACCCGCTATACGTGTTGCGAGTGTATGGCCGGACTTTATTGCACGGGCGTTTTCTGGCGATTGTGCTGGCACTCAGCACCAGTTTCGGTGGCCTGTTTCTTTACATTGCGGGTTCACCGACACTCATATTTAATTTCCTGGCGCTGGAAACCAATGATTTTGCAGTGCAGTTTGTGCCCATGACGGTGGGTATTATTGCCGGGTCTTTTATTTCCGGTCGCCTGGCGCATCGCTGGCCGATCACAAGAGTGGTTAGCCTGGCGCTTGGCATTATGGTGTGCGCTAGCCTGTTAAATCTGCTGCAGGCTGTCTGGTTGGTGCCGACTGTCGTGACAGTGATTGCGCCGCTGGTGCTTTATGCCTTTGGTGTTGCTTTAGCCATGCCCGGCTTTGGTATTCTCGCTATCGATTGTTTTCCGAATAACAAGGGTTCAGCCGCAGCCGTGCAGGCCTTTATGCAGATTATGTTTTCCGGTCTGGTGGCGGGTTTAATGTTGCCTTTGCTGACTGAAAGCGTAATGGGATATGCCTTGGGGCAACTGCTGTTGTTGGCGGCGGCCCTGATTTTCTGGTGTTTGCCGGTCAGAATACGATCGGTTGAAAATTAACTGAGCTGAAATTAACGAGCAAGTTAGTTCATTTTTTTGATTCGGTGTGATCGATAGTCATCAATAAGGGCGGTAGCAATAAAAAATCGATCAACAGGGCAAAGCTCAGGGTAATGGCCAATAATAGTCCGGTGGTGTGGGTAGGTGAAAAATGGGAGAAAGTGAGTACCAGAAAACCCGACACCAGCACAAGGGTGGTGATCGTCAGGGCAATACCAACGGTATTGAACGCATAGCGAATGCCTTCTCGGGCATCCAGGTTTTTCTCACGTCGCGCGCGTAAATATTTGCTTAAAAAATGTATCGTATCATCAACCACAATACCCAGGGTCATGGTAATAACTACCGAAGCCGATAAATCAATCTCCCCATCGATCAAGCCCCAGCTGCCATAGGCCAGTGCGGCGGGGGCCAGATTTGGCAGCATGCTGATCAGTCCGAGACGTACCGAACGTAGCACGCCAATGAGTACCAGTGAAATAATCACCAGCGCCAGTGCCGTGCCTTTTAAAAGGCTGCGAATATTCCGGTGATTAATGTTGGCGAAAATCATATCCAGGCCGGTGGCTTCTTCGACTATCAGCTCTGGCGTATTTTGCGCTGCCCAGTCGCGGGCTTTTTTATCAATCGCCAGTAAGGTTTCAGAATCTGTTTTATGCAGCAGTACCACCAGTTGTGAGGCGGACCGACTCTGGTTGATGGTGTTATCAAGGCCCAGGCCCAGTGGCAGTGAAAATTCGTATAACAATAAATATTGTGCCGTCAGATCGCGTTGATCGGGCAGGCGATACATGGTCGGATCATCATCGTGCATGCTTTTATTCAGTCGTTTTAATGTATCGCTGATGCTGGTGACATAGGCCACGCCAGCCTGCTGTCGATACCATTGGCTGAAGCGATCTAAAGCTTTTAGATATTCAGGATTATTGATGCCCTGATCCTGATGGGTGTCGATGGAGTAGCGATAGGCATGTACGCCGCTCAAGCGATTATTCACCGCCTCAATCGCAAGCCGTTCGTCGAAACTGTGGTCAAAATAATCATGCCAGCGTTCCGTTAAAATATTGTTGCCGATAAACAGGGTAAAAACAGCGACACTTATCCCGATGCCATATAGCAACAATCTGCGGCGATGAATAACCCAGTCGGCAAAAACATTGATGCGTTGTTTATAAAGTTGCCGTTGCGGTACCGGCTTTACCGGCAAGATTGTCAACAATGCGGGAATCAGCAGCATACTAAACACATAGGCAAAGGCCACGCCAATGGCGACCATGTTGCCCAGATCGCGATAGGGTGGGCTATCGCTGAAATTCAGCATCAACACGCCAATGATAGTGGTGATGGTGGTAATAAAAACGGGTAGCACATTAATACGCAGGGCTTCGTAAATTGCCCGTTGCCTGTCTTTTTCCTGGTTATATTCAAAAAAATAACTCATTAAAATATGAACCGAATCGGCCACGGCGATGGTCATGACGATAGACGGTACGAATCCGGCAACCGGCGTTAAGGTGCGTCCTGCCCAGGCATAAATGCCCATCGTTCCCAGAATAGAAAGACTGATAACAACAAGGGTAATGAATGTGCCGCTGAAACTACGAATAAGAAATAGCAGGCCCAATATAATAATGATGTAGCTGGTAATCACCAACTGGTTCAGGTCCTGTTGCACTGCCTCGCCCAGTGCCGTGTTCGCCGGGGCTGAACCGGTAATGCGAATTTCAACGTCAGGATAGCGTTGCGCAAACTGTGCGACAATTGCTCGCGCATGTTCGGTAACAATATTATTAGCTAGCTGATTATCCTCTGGCAGGTTTAGCAGGATGTTAATACCGGTCGCACGACCATCCTTCGCGACCAGATTGTTAACCAGGAATATTTCATTCAGCGTAATCTGTTTTATGCGATTTATTTTTTCAGTGCTCAGTTCAAGAGGCGGTTCGTAAAGATATTCGGTTGTGATGGTGTCGTTGGCGGCGTGCGTATGTTGATAATTGCTGAGCGAATTGACGCGTCTTGAATAGGGGAATTGCCAGCCCAGTTCTGTTAGCTCGTGAACCAGGCCAAGCAGGCGAGCATTAAAAATATCACCCTGCCTGGGCGCGATAAAAAAGAAAACATTATCCTGTCTGCCGTAGGTGGCTTCGGTAAGCTCGAAGGCTTTTAATTGCGGGTTGTCTTCGCTGAAAAAAATACGCAAATCGGTCGAAACCGTTAATTGTGGCAGCCGAAAACCCAGTAGCATCATTATCAGCAGTGTGGAAAAAAGAATCAGATAAGGCTGTCTGGTTACAATTTTGAAATAGAGCTGGAACATCGGGCTTCTTTATTTTTTTAAATGTCCTAAAATAGCTGCATACTTAATACGTGCTGATCAGGTTAACCCATGTTTGTGCTTTATGATATCGAAATATTACCCGAGGATATTGCAAATATCCCACCGGATGCCATTCATAAAATGACATTTAAAGCGATCTATACCATCAAAGAAGTGCCCGACACCTTTACCGGTGTTGTTTATCAATTGTCGTCCGCTAAAAATGAACTGGTGCTTGGGCATTTTAATAATCCCAAAGGCAATGTCAGGAAAATAATTACCTTAAAAAATAAGCTTGCCGACGGTGTGTTTTACGGGATAAAAGAACTGGTATTCAAAATGTCGACAGGTGACAGCTTTGCTTTTCCTTTGACTGAAGAGAAGCTGAAGCAGCTAATTCAGTAATTTTTGCTGTCAGGATAATTTTCTTTGAATGTTTTTAATTGCACGGATTGCCTGGTACTACTATGAAAATTATTAAAAAATTTGTCCCCGTCCTGGTTCTGCTGGTCTTGTCATTTTATATTTTTGGTCGCTATGATCAGCTACCCGCAGTGGTAATTAATGGCATTGTTTTTCTGCCAATTTTACTGGCGCTGACCGTTCTTGGCCTGTCGGTACATTTTAATCGCAGTCCGGTATTTTTTTATCTGCTGTTAATCGTAATAAGTAATGTGGTTCTGGGACTGGGGCTGGCAGAAACTGCACTGTCTTATGCTGTAATGGCTTTTTTTATTCCTCTCTTACTGCTGGTGTTTACACTCATCCCGGAACGAGGCGTGTTCAGTGTCAGGGCGTTGCCAGGCTATGCGGTGCTGTTGACCAGTATATTATCTTTCATGGTGCTAACTATTAACGCACCAGGCTGGGCGTCTCAGTTTTTACTCAATGACTGGTTGCCGGCGCGTTATTTTGACTGGAGCCGATTGCCACAGACAGTACTGATGAGTGGCTGTCTGGTCTTTATCAGTATGCTGGTGCTGAATTTTTTACGTTCTTCAACCCATGTGGCGGCTGGCCTGGGTATTTTGATTATGTTGCTGGCCCAGTTCCATGTTGGTGATACCAGTGCCAGTCTGAATGTGTTCAGTAGCGCGGCGCTGCTGATGTGCCTGTATGCAGTGATGCAGGAATCCTGGCGCATGGCCTATCTTGATGAATTAACCGAGTTGCCGGCACGACGCGCATTACGGGAAAAATTTCAGAAAATGGGTGGTTTATATAGTGTCGCCATGGTGGATGTAGATCATTTCAAGAAGTTTAATGATACTTATGGCCATGATACCGGTGATGCTGTGCTACGCATGATAGCCGCCAAATTGAATAAAGTGACCGGTTCCGGTTCGACCTATCGTTATGGTGGTGAGGAATTCACTATCGTATTTTCCGGTAAAGGTGTTGACGATGTCACGGCGCATCTGGAAACGGTCAGAGAAAAAATTGCGGCATCACCGTTTGTGGTTAATCGTGAGGGACGGCGTCTGTCGGATGGTCAGGCCGGGCGCAGACAGAAAAAATCAGTGCAGGTGACGGTGTCTGTGGGCGTGGCCGACTCGAATAGCGCCGCGGGTTCTCCCTGGGAAATTATGAAACTGGCCGATAAAGCGCTGTATCGAGCCAAGAAACAGGGCCGTAATCAGGTATGCAACTAAGCCTGTTTTTCCTGGTCAATAGCCAGGTGCGTATTTGCCGTCCATCGGTCTGGTAATAAAAGCTCAGTATAGTGACTATTCTTACTAGTAGGAGTAAATCTATGTGCGCTGTATTTGATCGGCATCATGGCAGATACAATCGGATTTATTGCTTAATGATAAATGAATATGCATAAAGGAGCCTGAATATGACAATAATGGTACTTGTTGCAGATAGCAGCCGTGCTCGTTTGTTTACCGCAGATGCGGCATTAGCTTCATCTGACTTGAATGAAATTGATTCTCTGGCGCATCCGGAAGGGCGTTTGCATGAACAGGATCTGGTCAGTGATCTGCCGGGCAAGGATTCAGGTAATGGTACTGGCGGCCATGCCTACCAGGTACAGACAGAACCGAAAGAACAGGATGCAATTAATTTTGCCAAACGGATTGCAAAAACACTTGAAGCATCACATAACGCAAATAAATTTGCTCATCTGGTCGTTGTTTCGGCCCCCGCTTTTCTGGGAACATTACGTAAACAGTTTTCTGACCAGGTCAGAAAGCTGGTGCGTTTCGAACTGGATAAAAACCTGACGGTGCACAGTGTTGAAGATATCCGCAAACATTTGCCAAAATATCTAACGCATGATTAATATTTCATAGCCGGCAGATGCAAGCTTGCTCTGCCGGCAGTGAAATAAAGCTGTTAAATAATATCCAGTGATAAATAATAGCCCGCAAATTTTCTGATATTTAATACGCCCGTATCCAGTATCAGGTACTGACCTTTGATGCCGTTTAATTTTCCGCAAACTTCCGTTGTCTTATCAAAGTTAAAAGATTTTACCTTATTCGGGTATTCATTAACCGGGTATTGAATATTGATGAGCTGCTCATTTTCCAGAAAGACATAAGTATCTTCGCCATTTTTCTTGCTGAGGGTTGTTAACTCCGGCTGGCAAATCTCAAATAATTCATCGCGCCGAGTCCTGAGATCAACAGGATCAGGATCGCCTTTCAACATGCGTTGCCAGTAAGTTTTGTCAGCGACGTGGGATTTCATAATGACTTCTACCAGTCCGGCGCTAAGCCGATCTCTGGTTCGAAAAACAGGTAGAGCCTGCACCGCGCCCTGATCCATCCAGCGAGCAGGAATCTGTGTGCCTCGTGTAATACCGACCTTGATGCCCGATGAATTTGCCAGGTATACATAGTGGTCTTGCATGCAATGTTGTTCGCCCCATTCAGGTTCGCGACAGGTACCTTTTGCGTAGTGACACAATTCAGGTTTGATAATGCAGCTATCGCATTGTGCGAGTGACTGGAAACAGGGGTAGCAATATCCCTGGTTAAAACTTTTTCTGGTTTTTCGACCACAGACGATGCAGTTTATCAGCGCATCATATTGTAGTTTTATGTCACAGCCAATCAGCGAATTCATATCGACTAAAGCATCGCCAATGGGCAGTTGATATTGCACTGTATCGCCAGGCTGGGTCAGCATTTTTTGTATATTGCCGGAATATGTCATGGGAAATTAGTCATTATTTGAATGAGGGGGGGTTAAAAAACATGCTATTTGAGAGCCCTGGAATCTGTTTTTGGAATATGTCAATAAGAAAAAGTAAATTTTGAGAGCTTGCGCATTTAAAGAATCACATTTTATACAAATTGTGATTTACCACAATTATTTCATATCCCCCGTTTGGGGGGTAATGAATATTTTGACCGACTGCACAATTATTGTTCTGGTTTGATTTCATAATCCTCACCACGCAATTGAGTTGCGAAATGAAAAAATCTCGTACCGTCCGGTATAAAAATAAAAAAGCCGACAAACATTATATTTATACATTCAACCTGAAAGGTTTGTTACTGTTATGGTTTTTACTACACGTATTCGGATTATTCCTGTTCTATTTTCATTCATTTTTTTAACAGCATGTACTGGGGATACTCCTGAACCATTCCCATCACCTACACCAGCTCAGGCAGGTGAAGTTACTCAGCCGGATCCGGTCGCTGATCCCGTGGTTGATCCGGGGGATGACGTCCGTCCAAGTATACCAATGAGTTTAAGAGCTATAGGTGCAACCAGTAGCCAGGTTTCTTTTGCCTGGAATGCGTCGTCAGATAATGTGGCGGTTACCGGCTATCGCCTGTATAAAAATGGCAGTACAACACCTTTTGCATCTACCGCTGCATTGTCATTCACCGATACGGGATTAGTTGCCAATCAAACTTATCAGTACCGTGTCACCGCTATCGATGGCGCGGGTAATGAATCGAATATGAGTGCCTCACTTACAGTCAATACGCTGTCTGGGGTTGACAGTAGTGCGCCCACCACACCGAGTAATCTACGCGCTAGCAATGTCAGTTCGGATCAAATATCCATTGCCTGGAATGCGTCGTCAGATAATGTGGCGGTTACCGGTTATCGCCTGTATAAAAATGGCAGCGCA
>JAPHRO010000055.1 GCA_026195895.1 Gammaproteobacteria bacterium
GAAAGACCCAACTCAGCGAGTTGGGTCTTTTTTTTGTCTGCGAGAAGGTGTTAAGGGCCGTGTCCTAAGCGTCGTGTCGCTACGCGACCCCTGATTGCGTGCCCTCTTTGCACGTTAAAAGATAGTATGAGTCCCTGTGGAATCAATGATTTGCGGGTCTCCTAACCCGCAATAGCTCTGCCAAGGAGTTAATGCCTGAAAACCCGGACTCAATAAGACGGGGGCTGGGATAAGGCGCGGGTTTGTGAGGGAGGCTTAATATTTACCCCTTAAGTCGAAAAAAACATGAAATCATAAAATGAATCGGGATTTTTGTTATAAACTCAGGCCTATGGAAGAAACGATCTATAAGGAAAACCGCCTACTTAGACGCAAATTGGATAGCCTGCTCAGACAGGCAAGAACCAATGAAAAAAAGCAGGAACTTTTTGATTCATTCGGTTTTGAAATAATAGGAACAAATTCTCCAGCTCAGTTGAGAGATTTGTTGTTGTTTCAAATGCAGGCGCGCTTCCAGTTGCAAGACGTCATCCTTTGTATTGTCGATTACGATAAGGATACTGATCGCCTGTTTTATGGGCATGATGAAGAAGCGCGAGCTATTTTCCAGCAAAAATTTATTCTACTCGATACGGAAAAAAATAAAGATAAAATAAAAACTCTTCGACCATGTCCGAGTTTAGGATCGAAAGTGCTTGATCAATATAGCTGGATGGTTTCTGAATTAGAAGATCATGAGTTATTAGAAAGCGCCGCATATTTGCCGCTTATTCGAACTGACAAAATAATTGGCGCTTTGTTGCTGGTGAGTCGTGATAACGGGCGTTATCAAACGGGTCATGGAACGGAATTTCTACAGAAGCTGTCAGCAATGACTGCAGTGGCTATTGAAAACTGCCTGAATCAGCAAAGAGTTAAAGAAATAGGTTATCAGGACGCACTTACTCAGGCTTACAATCGTCGTTATTTTGATTTGCGTTTTAAAGATGAAATTGAGCGAAGTTTGCGTAGGGATGAAGATCTGGCCTGTATGTTTCTCGACGTCGATCATTTTAAAAAAGTAAATGATACTTATGGTCACCATATTGGCGATCTGGTTTTGATGAGAATGGTGGCATTGATTAAAGAGCAGGTTAGAGCCTGTGATATTGTGGCGCGATATGGTGGAGAGGAATTTGTTGTCGCCTTGCCAGCTACCAGTCTGGATGTGGCTACTGAGATTGCGGAGCGATTGCGGCTGGCTGTGAATTCTGATACACAAAAATATTATGACAAGAACTTGAATATTTCGATATCAATTGGCATGACTACGCTCAAGCATCTTGATTCTGTAGACCGGAAAGATTCCAGTGCAATTGCTAGTGCATTAATTGATCGTGCTGATCAGTCGCTTTATCGCGCCAAGGAAAGTGGGCGTAATCGAGTTGTTATTTATCTGGAAAGTTGGGAATAAATATTTTTAATCCTGAATGTTTTCAGAGCGCTGTCTCAATTCCTGCATTTGTTTATTCAGATTGTGTTTAATCATTAGCTCCTGATCATCGTAACGTATATGCTCGAAATCTATGCAAATTAAATTGTTTGTTTCTGGTGTGCGGCAGTGATTAACGCGGCCAAAAACAAGGATGCCAATTTTTTCTGGCAATAATACCAGTCGAATTCGTAACGGCTGATTGTCTGCCAGCTCCTCATCGCTTTCAAATGCAAGGCCTGATGCACTGATGTTTACTTTGCGCAAATCCGATTCAGGGCACGGTATTTCCTCTTCGAGTAAATGCTGGCTTAGCGCGTCTAATTTCCGGTTGATTAAATCAAAATACTGGGCGATTTCTGCTGATGTTTGTCGAATACTATTAAGAATCGGGTTATATTCAGAGTTCAATGTTGCAAAGTCTGCGCTTAACGCAAAACCACTTTGTTTTAATGTGGTGAGTTCCGCAGGCGCGTTAGCGTATTCATTTTCAGTTATTTTGTCATAATGTAGGCAGACTTCGTCATCTATTCGAAAGAAACGTCTGCGTTCATCGTTAGTATCTTGTTTATCTGTCATGCTGTTTCTTCTTATTTCGAGAACTTGATCAGGCTGGGCAGTTCACGTACCGTTTCTGTTTGTTTAATAACTTCAATTTCTACTCTTCGATTTATCGCTCTGTTGGTGGCAGTGCTATTAGGTACCAGTGGAACAGTGTCTGCATATCCCTGGATAACGATGCGGTCATTGGGGATTTTTTCGTGACGAAATATTTCGTTTAGAATTGAGACTGCACGTGCCGATGATAAGTCCCAGTTAGAGCGAAATTTAAAAGTAGAAATAGGAATATTGTCAGTATGCCCTGATATATGAATTTTGCCCGGTGTTTTAGCAACTGCCGCAGCAATTTTTTTCATCACAGGTCTAAAGTTTGCATTCAGGTTGGCGCTACCTGATGGGAATGAGCCTTTTTCCCGGATGCGCACAATCGTTCTTTCATTGTCTCCAGTGACTTCGATCTGGCCTTTGCCAATTTCTTTTTTAAGCGCTTTTTTTAATTGTTCCAGTCGAGCTTCAGTTTTTTGGTGTTCGGATCCCGATCGGTCGGGGCCTTTTCTAAAATCTAAATTACTCTTCTTGTCATCGGTGGTATGTTGTCGCATTACTTTCAATGCGGTGGGTGTAGGGCGGCCAGGGCTAAACTCTTTTGCAATAATGCTGGTGCCCTTAGGAATGACCTTGGTTTTGACTTCGCGTTGTACGCCGAAAGCCTCTTTCATAGAACCGGCTAACTGCTTGAATTTTAAAACGTCCATTTCCGAGAATGCGAGCAATAACACGAAAAAACACATCAGCAATGACATCAGGTCGGCGAATGTCGCCAGCCAGGCAGGGGGGCAGGTTGGGCATTTTACTTCTTGCTGGTCATCCATTGTTATAGACGCTTATTCTTCATTGGCTTCTTCGCTGACCCTTTGGCCTTCAGGTAAGAATGCTTTTAACAGTTCTTCCAGTACCCGTGGGTTCATGCCTTCCTGAATGCCGCTGATTGTTTCCAGAATCAGGGTGCGATTGGTTTTTTCTTCTTCGCTACGTAATCCCAGTTTTTCTGCGACCGGTAGCGCAAAAGCGTTAGCGATAACTGCGCCGTATAGTGTTGTCAGCAGGGCAATCGCCATAGCGGGGCCAATTGATTTGGGATCATCCATGTTTGCCAGCATCTGCACCAGTCCAATCAAGGTGCCAATCATGCCCATGGCAGGTGCAACATTCCCGAGGGCAGAAAATATTTTCTGACCGATTTCATGTCGCTGAATGGTCAGATTAATATCTTTACTCAGCATTTTTCGAACAAGGTCAGGCGGGTGGCCGTCTACACATAGCTGAATGCCCTTGTTTAGAAATGGGTTTTCTATTTCCTGTGATTCCAGTGCCATCATGCCTTCTTTACGGGCGACATTTGCAAGAACCACGGCTTGCTCAATAAGCTCCTGGGCATTTACCGCTTTGTGAAAAAAGGCTTTCATCGCTACTTTAAAAGCACCGAAAAACTGGCTAAGTGTGAATTGCATGAGTACCACAGCAATACTGCCGCCAACTACTATGAGAATTGACGGTGGGTTGACGAACAACATTACCGAGCCGCCCGTCATAATGGCGCCGATAATAAAACCGAAGGCTATAATCAGCCCCAATAAAGTTGCTAAATCCACATTTTCTCCTCGTATAGCTCTGAGATGCTAATATTATTGCTGGCCCGGAATACTGCGTTCATTGAGTGATGCGGCAATGCTTGCGTGTTCAATTAATATATCGTTCGAATTACGGATTTTCTTTAACCTGATTGTAGCCAATTACACTGAATAGTACATACAGATGAGTAGCTGATGTTATCGAATAAACGGGTGGCTGAAGAATTTATGCTGGATTGGTTGAAAATTAGTCAACAACTAACGTTGGAGCAGCGCAGCCTAATCAAGCGGTTTAACATTGCTGATGTTTTAGCTTCAACCAATGATTGGGCGTTGGCACAATTTGGGGCGTCAGGGAGTGTTCCCGCTGTTTGTTTTGCAGAACAGCAATCAGCAGGCCGTGGGCGAAACGGCAAAAATTGGTATTCTCCCCGTGGGGACAATATATATATGAGTCTTGCCTGGTCTTTTGATCTGCCGACGTATCAACTCAATGGCCTGGGATTAGCCATGGGTGTTGTGCTCGCTCAGTGTCTGCGATCCATGGGTATAGATGCGCGGTTGAAGTGGCCCAATGATGTTTGGGTCAACAGTAGCAAAATCGCCGGTATTCTGGTTGAAACGCGCATTAAAAATAAAAATCACATTAATACTGTTATCGGTGTGGGGTTGAATTTTGATATGCATGGGGTTCAGCAAGCGGAGATTGATCAAGACTGGACTGATGTTAGAAAAGAGCTCAAAGCTGAAGTTTCGTTAACTAGAAACAGGATGGCCGGTCTTTTGCTTGGCGGTTTGATCGATGGCTGCAGGCATTATCAGCAGAGTGGATTTGCCAGTTTCAGAGATGTCTGGTTGTCTCTGGATATCTGTAAGAGTGCAGAGTTAGAAATTATTACTGATCAGGGCAAAGTGCATGGTAAGGGCAGTGGCATAGATGAAGCCGGTGGACTCAAGGTGTTGATTGACGGTCAGCAGCAGATATTTTATGTGGCTGATGTCAGTGTCAGGATAAAAACTTAATGCTGGTTGTTGATATAGGTAATACCCGAATTAAATGGGGTATATGGGATGCTGATGGCTTAAGCCCTGTCGGCGCAGAGGATTATCATGCTGATCGACTGGCATCCGATATGGAACAGTGGTTTGGGTCGGTTAAACCGCAGCAAGCTATATTTGTAAGCAGCGTTGCGAGTCAGGAAGTGAATGCAGTCGTTAATCAGTGGTTTGAAGTGCATTGGCAGCAATCGGCGGTTTTTGTTAAGACGCAACCCAGCCAGTTAGGTGTCGTCAATTCATACCAACAGGCTGAACAGATGGGTGTTGATCGCTGGGTAGCCATGCTAGCAGCACGTGCTATGTATCCCGGGCAGGCGATTTGCATAATAGATGCTGGAACTGCCGTCACCGTGGATATACTTGCGGCAGATGGTCAACATCTTGGAGGGCTGATTATGCCGGGTATGGCATTAATGCGTCAGTCGTTATATCAACGGGCAAGCGCTCTTCGGAATATGGCTGGCAATGAAGTTGAGCTGGCCAATAACACGGCGGATGCGGTGCATAGTGGGTGTTTGGCTTTGCTTGGTAATGGCCTGTCGGGTCTGTACCGGAAATTTGCTGGAAAGATAGATGGTGAACTGGTTTGTCTGATAACTGGTGGTGATGGTAAAAAAATAGCCGAAAATACGGAACTGGATTGTTACCTTGAGCCCAATCTAATACTCTACGGTCTTCGGTTGATCGCGGAGTCAAAGGAATAAAATGCGACTGTTTTTGGTGTTTTTGCTGATATTAAATGTGCTCTATGCGGCGTGGAATTATTTTCAGCCGGTGCAAACGGTCTCCGATGTTCGGCCTTTGCCGACGGAACTCAGGAGCTTACGATTACTGTCTGAAAATATAAGCAATGATAATGATTCGCCCGGGGAGAGTGTGTCTGTAGAAAATGCAAAAGCAGATGTCTCGATAAAAATTGAAACAGAGCAGAGTTCAACGCCTGTTGATTTAAAAAAATGTTTCACATTAGGCCCCTTTAAAGACGAAAGCATAATGCAGCAGGTGAAGGGTGCGTTGGCGGAAAATGTTGATAATCTGGTAGTGCGTAAACGTGAAGAATCTGAACGTCACCGCTACTGGGTGCGTATTCCCTCGTTGGGAGGGCGCGCGCAAGCAAGGCTTATGAGCAAGACGCTGGCGGATAAAAAAATAAAAGACTTTTATATTGTTCGTAGCGGCAGCAATAAAAACAGTATATCTCTGGGGCATTTCAGGGAGAAAAAACATGCGGACCGGCGCGTTAAAAACTTAAAAAAACACGATATCGATGCTGAGATCGAAGTTATTTATCGTAATTACAATTTGTACTGGCTCGATTACAGTGTTGAGGATCAGAGGCCTGAAAATGATGAATTTATCCAGAAATTCATCATTGATGGGGTCGCCAGGCTGAATCGCGATTGCAAATGAATAAAATTTAACATTTTTTTAAATCATCCATTGCGAAATCAGGTCAGTTTCCTTAGAATTGCCAGCCTTCGATAAGAAGCCGCCGGCATAGCTCAGTTGGTAGAGCAACTGACTTGTAATCAGTAGGTCGAGCGTTCGATTCGTTCTGCCGGCACCATATATATGAAAGCGTGTTAATGGATTAATGCTCTTTAAAAGAAGTTGCATAGTCAAAAACGGCTCATTTCCTAGCAGGATTCGAGCCGTTTTTATTGACAGCGCCAGCGCGCTCAAGCAAAATATGCGGCTTCCAGAATTTGGAGGGGTTCCCGAGTGGCCAAAGGGATCAGACTGTAAATCTGACGGCTCCGCCTTCGGAGGTTCGAATCCTCCCCCCTCCACCATAAATTCTGCTCATGCATTTGTTTATGTATGACCAGTGAAATTGCTCCTCTGTATGATGCGGGGGAGGGTGAGAGCCGATAGAGGTTCGGAAAAATCGCCGGGAGCGATTTTTAACGCGACGATTTTTGTGGCGGCCCGAAGGGTGGAGAGCAGGAGCTCGTAATAATTCTCCCCTCCACCATATTTAATGTGAGCGTCTGGAAGGTTGGCTCAAGTGATACCAGGCGGGTGTCGTATAATGGCTATTACCTCAGCCTTCCAAGCTGATGACGCGGGTTCGACTCCCGCCACCCGCTCCATATTGGATGCTTGTTTTAATGAGTGTCTTGATAGATTTACGGCGCTGCGGCTATTGAGTGGCCATATTTATCGTTTTTTGGATGGTCAGATCTGGATCTGGCTCCATTAAGTATTTGCTCATATAGCTCAGTCGGTAGAGCACTTCCTTGGTAAGGAAGAGGTCACCGGTTCAAATCCGGTTATGAGCTCCAGTTTTATAGATGTATTGTTTTTAACTTAAATATTTAATCCGGGGGAGGCATTTAAGATGTCCAAGGAAAAATTTGAACGTAATAAGCCCCATGTGAACGTGGGCACCATCGGTCACGTAGACCACGGTAAAACTACCCTGACAGCGGCGCTGACCA
>JAPHRO010000036.1 GCA_026195895.1 Gammaproteobacteria bacterium
CATCGAGTAAACGTTGCATCAGTACAGTTTTGTGAATCTGGACTTGTTGATCGTACATACAAATAACTCCATAAGGTTTACTTGTATAGCGTACGGAACGTCAGGTGGATTAATGTGCTCAGGAAGCACAAATGTCCGAGTTTGTAACTTATTGATTTAAAAGCTTGATGTGAATTCACCAAAGGTGATTTCACAGAAAACAACTAGAGATTCCAGAAAAATCGGCAGGCAGATGGACCTGTCTGCCGATTTTTTTCGCTATTAGAGATAGGACAACGGGAAATGTTTGTCGCACGACGAATAATACCGGGGGCCTGGCTCACCTTAATTGCGGGGGCCTCACCAGCCCCCAACACCACTATCACTTGACCCGCAAGGGTCAAGGTTGGACGACCAATCCAACCAGGCCGGGATTGCTAACCCCGGCTGAGCATGCGCTGTAGCGCAGTGCCCGTAATGGGGCTCGCTGCGTTGCAACAAGCGCTCAGAACTGCAATGTTTTGTTCGACTTAATCTCATCAAAAAGCAGATTGGGCGACGCGGAAACGGGCCGAAGGGGAATGTGCTGAAGCACTGAAACCTGAGGATCCCTGTCTACGTGAGAAGGGGTGAAAATCCCCGGTAAGGGCGGCGAGAGATCGTCGAACTTATTCCTGGCAGGTGGGCTGCACGCACGGTAGGAAACTACCTTGAGCCTGGGAGGAGAAATCTAGACCAGGCGGTACCAGAATGCGCAAGCACACTGGATCGTTGTATAGCTCAAGCCTGTAATTGCGACCGAAGAGGCCGCATCCGGGTAAGTGAAGTGATGCCAGTGCCTATCCCAGAAGTGGATAGGTGGTTGAAGCTGGAAGTGTTGGCGTGAGTAAGGGAGCTGCTTTGGAATCTCGGGCCCCCGAAAACCTACTAGGCGAGGTGGAAAACACCTAGCGACCAACATGAGGCGCTGGCTAACGGATCGACTCTGTAGTCTAACGCGGGAAGGCCTAAAGAACTGTGATCCACGGGTGGTTCCGTGGGTAGTTCTATGGCTGGGAGCATCGTGAGTAGGCTGAAAATCTCTCTGGCGGTTCAACCGAAGCCATTGAGAGAGCACGACATAATCGGGGTGGTACCCGTGGTCGAGCAAAGTGCTGAAAGCGATATGCGTATGCGAAAAGTGACTGGGCGTGGTAGCCCAGGTGGTGTTTGAGCATGACGTTTCTGAACGGGTGGTGCCGCAGAAATGTCGTGTGTCGAGGTGGTACTCGACAACTCATTTAATTTATTTAACGTAGCGAAGCAGGAGGACAAATAGTAATGATTGGCCATTTTAGTTCAGGCCTGGCCAACCCATAGCGCCCCACCATTGTGGTGGGGCGCTTTTAAATTTATTAACTAACCATCCCCTCTGTAGGTGGTATTTATATGGATTTTGATTAGGTTTTTTTTTGTGCACGACGACGCGGCCTGGTTTTTGGCTGCGCCAATTCAGTAATCAGCCTGGCCACAGACTGATAAATATCCGGGCGCAAATGATGAAGGGATTCTACCAGTTCATCGGGGCTTATTAATTCCTGTGCTTTGGATTTCCCGGTTAACACTCGCTCTGTTGTTTCACCAGTTAACAGCCATTCTAATGAACATTCAAATAAATCCGCTAGCGCAACAGCCTGCTCAGCTGAAAGCGTGCGTCTCGCCTGAAAATAATGACTAACGCTACCGCGTGTTGCCACTCCCAGTGATTCTGCCAGATTGTCGTATGTCAGACCCCGTGACGCCATTAGCTCACGTGCTCGGTCGGACCAACCCTCTATGCTTTTTAGTTTACCTTTGCCCATTTATCACCCCGATACCCATTAAGTAATTGACAACATGTGTATCCGTATTGTATACTATGTATGCATTATTGCAACATTTAGGATAAAACAAAACAAGATTAATCATGAAAAAGTTTTTTAAACAATTTGAAACCAGGATCTCAATTCAACTTCAAAAGTGCTGGATATTCAGAGCGAACGGATTACCGATTATACTAGCAGCGATGGCCGATTATGCAGGCGTCATCCAGTTTGCAAATATTCAACTCGTTTTACTCGCATCACTCTGCGTCATCGGCATCGTGAATCCAGAAAGTAAAGAGAACACGTCCACTGATCATAAAGCAGATTTACGCATGAATCGACTTCGCCGTAGCCATCAACATACGCTGCGCCACTATTCAAGAAAGCCCTGATCAAATCAGAGCTTTCACAGCACACGGATGTGCCACCTTTATTGATGGCTTGCCAACCATCAAAGCAGTCTTAAGTATACTGACTAACATCTTGTGTAGTCAGCCAACAACGAGCCACAACTTCTGATAAAAATAATTCTTAGTTATGCTTCTGCGTTAATGATAACTGGCACGTTTAAATCCGGATATTCGATTTTACAAATAGCCTCGTTTAAACGTTGGAGAGAGAAGCTAGTGCCATAGCGCCGCCCCATTTTTTGAGTGTTACTGTGTCCCATCAGGGCATCAGAAATTTCCTCATCCAGCCCTGCTTCGCGGCAGGCATCTCGGAAATTATGACGAAAGCTATGAAACACTTTACACGGATCAGTGATTTCCAGATCTTTTCTCAAATACTTCATAAAAGCTTTGGAAAATGCAGCTGAGAACTTGCCAAATCGATCGGGTCGCAACGTAGGAAACAGTTTTTCCTTACCCTGTGTTTTTACCTGTTCGACATATAGTAGGAATCCTGCTTTAACGAGCTCTGGGTGCAGTGGCAGCCGTCGACGCGAGGCCGTATTCTTGAGCCGCTTTTCTTGTCCATTTTCACCCGGCATATCATCAATGACTAAGCAGTAAATGCCATCGATACGCTGCACATCTTCAACCAACAGTTGCCCAAGCTCTTCCACACGACATCCCTGGTATAAGGCCAGAAGTGGAATCCAGACACTTGCTTCGCCTACTCGGCGACCCAAACGCTGCCCGTGAGTGTAAAGAGGCGATTCAAAAATGCGGTTAAGATCAACCCGGTCAAACGGCAATCGATGTCGACTGTCATTTTTTGGAACAGGAACGCGCTGTGCTGGATTAACTACCAACTTGCCACTATTGATGCCCACGTTAAAAAGAGCACACAGAAAGGTTATTTTTTTATTGACTGTTTTTGACCGTAGTCCACGACCTATCAGGTCGTCACGATAGCGAATGATGTCCTGCCGATCAATACAGCTAACATCTTTATTACCAACCAGTCTTTGAAAATCATCGATAACCCTGCGCACATCATCAACAGTTCGTTTTGGCCGATTAGGATCAAAACGCTGCCAGTCCTCGAAAAGCTCTTCGAGGCTCAATTCAACCTGCGTTGAAGAATTGATGGTTGTGTTGCTTGGTGCTTGCGGTGTCCAGACAACTTCACCTGCATCCCTCGCTATTTGTTGCTCATGAACTTCCGTTGCCGTTTGTAGAAAACGATAAAGGAGACTGCGATACTGCTGCTGCTCACCCGTTAACTCGACACCGATCATGTGCAGGAACACCTGCATGGCAGGCTCAATCGATTCAAGCTGACATTTTCTTAGCGTCTCTCGCAGCAATTCACGCGTCGCACGGCGTTCCTCAGCCCTTTCCTCCAGCTCTTCGCTGAATAGGCCTTCTCGGCGACTGTATTCATCGCCAGACAGCGTGTAATGACGCCATAAGTCACAGACTTCCTGGATCAGGCTGTCATCGATGACGCGTGTAGTCTTGCTGCCCTGACTAGTCTGAAGATCATCACGCAATCGCTGGCAACGGCAGTCGAAATCTACCGAAGCCTGCCGAGCCAGGCGTCTGGCCGTAGCCTGATCCTTAGTCTTGAGCGAAAATTTTTCTTCTGACTTGCCCAGATATCCCCGAAGATCGCTCGGGATTCTGGCGCGAAAGTAGTAAGTGGAATTGCGTTTGAAAAGGTGTGTTTGCGCATACATGTCTAACATCCAGGTGTACCCCTGTGGTGTACCAGTCATGTATGTATAGGTATCGAATAGACCTATAATTATAAGTCATTCAATACTTTAGAAAAATTTGGCGGAGAGGCAGGGATTCGAACCCTGGGTAGGGATAAACCTACGCCGGTTTTCAAGACCGGTACATTCAACCGCTCTGTCACCTCTCCTGGTTCAGCGCGTTGCGTTGAGGGGCGGTAGAATACATTAACAAAGCCGCTACATCAAGGTTTTAACATCGACTACTATTGAAAAAAAAGAATGCGCCCCCAATTCAGGTATAACAACTAATTTCTTGAAACTATTGAACAAATATCATCTTTGCCTAGTCATAGATACAGTGATATGCTTTTCGACTAATCTTAATTGAATAACTACAGGAAGATCCATGAATCAGTACAATGTTTCAATTACTAGCTCCCCCGAATCAGTGCTTGCTACCAGCAAGATACTGAAAAATACTTATGCCCTGCTGTCTATGACACTGCTATTTAGCTCGCTACTGGCATATGTCGGCATGGCGATGAACCTGGGCCATGGTACCGCGCTGATCGCCAATATTGCTGCAATTGCGATGCTGTGGTTTGTGCTCCCCCGCACAGCAAACTCATCAGCAGGCATTCCTGTTATTTTCGCCATTACCGGCCTGTTTGGACTGGGTCTGGGACCCGTGCTGAGCCACTATGCAGCCATTAATCCAAGTATCATCGCAACTGCCCTGGGCGGTACCGGTGTTATTTTTCTTGGATTATCAGGTTATGCGCTAACTACCCGAAAAGATTTCAGCTTCATGGGTGGCTTCCTGATGGTCGGCTTGTTTGTCGTGATTCTGGCAGCCCTGGCCAATATCTTCCTGCAAATGCCAGTACTGTTCCTGGTGGTGAACGCAGTCGTTATCATGATTATGAGTGGTTTCATATTGTTTCAGACATCTTCAATCATCCACGGCGGCGAGACCAACTACATCATGGCCACAGCCAGCCTGTTCCTGTCGTTACTGAACATGTTCCAGGCTTTACTGCATCTGCTGGGTGCTTTTTCTGGCGATGATTAAAAACGGGCTCAGGTAAAATAGAAAGCCCCTGTTTACAGGGGCTTTTTTAATTCCACGAAGAAAAATACCTTTCAGTTCTAATTATTAAGAGAAGATAAACTATGGATTGGGTTCAAATAGGCAGCGCACTATTTCTGGTTGCCATGCTGGTATTTATATTTCCACGTATGCGCCAGTCAATCAAACATTCACCCAGGGGCAATATGCAGGACTGGATGGGATTTATCATCCCCATCGCTGCGGTTATCGGTTTTGTTATTTTACTGATCATGATGGTTTAAACCCAAACATCACTGGGTTTTAATTCCTTCTGTTCGCCCTCCGTATTTCACTATAGATTGCTGTACAGCGAATTTTAGCCAATAGATTCTTTACTCTGGCTGCTGAGCTTCCAGGCAGGGACGATACTGCTGGTCACCCGCGGCGGCGACATACTGATCCGCAACCCAGTAATCGGCTACCGCAATTAATTCGTTGTCACTATAAATCAGTGGAATTCTGTCGCGTTGCCAGGGCGGCACAGCGGCTTCCTGAAACAGTTTTTTCAGGCTATGGCTGCCATTTCTACCCGCCGGTTTAATTTTCTCCCCTCCCCGCCTGAATCGCACCTGCAGCTTCTGCTTGAGCATGTCGGCACTTAAGCCCTGTTTATCTGTGGAACGCATTTTGAGATTCTGATTCAACGATTCAATGCACAGCGCTTGCTGCGGATTCCAGTCCAGGCACTGACCGGCATTGTGAGCCTTTAATTTCAACGCATAAATCCGCCCCTGATATCGACGCAGCTCGACCTCTGCCCAGCCAATTATCGGCTGGGCATCACTATCCCCCTGAAACATCTGCAGCATAATTTGCTGCATCACCTCACGTGATGGCACCGGCAGACCGCTAATTCTCAGCCAGTATCGGATGACGTTTCTCAGTCGTGACTCGGACAGGTGGGACAATTCCTCCATTGATAGACTTTCATCCGTGCTGGATAATTTTTGCAGATCTTCACTGGCAAGCTCATCAAGCAGATGCTTATTTTCCGCCTGCTGACTGGCGGCTCGATACAAGGTTTTATCCAGCCCCGGCCAGCGTTGTTTCAAACCCGGGATCACCTGATGGCGCAAATAATTCCGATCGTATTTATCGTCTTCATTGCTGGGATCATCAACCCATTGCAGATCATGCGCTGCGGCATAAGCAAGGATTTGTTCGCGACTGAATTCGAGTAATGGTCGACAGTGAAGACCATCCCCAAATGGCGCCACAACAGGCATAGCGGCCAGACCCGCCGCACCCGAACCACGAAACAATTGCAACAGGCAGGTTTCTGCCTGATCATCCTTGTGCTGTGCGGTCAGCAGGCAATCATTGCTGGATATGAATGATCGTAACGCAGCATAGCGAGCAGTTCGCGCGGCCGCCTCCGGACTTTGCCTTTTTTCAGCCTGTGCGTTAACCGAAATGGACTGGAAGGAAATATTTAGCGCCTGACAGCTCTGCTCACAATGCATGGCCCAGTCGGCTGACTCCGCCTGCAAACCATGATCGATATACACGGCGCGAACATCCAGCCGCAGTTGAGCCAGTAAATGCAACAAAACCTGGGAATCGACGCCACCGCTGTAGGCCAACCACCAGGTTTTGATTTGATTGAAAGCAGGGAGCTGCTTTAATGTTGCAAGAAGAGTCTGTGGATCAAGCTTCGCTGAACTGGCCATAACCCATCAGGCGCTGATAGCGGGCATCAAGTAATTTATCCAGCCCCATCTTATCGAGATTTTCCAGGCCTTCGATGAGTGCCTGCCTGATATTGCGCGCGGTTGCATCAATATCTCGATAAGCGCTACCCAGGGGTTCTTCGATAATCTCATCAATTAATCCAAGCTCTTTCAGACGACGGGAGGTAATGCCCAGCGCCTCTGCCGCATCCTGGGCTTTTTCCGCGCTCTTCCATAGAATCGAAGCACAACCTTCGGGAGATATAACTGAATAAGTGCTGTACTTCAGCATCATCACTCGGTCACCAACACCGACTGCCAAAGCCCCACCCGAACCGCCTTCACCAATTACGGTACAAATGATCGGCGTTTTCAATGCGGCCATTTCAAACAGGTTGCGAGCGATAGCTTCCGACTGGCCCCGTTCTTCTGCCCCAATACCGGGATAAGCACCGGGGGTATCGATAAATGTAAATACCGGCATTTTAAAACGTTCGGCCAGCTTCATCAGGCGTAGCGCTTTACGGTAGCCTTCAGGCCGCGGCATACCAAAATTTCGGTGTATTTTTTCCTTGGTGTCTCGGCCTTTCTGATGGCCTATCACCATTACCGGGCGCCCATTCAGTCTGGCCATACCCCCGACAATTGCTTTGTCATCACCAAATGCTCGGTCACCGTGCAATTCCTGGAAGTCGCTAAAAATGCGATCGATATAATCAAGGGTGTAAGGGCGCTGTGGATGACGAGCGAGCTGGGAGGTCTGCCATGCCGATAATTTACTAAAAATGGACTCGGTAAGACTTTTACATTTTTCCTGTAAGCGGGAAATCTCATCACCGATATTGATTTCACTGTCATCGCCGACATAGCGTAATTCTTCAATTTTTGCCTCTAACTCGGCAATCGGCTGTTCAAATTCGAGAAAATTAGGATTCATTCTTAATAATTACTTCTGCTGATAAGATTTTCGTAAACGAATATGAGGCGCAATAATAACCTTCTATTTCAAGGTAGCCAAGAGCAATCAGCCGATCAATACAAAATATGTGACAATTTGCGTAAATTAGCAGCAAAATTAAAGCTATTTCATGCAAATATCTGATTTTAAAGACCATCAATGGGCACGACCGCTGCCTGTCCTCTATGCCCATTCAATGTGCTACACTCCATGCACCCGGGTTCAATTATTAGACCAAAGTATGACCCAGATAATATCTTTAAACTGCCAGGAACTCATCGAACTTTGTAAAACAGCGGAGACTGTTGATGAAATACATAATATATGCTCAATGGCCAGCAACCAGTTTGGCTTTGAACAATTTATGTATGGTAGCCGAGTGCCTACTTCTTTTGTTCGTCCCCAGCTTATTATTATCAGCGGTTATCGCAAAGACTGGTGGGATCATTATACCGAACAGGAATATATGAAAGTCGATCCCATTGTCAATTATTGTGCAAATAGCACTATTCCCATGCAATGGCATGAACTCAATCACCCTGTTGAAGATAAAAAACGCGTCCAGCAACTCGCCAATGAATCCAGCGATTTTGGCTTAAACAGTGGCTTTAGTTTTCCGGTGCACTCCCCCAGAGGAGAAGCGGCCATGTTAAGTTTTTCTTCCAGTGAAAAACCGATCAACGCGGCACCGCGCATGCAGGATGCCGGACCTCATTTAATGATGCTGGCTTACCATATTCACGAATCGGTCATGCGCATATTCCGTAATTCGGACAAAATAAGTCCTGCGGTGATTCTGACTGGCCGGGAAAAAGAATGCCTGCTATGGGCTGCAGAAGGAAAAACATCGGATGAAACAGCACAGATATTACACATATCCGAAAGCACTGTGAGATTCCATTTAAACAATGCAGCGAGAAAACTTAACGTGCACACACGACGTCATGCTATAGCACGTGCCATATGCCTTGGACTTATCACCCCTGTTATTTAATTCTATTTTTAACTCTAGTCTTCTCACTTTTACTACTCATTTTTCATTCATCTTGTTCACTCCGTCACAAAATCAGCATTTCTACTTTTGTACATTGCTTTTCAATTAACAATACATCCATGTAACTAAAACCCCACCCAATAGCTTGTTAGAGACGGCTGTGACAATGGGTATCAAGCAAGGACTCGATGTTTATTTTTTACATCACAACCCTGTTTGCCACTGACCCTAGCAAATCTGCCAGTTACATTTCATTTGGTTTTTTTATTAACTGTTATGCATACCATCTTATGGAGGCCAGTTAATGAATACTGTTATTACAAATCATGCGAATCATTTCACTTTTCATCCCGGGCTTATCAAATCCATGTACCAATTAAGAGATCGTGTATTTAGATGTCGATTAGGCTGGGATGTAACAAGCACGGATGGAAACGAAAAAGATCAATATGACGAAATCAATCCTGTTTACATGATGTCCTGTAATGAAAGCAAACAACTTGAAGGGTGCTGGCGTATTCTGCCTACAACCGGTCCCTACATGTTAAGAGATATTTTCCCTGAATTATTAAGAGGCGAAGAACTGCCTGAACATGAAAATATATGGGAATTAAGCAGGCTGGCCGTTGACCCCCAGAAAAAACATTTTCGATTCAAAGGAAACATGAATGAAATCACTCTCGATTTATTTAGAAATATTTATGAATATGGAATAAAAAACAACATAAAGCGTTACGTCGCAGTCACCAGCACACCCATGGAACGAATCCTGCGACTAAACGGAATACCTACAACACGCTTTGGCGATGGCAAAACCACAAGAATTGGTAACGTCAATTGCCTGTGTATCTGGATTGATGTAAATGACGAACTGAGACAAGCCGTATACAAACCATTTAAACTTGATGATAGGGAAGCCGCATGAATATTCTTACTATTGGAATCAAAAACTCAATTAGTGATCTTTTTAATTTACTATTTATTGAATCACAAGCACATAACATCCAGCACACAGATAAAAAAGATGAGGCTCTGGAAATCATAAAAAGTACAGAGCGCTTCTGGGACTGGATAATTATTCAGGGACACGATGACCCTGAACATTGGAAATCAATACTTTGCGCGGTAAACGCCAATGCCGAGAATACGCCTATTACGGTTTTGTCTTCACATATAGATGGAACTCGAATGCGAACCCCCGTATGCAGTATGCATAACAACGGCAATGGCATGTCCATTTCCAGATGCGCCATGCAAAGCTTGCTCGAGGATGAGAGCCCGCCATTAAAAGTTGCCCCCAAAAAAACCACCTCACCCACACCAATAGTATTTGAATACCATGCCCCATGCCGATAACAGCAATATGCAATTGTCATTAAATAATACCGACGCTTCATCGTCGCGCATTTTAATTGCCGATGATGATCCTTCGATTTTATTATTGCTAAAGCATATTCTTCTGGCTGAGGGCTATACCGTAACGGAAGCTGCTACTGGTTCAGAAGCATTAGAGTTATGTAATAACAATGAATATGAACTGGCCATCTTTGATTTTGTTATGCCTGACATGAGTGGAATCGATGTTTGCAAAATACTTAGTCATCAAATCAATGATACGCCGCCCGTACTAATTGTCACATCACTGGATGATGATGCATCTGTTGATAAAGCGTTCCAGTCCGGTGCTACCGACTATATTACCAAACCGATTAACTGGTCCGTATTTAAAAATCGAGTTAGCCGTATAGTTAAAGCCGAACAAACTCGAAAAGTGGCCAGACGCCTGGAACACCATGACCCACTCACCGGTTTACCCAACAGGCTGCTACTTTTAGACAGACTCGAGTCTGCAATTTACAGAGCAAAACGCAACAACACACATGTTGCTCTGATGATGATAGATATTGATAATTTCAAATTAATTAACGAAACCCTCGGTCATGACAAGGGCGACCTGCTACTGCAGTCACTATCAACACGACTACTCGATGCCATTCGTGAAACAGATACTTTATCTCGTATTGGTGGTGATGAATTTAGTTTAATTATAGAAAACATTGAACGTATCGAAGATATTGTTCAAATGGCTGAACACTTATCCAATATACTGGAACATGACATAACACTGGGCAATCAGAATATTCATATTAAAGCCAGTATGGGCATTACGCTTTATCCACAGGATGGTAATGATATTGGAACATTACTAAGAAACTCAGATATAGCACTTCACAAAGCCAAGGATCTTGGCAGTAATCTATATCACTTTTTCTCACCCGATTTAAGCCGCAAAGCATTTAGAAGATTAAATCTAGAAAATAATTTGCGTAATGCCATCGACAATAAAGAACTGGTGGTTTTCTATCAACCAAAGGTTGAACTTACAACAGGGAAAGCACGAGGCATGGAAGCACTTGTACGTTGGCAACATCCTGAACAGGGGCTGATACCACCTGATGAATTTATTCCAATTGCTGAGGAAACGGGCCTGATCATTCCATTAGGTGAATACGTAATCGAAACTGCATGTAAACAATTCTGCCAATGGCAAAATAATAACATTGATATCAATAATATATCGATCAATGTTTCCGCACGACAATTTAAAGAACAGGATCTACTTGGTCTGTTTAAAAAAATATTTTCAGAGAATGATATTGACCCGAGTCATATAGAACTCGAACTTACTGAAAGTGCATTACTCAATAATGAATACCATACAGAGTCAAAATTAAACAAATTACACGATATGGGGATAAAAATATCTATCGATGACTTTGGTACTGGCTATGCATCTCTTTCATATTTGAAACGACTGCCTATAGATATTCTGAAAATAGATCGTTCTTTTACCGATGGCGTCCTCACCGACCCGGATGATTTGGCCATTATTAATGCAATCACCGGACTTGCTACTGCACTGGGATTACAACTCGTTGCGGAAGGAATTGAAGATATCGAACAGCTCAACAAGATAATTGATCTGGGCATAGATTATGGACAGGGTTTTTACTGGAGCCAGCCCTGCTCTGCGGACCAATATATGGAACTCCTGCAACGTTTAGCCCTGAATAAATAGTCACCTCAGCCACTTGATACAGATATATATATTTTTCTTTAGCTGTCAGCCACATAAAACTCAATTTTAAATGACATATTGATTGCGGACATAAACAGGACACGCAACTCAATAATCCTGCACCCACCCCCTTTAATACTGATTCAAGTCAGAATTTATCGCATAACGGACACCCCATGTCCTTATTAGCAAGCCCTGATTTATCTATTTTTATACTATCTTGTAGCATGAACCGCTATAAATATTAAAACTGATATCAGACGTAACTGTACTTACCAGACAAAACAGATTACAAATGATACAGCACCAATATTAGAACAGGCATCATGGACAAAACTATTATATCGGACAGCAACACGCCTGGTATTATGATCGTGGATGACGAAATAATGTTTGCCGAGTTTCTTGGTGAACTGCTGCATAACCACGGTTATACATCCAGCATTTTTAATTGCAGCATGGAAGCCCTGAAAAACTTTGTCAGACGACCGAATCAATATCGCCTGGTAATATCTGATTTACTCATGCCAAAACTGACTGGTAATCACCTGGCAGAAAAAATGCTTGCCATAAACCCGGATATTTCCATTTTACTCTGCAGTGGCTACACGGCGAATATTGATCTTAGTGAAATAAAAAATCATGACAGGATACATATTCTAGACAAGCCACTAAATCAAACTAAACTCTTTGAAATCATTGAGGGAACTTAGTGTGCTAGCATAAAATTTGGGCGCATATGGATCAGAAAAGTATGGAAAAAAACGAAGTTATTGATCGACTCAATATTTTAAGACAGGACTCCGGGCAAACAGAAAAAGAATTCAGAAAAACTTTATCTGAAATTACGGGTAAGACACCCAGAACACTACGACGCTGGTATGCACTGGAAACAGCCATTCAGGATGAAGATTTAAAAATTATCGCAAAACATTTTGGCCAGCACGAACACTGGCTTAAATATGGTGACAGGCACCAGACCCGCTCAATGGTGGACCAGATTATGGCATCGAACCACTATGGCGCAGTCATCATGCAAGATGGAAAAGCCGTTGATATGAATTATAAATTCATTGAAATGATGAATTTAACACCTGAAAAACTGGACGAAGCGGAGGCATGCGAATATGTCTTAAACCTGCAACCCAAAGAAGCTTCCAGTCTTTGTGGAATTTCGGAAAATATGGCATTACAAAATGGCTGCCATCATCACAATATGAATATGGTTCTTGGTGATATGCAAACCCATAGCATTGAAGTCACAACACTCAATATTAACAATGGCCGGATATTGAGAATATTCATGGATAAAGGCCAGATATTGCGGACATAGCTCGGTCACGCTTCTAATTTTGTAGGATTTTTCCTACAAAATTAACCCATTCCTGATCCAGTTCAGTCACCAACACGGTCATTGGTTGACCCTGTGCTTTTTATCGATTTAAAATTCACCGCTTCTGGTCTATTCTGTTATTGTATATTTCTGTTTATGGATGGCAGCAATAAAGCTATGGGAATCACGATGTTACCGGGTAAATTTAATAAGCTCACATCAGCCTACTTAAAGAAATACTTCACAAAGAAAAATCTGCCTTTTCAGGAATGGGTCATCCATAAAAACGGCATCACCCATGTAATTGATAATCAGCACGTAATCAAGTCTATTCTGACCGCCAGACCAGATGAACAATTGCTCATTGCTGAATGCCTGGAACAGCTTGATGCTAACAACAGCGACATTAATCGTTTTTTAAAACATCTGGTTATTGAAGGCCGCATTGGCCATGAATTCAATACAGTGGCTTAATAAAGTTCAGCAGAATGTTCAGACCAGTATTTCTCGCATTACCATAGTCGCATAAGCACCAGCGGGTAGTTCAAAATTAAGCAAAACACCCTCCCGCTCAATCTGCCAACGTAGATTTTTCACATTTAACTTCAACGCCCTTCTTTCCTGCTTCATGCGAGCATCACATAACCCCTGAGCTAATGCGTCATTTTCATCTGCTATTTCCTGCTCCAGTTTGAAACATTCCAGTTCAGCAAGCGATTCACCTTCCCCCCATAGCGCACCCGTGACATTGATCTCACCTGCATTTATTCTGGCCGCTATATCACTGCTACCATCATCAGCAAAACAGGCGCTTTTACCAGCCAGCATAAACACATCACCGGCTATCGGAGTATCCCAGTTATGCAATTGAATACGGCGGGATAGCAGCTGGTTGAATATCCAGGAACGTGCAGCCGATAAATAAATACTGCGTTGCGTTTTTTTCAGTCTGCGCATTTTGCCCTGAAACATTATTTTGGCCCTGGCCAGATTAGCCATATCAAAGCCAAAACGCTGCTCACCAAAATAATTGGGCACACCCTGCTGGGCAATTTGTTCCAGTCGCGCTTCGAGTTGATCAATGGGACCAGTAATATTACGCACTCGCAGTTGAAATCGATTGCCGGACAAGGCCCCTCTTTTCAGTTTTCTGTCATGACGAGAGCTGCTGAGTATTTTAATTTCATCGGATTCAATTACTGATAAATCTGGATCGTCTCTACCCGGCAAATGAATACTGAACCACTGGCGAGTCACTGCATGACGATCTTTAAGCCCAGCATAGCTCACGGCCATTGCCTTTACCTCGGCATTCTGTGCTAACTGTTTGGCCACCCAATCTGTATTAGCGCCATTTTTTTCAATGTGTAACCAGAGATGTTCGCCGCTGCCGGAGGGTTCGACCGGCATGATTTCATCCACTTTGAAGTCATCATTTGCCGACTTGATAGCGCCTTTAATCGGTGACTCGCCATAGGCTTTTGTTAAATCAGCAAAACGATACACTCTAAACCTCTGAATATATTTTATGTAAAAACAACAACATAAGTTAATGTCAATGGACAGATCCGTCAATTAAATAATCACACTCATAATCGGACACTCGTCAAACTAATAAACATATTGACAATTATTGACGATGCGTATGAGTTTACCGCGTGAATAGCATGGCCCGAAAACAGCGCGAATTACACGGTCGCGAACAACTTATCCTCGACATGGAAAAATCATTTTGCAGCAGGCAGGCTTCGCCAATCTGACCATGAAACGGGTTGCTGCCGAAATTGACTACTCGAAAGGCACCGTCTACAACCATTTTAAAAGCAAAGAAGAAATCATCTCCGACATTAGCTGTCACTGCATGAATAATCTGATTGAGCTGTTCAACCGCGCCAGAAACTATACCGGCAATAATCGCGAGCGCATATCCACCATTGGCATCGCACATAGCCTGTACGCCCAGCTCAATCCGACCGAATTGCAGAATATGCAAATCATCAGGTCTCGCTCGTGCGGGAAAAAATATCGGCCGAAAAACAGGAAGAAATCCTGCCGCTCGAACAGCGTATCACCGGTATTGGTATTGAAATAGTGCTCGATGCAATGCAAGCTGGCGACATAGCCACTGAAACCGATGTACCCGATGGTATCGTGTTTGGGCTCTGGACCATGGGCTATGGATCCAGCCTGCACCATCTGTCGACATCCCGTTCGAAAAACTGAGTATGCGCCTGCCGCTGGAGATTGCCTGGGGTGAATAATAATCGCCTGCCCAACAGCTACCACTGGCAACCACATAGTCATGTATTTGACGTCAATGAATTAAGAAAAAGCTTTGTAATGAACTCTATAGCGATGAAATAACAGAACTCCAGAAAAGGGAATAAGAATGATAATAAGATATTCAGAATGGATTTTGAAATGGCGCTACCTGGTGGTATTGCTATCTATAACCGGCGTCCTGTTGCTGGCCAGTGGCGGCAAAAATCTGGTATTTAAAAGTGACTATCGGGTTTTCTTCAGCAAGGAAAATCCCCAGTTAAATGCCTTTGAGAATATGCAAAACACCTATACCAAAAATGACAACCTGCTCTTCGTCATCACGCCGAAAAACGGCAGGGTATTTACCCCGGAAACACTCACCGCCATCCAGGATATCACTCAGCAAGCCTGGCAAATCCCCCATTCCATCCGCGTTGACTCCATCACCAATTTCCAGCACACCTATGCAGAAGAAGATGACCTGATTGTAGACGATCTGGTAGCCGAACCGAGCAGTTTAAATCAGGACGATCTGTTTTATGTGCAAAAAGTGGCCCTGAACGAACCCATGCTGATAAATCGGTTAATTTCCAGGAACAGTGCCTACACGGGTGTCAACGTAATCATCCAGTTACCGGGCATCAATGAAATGAAAGAAGTGCCCGAAGTGGTTAGTTTCGCCCGTCAAATAAAAGCTGACTACGAAAGCAAATATTCTGGCATCGAGATTCGACTGGCCGGTATGGTGATGATGAACAACGCCTTCCCTGAAGCCAGCCAAACGGATTTCAAAGTGCTAATCCCAGCCGCTTTTGGCGTGATTATCGTTGTGTTATTGCTGTTATTACGCGGTTTTTCAGGCACTGCCTCCACGGTGATTCTGGTCGCTTTTTCTATCATGGCTGCGATGGGTACCGCTGGCTGGTCAGGTATGTATCTAACGCCACCATCCGCCTCTGCACCCACAATTATCTTAACCATCGCTATTGCAGGTGCGGTTCATTTACTGGTCACCATGCTGCAGGAAATCCACAAGGGGGCCAGTAAACATGATGCAATTATCGAAAGCATGCGGGTTAATTTCATGCCCATTTTTATTACCAGCCTGACCACCACACTGGGCTTTTTAAGCCTTAATTGGAGTGAAGCCCCACCGTTTCGTGACCTGGGTAATATATCTTCTTTTGGTGTGGTCGCAGCCTTTATTCTGACCATGACCTTCCTGCCGGCCCTGATGTCCATATTGCCAATCAAAGCCAGGCACCTTGTTGCCGGCACTGACATGATGGACAAATTAGGTGGTTTTGTCGTGGCTAAACGCAAACCGCTATTGTACGGCATGAGTGTTGCGGTGGTAATACTGATCAGTTTTATTCCAGGCAATCAACTGAATGACGTGTTCGTCAATTACTTCGATGAATCCGTCGAATTCCGCCGCGATACGGATTACACCGCCGAGCATCTGACCGGCACTTACACCATCGCTTATTCGCTGGATAGTGGTGAAGCAGAAGGTATCAGCAAGCCTGAATTTCTGGCACAGGTGGAACAGTTTGCCAACTGGTATCGTCAGCAACCGGAAACTATTCACGTCGCCAGCATTACCGATACCTTCAAACGCCTGAATAAAAATATGCATGCTGATGAAGAGGCCTATTACCGGCTGCCCGATAACCGTGAGTTAGCTGCGCAATATCTATTGCTCTACGAAATGTCGTTACCCTATGGACTGGATCTGAATAACCAGATTGATGTGGCCAGGCAGGCAACGCGCTTGAACGTCACCCTGGAAACCATTTCCTCAAACCAGATTCTTGCCCTGGAACAAAGGGCCAACGCCTGGATGAAACAACATACCCCCGCGATTGCCACTGATGGCGCCAGCCCTTCCATCATGTTTGCCCACATTGGCAAGCGGAATATTATCAGCATGCTGACTGGCACGACGATCGCCCTGACACTGATCTCGCTGGTATTGATTGTCGCACTGGGCTCTATCAAATACGGCATCGTCAGCCTGATTCCCAATCTGTTCCCTGCCGGTGTTGCCTTTGGCATCTGGGGCCTGGTGGTTGGGGAAGTAGGTCTGTCTCTGTCGGTGGTAACCGCGATGACGCTCGGCATCGTGGTGGATGATACGGTACATTTTATCAGCAAATATCTGCGGGCACGCCGGGAAAATAATCTGGACACCCATGAAGCGGTACGCTATGCCTTCAAAAATGTCGGCGTGGCACTGTGGGTTACCTCGGTCGTGCTGGTGGCCGGCTTTATGATTCTGTCGCTATCCACTTTCGAATTAAATTCCGGCATGGGCTTGATGACCAGTATCATAATCTCGATTGCGCTGATACTGGACTTCCTGCTACTGCCCCCGCTATTAATGAGAATTGACGCTAACAAGAAATAAGGAACCGAACTGATGAAACAGGTAACAATAAACACGCTCATGTTGGCGCTATGCTTAATGACAAGCTTCACTGCCGTCGCAGAAACCGCCGAGGAAAAAGGACTTGCCATCGCCACTGAAGCCGATAAACGAGAAACCGGCTTTAAAGATTCAGTCGCTAACATGACCATGGAGCTTAAAAACAAACAGGGAAAAACCAGTGTACGGGAGGTGCGCGTCAAATCTCTGGAAGTCGATGGCGATGGCGACAAAGGCCTGTCGATTTTCGATACCCCGAAAGACATCAAGGGCACTGCATCACTGACCTATTCCCATGCCCTGAAACCGGACGAACAATGGCTGTATCTGCCGGCTTTAAAGCGCGTCAAACGCATCAGCTCGAAAAACAAATCCGGCCCCTTCATGGGCAGCGAATTCGCCTATGAAGATATTTCTTCCCAGGAAATTGAAAAATACACCTATAAATACCTTAGGGACGAAAACCTCAACGGCATCGACTGTTTCGTCATAGAACGTTACCCCGCTTACAGACATTCCGGTTATACCCGCCAGCTCGCCTGGATTAACAAACAGGAATATCGACCTGAAAAAATCATGTTTTACGATCGAAAAAACAGCCTGTTAAAAACCCTGAATTACTCTGGTTACAAACAATACCTGGATAAATACTGGCGCGCCGAAAAAATGCACATGGTCAATCACCAGACAGGAAAATCCACCCTGCTGACCTGGCATGAATACCAGTTCCAGACCGGTTTAACCGACAGCGACTTTAACCGAAACAGCTTAAAACGGGCCAGGTAATCCGATGATTAAAAAACTGCTGCTTCTTGCCCTCGCCATGAGTCTTCCGGTGGCCCAGGCTGCCGAGTGGTCGGGTAACATTGCGCTACAGAACCGTTATTTTCTGCACGATCCCCTGGTGCAGAATACTGAACAACATAGCAACCATGTTTCATTATCGGCGGAACCCGAGTTTTACCATAGCTGGGATGACAACCAGCAGAGCCTGACCTTCACGCCCTATGTCCGCATCGACCAGTACGATAATGAACGCAGCCATGGCGATATTCGCGAACTGAACTGGCAGCGGGTGTTTGAGAACTGGGAGCTGAAGGCGGGCATCAGCAAAGTCTACTGGGGCGTTACCGAGTCACAGCACCTGGTGGATGTTATCAACCAGACCGATTTCGTGGAAAACATCGACGGCGAAGACAAACTGGGCCAGCCCATGATCCGAGCACTGTATGAGCATGAGTTAGGCACCCTGAATCTGTTTATCCTGCCCGGATTTCGAGAACGCACTTTTGCCGATGCCGAAGGCCGACCTCGCGCCTTCCCGGTGGTTGATACCAATCAGGCCCAATATGAATCCTCCGCCGAAGAGAATCATATCGACTACGCCCTGCGCTGGTTTCAAATGGTCGGTAACTGGGAGATCGGATTATCCTGGTTCAAGGGCACCAGTCGTGAGCCGGTATTTTTGCCCGCCACCCGCAACGGCCAGCCGGTACTGCTGCCCTATTATCCTCAGATGACCCAGAGCAGTCTGGATGCACAAATGACCACCGAGGAATGGTTGTGGAAACTGGAGCTGATCAGCCGCAACTGGCGCAATACCGATTCTCAAACGCAACTGCTAGTTAATGAAAATTACCTGGCGCTGACGGCCGGATTTGAATACACCTTCGTTGGGGTACTGGAATCCGATGCTGATCTCGGCCTGGTCATGGAATATCTCTACGATGATCGCGACGAAGCAACCACCGGCTTTTTCGAGAATGACCTTATGACGGGATTAAGACTCGCTCTGAACGATGCACAATCCACTGAGGCTCTGCTCGGCGTGATCATTGATGTGGACACACAGGAAAGCCTGCTTAGCCTGGAAGCCAGCCGAAGACTGGGCGACCGCTGGAAGCTGGAACTGGAAATTCGCAGTTTTCAGCATGTTAATCGGCTGAGTCGCTTGCAGAGTTTGAAGAATGATGACTTCATTCAACTGGATCTTGCTTATTACTTTTAATATCATAGTGTTAAATAAACTATTTAAAGTTGTTTATAATATATAAGACATTGATATTCGCAGCCTGTCATAGCAATTTTCACGGCTTAAACAGCAAAATCAGTAGTCGTAAAAAGAACAGCATTAATTCCCACCCGCTCTTATTCGCCGCCGCTATCCCGCGCCACACGGCACTTTCAGGAATTATTTAAGTGCTCTTATTTTCCCACTTGATGGCATTCGGGCAGATAAATCATGACCTGATAGCCATTTGCGCTGGTGCACGTACGCCACTGGGTCACAGCCTCTGCAATCGAACAGAATTTATAAAACAAATATCTGTCTATTTTTCCTATTATTATCAACTAATTAAAAATGATTCCTAAAGTTAATGATTAATAAGAACACAGCCAGGCAGGGCTATTAAGGGCAACTGAGAATCCACATCATCCGTTAGTCTTCAGGTATTTCATCAAACACTAATATATGTAAAAATACACGCCGTTTAATACACACCGCTTAACCTTTTTCTGGAGAAAAACTCAATGCGTAAATTCTTCCTGGGGGCTTTTTTATTCGCCCTGACCCTGCCCTCACAGGCCGACGTTAAAAATCTCAGCAATGCGGAATTCAAACAAATGATGACCCAGGGCGTACCGATCATTGACATACGACTCCCGGAAGAATGGCAGCAAACCGGCATTGTGGAAGGCAGTCACCTGCTGACTTTTTTCGACAAACGCGGGCGCTACAATTTAGATAAATGGATGGCTGAGTTTGAAAAAATCGCCGGCCCCGATGAACCCTTTATTCTGATCTGCCGCAGTGGCAATCGCACCGGCCAGGTCAGTCAATTCCTCGATAGCCGACTGAGATTTAGCAAGGTGGCGCATGTCGCCAAAGGTATTAACAACTGGATTTCGGCTGGCGAGCCCACAGTCAAACCGGGTATCTAAATTCATTTATTAAATAGCGACTGGCACGACGGGCAAATATATCCCATACGCCCGGCGTATTTGCCTTTAACAATCAGCTCACCGCATTGATAGCAGGTTTGCCCGGCCCTGCGGTAGACCTGAAATCGATAATCCTCGAACGCCACGCCCTGCCGTTTTAGCTGGGCTACCTTTTTCTGGCTATTGGTAATGCCCCGGGTTTGATAAGACAGACGGCTCAGGCCCAGGCAATTTCTGGCCAGCCGTTTAATTTGCCTGTCGGTTAAATCACCAGGTTTGGACTGTGGATGAATTCCGGATGCATGTAAGGCTTCGCAGCACAGGTAATTACCCATACCGGACAATACACTTTGATCCTGCAGTAAATTCATCAGGTTTCGCCGTGCATAGCATGCCTGATTGAGCCGTTGATACACATCATCTTCGCTGGTTTCCGGCGCCAGTAATTCCAGCCCCAGCTTCTGCAAATAAGGCTGAACGAGCAACTGCTGTTCATCCAGCACCTCAATTTCAGATGCACTGTACAGCAAAGCTGAATACTCGTTACCATGAATCGCCAGCCTTAATTGTCGGCTGATCTGCGGATACTGCTTCACCGGCACTATCATCCAGCGCCCATAAAGCTGATTATGACTGTACAGAGTGTAGCCATTACTGAAGCCGATGAGCATGGCCTTGCCACGGGACTCAATCGACACAATTGTCTGGCCCGTTAACAGCGGTTCAAAAGGCTTTAGCCGCGCAAATGCAAAACTGATCTGCTGTACTTCTCGATCAAACAATACTTCTGCCAGCTCATCTCTGGCGCGGCGTATTTCCGGCCCTTCCGGCATTCAGGCACCCAGAGCCAGTTCTCGTAACTGCTCAATCTTGTCGCGCATCGCAGCGGCGTCTTCGAATTCCAGATTTTTTGCATGCTCATACATCTGCTTTTCCAGCCTGTCGATTTCATGATTGATCTTATCAGCCGGCAAATGCGCATACTCGGCCTGGGCCTCGGCTACTTTTAAATATTTCTGCTGATATTTCTGCTCATAGCCCGCACCCATCACATCCTGGATACCTTTTACAATGCCTTTCGGGGTAATGCCCTGGGCCTTGTTGTGGGCCAGTTGTTTTTCACGACGGCGCGAGGTTTCATCCAGCGCCCGCTTCATCGAACCGGTAATCTTATCGGCATACAGAATCGCCCTGCCGTTCAGGTTACGTGCAGCACGGCCGATGGTTTGAATCAACGAGCGATCCGAACGCAGGAAACCTTCCTTGTCAGCATCCAGAATCGCCACCAGCGATACCTCCGGCATATCCAGTCCCTCACGCAACAGGTTGATACCCACCAGCACATCGAATTCCCCCAGGCGCAAGTCGCGAATGATTTCCATACGTTCCACGGTATCAATATCCGAATGCAGGTAACGTACCCGTACGCCATGCTCCGCCAGATAATCGGTCAGGTCTTCAGACATGCGCTTGGTCAGGGTAGTAATCAGCACGCGCTCTTTTAATGCCACCCGTTTGGTAATTTCCGATAACACGTCATCCACCTGACTACCCACCGGGCGTACTTCCACTTCCGGATCCACCAGCCCGGTGGGGCGAACCACCTGTTCCACCACCTGGCTAGCATGCTCCTGTTCGTAGGATCCCGGCGTCGCCGAAACAAAAATGGTCTGTGGACGCATTTTTTCAAATTCATCAAAACGTAGCGGCCGATTATCCAGCGCCGAGGGCAGGCGAAATCCGTAGTTGACCAGGTTTTCCTTGCGTGATCGATCGCCCTTGTACATGCCACCAAGTTGCGGCACCGTAACGTGGCTTTCATCAATAATCAGCAAAGCATCATCGGGCAGATAATCATATAAACACGGTGGCGGCTCACCGGGCGCACGCCCCGACAAGTATCGAGAATAATTTTCAATACCGGTGCAGTAACCCAGCTCGCGCATCATTTCGATATCATACTGGGTTCGCTGTTCCAGCCGCTGGGCCTCCACCAGTTTGTTGTTATCCCGAAATTCTGCCAGCCGCTGTTTCAGTTCATCCTTGATCTGGTCGATCGCCTCGTGAATAGTATGCCTGGGTGTTACATAATGGGTTTTGGGATAAACCGTCAGCCGCGCCACCTTGCGAATGACTTCACCGGTCAGTGGGTCAAAATAACTCAACTGTTCTACTTCATCGTCAAACATCTCCACCCGAATGGCTTCGCGTTCTGAATCCGCCGGATGTATGTCCAGCACTTCACCGCGCACCCGATAGCAGCCGCGCTTCAATTCAAGGTCATTGCGCGTGTACTGCATCTCGGCCAGCCGGCGCAGAATATCCCGCTGGTTAACCATGTCGCCTTTAACCAGGTGCAATACCATACTGAGATAGGATTCAGGGTCACCCAGACCATATATCGACGATACCGTCGCCACCAGAATGACATCCCGCCGCTCCAGCAGGGCCTTGGTCGCCGACAGACGCATTTGTTCGATGTGCTCATTAATTGACGCGTCTTTATCGATAAAAGTATCACTGGCGACGACATAAGCTTCCGGCTGGTAATAGTCATAATAGGAAACAAAATACTCCACCGAATTGTGCGGAAACAGTTCTTTCATTTCACCATAGAGCTGCGCCGCCAGCGTTTTGTTCGGCGCCAGTATCAGCGCCGGACGTTGCGACTGCTGAATCACATTGGCCACGGTAAATGTTTTACCGGAACCGGTGACCCCCAGCAAAGTTTGATCAAACAGACCATCATTCAAACCGTCCAGCAGTTTTTTGATCGCAGAAGGTTGATCTCCCGCAGGTTCGTGGGTTGTTTCGATTTCAAAACGCTTCGACATTGTCTACAATTGCACCGTTAAAAAAATAACATTTACTCAGGATAAAAACATTGGGCACTCAAGCTTCCGACCGCATCCAGCGGGTTAAACCTTCCCCGACTCTTGCCGTCACGGCTCTTGCACAACAACTGCGTGCTGAAGGCCGTGATGTTATCGGCCTGGCCGCCGGTGAGCCGGACTTCGACACATCGGATCACGTCAAGCAGGCCGCTATAACCGCAATTAACGAAGGCTTTACCAGGTACACCGCCGTAGACGGTATGCCCAGCCTGAAACAGGCCATTATAAACAAGTTCGATAAAGATAATGGACTGAAGTACGCTGCAGATCAGATTCTGGTTTCATGTGGTGGCAAACAGAGTTTTTACAACCTGGCCCAGGCCCTGTTAAATCCAGGCGATGAAGTCATCATTCCAGCGCCTTACTGGGTCTCTTATCCAGACATGGTAATGCTGGCCGATGCCGAACCGGTGATTGTCGAAGGCGACCAGTCACAGGGTTTTAAAATCACCGCTGAACAACTGAAAGCCGCAATTACCGACAAAACCCGTCTGTTCGTTATCAACAGCCCCTCCAATCCCTCCGGCAAGGCCTACACTCTGGCCGAACTGAAAGCACTGGGCGAGGTATTAAAAGATCACCCACAGATCGTGATCGCCACTGATGACATGTACGAACACATCATCTGGACCGAGGAAGGCTTCTGCAATATTCTGAATGCCTGTCCGGAGCTATATGATCGCACCGTCGTACTGAATGGCGTATCCAAGGCCTATGCCATGACCGGCTGGCGTATTGGTTATGCGGGCGGCCCTGCTGACCTGATCAAAAACATGAAAAAAATCCAGTCGCAGAGCACATCAAATCCGGCGTCGATTTCTCAGGTCGCCGCACAGGCCGCGCTGGAAGGTGACCAGTCCCGTCTGGTAGAAATGAACAGGGCCTTCCGGGAGCGCCATGACTTCGTACTGAAAACCCTCAATGCCATGCCAGGCGTGAGCAGTGTGGCCTCTGACGGCACTTTCTACATCTTCCCCAGCTTCCATGGCGTGATGGAAAAAATGGGCATCAATGACGATGTAAAACTGGCAGAAAAAATACTCGCCGAAGCAGAAGTCGCACTGGTACCCGGCTCAGCATTTGGCAGCCAGGGACATTTACGCATTTCCTTTGCCACCGACATGGCCAGCCTGGCAAAAGCTCTTGAAAGGATTGGCAATTTTGTTGGCTAATTTAACAACAGGGGGATTGACCCTATACGGCCAAATAGGTAGTATACCGCCCCTCAAAGATGTGGTCTTTGATACTATTCCCTGATAGCTCAGTTGGTAGAGCAACGGACTGTTAATCCGTTTGTCCCTGGTTCGAGTCCAGGTCGGGGAGCCAAATTCCAGAAGCCTGTCTGCTAACGCGACAGGCTTTTTTATTGTTTGTACGATTAAGTCGCTTATATAAACAGGACCATGAACGACGACTTCCTCAAAGAACTCGACGAAGACTTCAGGGATGACCCTGAATACCAGGCGCTATCCCGTGAGGAAAAGCTGCGCATCATCAGTGTACTGGAAAAAATGCTGGCTATGGGTATAGGTGCGGTCTATGGTGATGAAGATGAAGGCGTACCCGACGCTGACGTGCCCTGCGGAAAAGTTATCCAGCAATGCAAAGCCAAATGCTGCACTTTCATATTTGCCCTGACCAAGGATGAGGTGAAAAAAGGTCTGGTCAAACATAACGAAGCCAAACCCTTTTTCATTGCCCGTGATGAATCCGATGGCTATTGTCCACATCTGGATCGACAAACCTATGCCTGTGAAGTCTGGCACGATCGACCACTAAGATGCCGACGTTATGACTGCCAGCAAGACAAAGCGGTCTGGGAACACGGTTTCCCGATTCAAGTTCCTTCCCGCTAAGATTCCTCACGCTGCAGCCGGTCCAGTTTCTGCTGAGCCTGTTGATGGCCCGACTCCGCGGCTTTACGAAACCATGTAATGGCCTGCTGCCGATCCTGCTGCACACCACTACCTAGCTCATACATCACACCCAGCCGATACCAGGCAAAAACAGCACCCTGCTCACCGGCAGCTTTATAAAGTCGCAGAGCCTGGTCATAATCCTGATTGACCGTGTAGGCTTTTTCATACATGAAGCCCAGTTGCGCCATGCCTACGGGATCGGCCCGTTCAGCCGCTGCGGCAAACAACGGGTAGGCTCGCACCATGTCCTGTTCCACGCCACGCCCATACAGATAAGCAAGGCCCAGTCGAGCCATGGCATTCGCATTGCCCTGCTGCGCTGCCTGCTGAAATAAAGCCGCCGCCTGTTTATGATCCCTGACAACGCCGATACCTGTTTCGTATAAGTAACCGAGCTTGGACAATCCCAGTTCATTCTGTAACTGCGCGGATTTTTTTATCAGATCCACCGCCATCGCCAGATTTTTGGTGACCCCAAAGCCGGTCAGATAAAGATAACCCAGACGCACCATCCCCAGCGCATCACCTAACATACTCGCCTGCTGGTAATATTCTGCGGCTTTTCGATAATCTATCGACAGCCCCAGGCCGCGCTCATAGAGATAACCAATACGCGAGAGCGCCTGAACATAACCATTCTGTAAGGCCAGCAAATACCAGGAATAGGCGCGATCAGAATCCTGTTCTACTCCAATGGTGTGTTGATACATATAGCCAAGACGAAACTGCGCTGTTGCATGTCCCTGATGGGCCAGCTTTTTAAACCTGGCCAGCGTATTTTTCAGCTTGCCGTTGATCATGCCGCCGATAACAGCCTGAAAGGCAAATTCCACTTCCATATCTTTTACCGCACTGGTGTAGCTTTTGCCCGCCACCGCCACGGCATCAGCCGACAGCTTTTGCGCCAGGCGATTCTGTAAATACTGAATTAATTGACGGCTGCTCGCTAATGCAGCATTTGATTCCCGCAGCGCCTGCTCAAGCTGGGTATTTCCTCGCAATGCCGTTAGCGCATTACGCAAATCACTCTTCGTTGTCGGCACACGGGCCTGTATCCGATAGACGCCAGCACTCCATGCTTCATCAACAATCGTCAGGTGCATAACACTGGCTGCCAGATCAACCAGATCCTGCGGCATAAATATCTTCTCAGGGTCTGTTATTTCAGCCACAGCTCCATTGTTCAATTCCTGCTGCAGTACCTGCCTCAAGCCATCGAGCGCCAGAATGCGACTGGTATATTCAGCATCCAGCCCGGTCGCCTGATATTCATAAGCATGAATACTTTCCTGCAGAGCAGCATAGGGCGTACATGGATATACCCCCGATAACAGAATCAAAAATAACTGAATAGTTTTTTTCATAACAACATATACAAACCAAGCCTGGTTTAATGTTAACGAGCTATACTTTGGGTATCATTTATCAACAGGCGATCCCAATGGCAGATTACAATAATATTCTCGTCGCTATCGACTTTTCTGACACCGCGGACACTATTATCGAACGGGCTAAAGATATTGCTCGCCAAAATAACACCGATCTATGTGTGCTGCATGTGGTTGAATACCTGCCACCCATCGATGTTGCTTACGAACCGGTGCTCGCATCAAGCTGGACCATCGATGAAAATGAGTTACTGGAACAGGCTGGCAAATCTCTGAGTAAATTTTGCGACCGTCACAATCTACAAAGCGCAAAACAGATTACTCGGGTGGGCACACCAAAATATGAAATATGCCAGTATGTAAAAGATAATAACTGTGATTTGATTATTATGGGTTCCCATGGGCGCCACGGCATCGGCAGGCTACTAGGTTCCACCGCCAACGCCGTACTGCATAAAATGCCCTGCGACGTAATGGCGATAAAAATAAAAGACTGACAGAAAAAAATATATTGAGAAAAGCCGGCCGCCCAGGTCAGTCAAGCGACGCAGACGACTGGCACTGGCTGGCGATAGAATTATTTAGTAACACACTTTAAATGCTTCAGATAATTACAGAAATCGTCTTTTAATTCATCATGGCACAGTGCGTATTCGACCGTCGCTTCCAGATAGCCCAGCTTACTACCGCAGTCATAGCGACGCCCTTTAAATGAATATGCATAAACCTTTTCATCTTCTCGCAGCGCAGCAATAGCATCGGTCAACTGAATTTCACCCCCTGCGCCGCGGCCAGTCGTCCGTAATTTTTCAAAAATTCCTGGCGTCAGAATATAACGGCCGACAACCCCCTGGTCCGATGGTGCATCTTCTGGCGCCGGTTTTTCCACGATTTTATCGACCTGTGCAATACCTGGTGCCACTTCAGGGCCGGCCACCATGCCATATTTGCTACTTTCCGATTTATCAATCGTTTCAGTACCGATAACCGATGCATGATACTCATTGTAAACAGCAATCATTTGCTCCATCACATTGGGACCGTCCGACTTCACCAGGTCATCGGCCAATATCACCGCAAATGGCTCATCACCCACCGCCGGTGCGGCACAAAGCACCGCATGCCCCAGACCCAGAGCCTCAGCCTGTCGAATGAAGATACAACTTACATGATCAGGTACCACGTCACGGGCCAGTTTTAATAATTTGGTTTTCTGTTTGGCCTCCAGCTCAACTTCCAGCTCATAAGCCTTGTCAAAATGATCGGCAATAGCCCGTTTGTTTCGACCAATAATAAAAATCAGCGTATCAATACCTGCTGCGATAGCTTCGTCCGCAGCATACTGAATCAGGGGTTTATCGACTATTGGCAACATTTCTTTCGGACTAGCCTTGGTGGCAGGCAAAAAACGGGTACCCATACCGGCAACCGGGAATACTGCTTTACGAATTGATTTCATACTTCCATCCATTTTGAAAATTATACTGGTGCCCTATGCTCAATCGGCATATCAATAAGCGACTCGCGGACTATTATCATGTGAAAAAGTCTCGAAGTACAGTTATGCTATGGCATTGAAATAAAACGCTTATGTGATATTCATCCTGTGCTAACAACTCAATCCATTTCCCCATGCGAACCTTTTCTGCAGACACTTGCCGAGCAAATCCTGCAGGCCAACCGTGAGCAGCTACCTGACTTAAGCCATATTCGGGTTTTTATTCCCAATGCGCTGGCAGCCCATCAGCTTAGACAGACCTTCACGCAACAGACAGCTAGTGGCTTACTGGGGCCTTATATTGGCAGCATGCAACAATGGATTAGCGATAACATTCCACTACCGACAGGCGAACTGCAACAGATCAATGCCCAGGCAAGGCAATTACTGATACTGGAAGCCCTGCAGGAACACCCTGATTTATTTAATCCAAAAAATACCTGGCAAGTCTGTGATAGCCTGTTAAATCTATTTAGTGAACTGACACTCAATAATCATGCTTTGCTCAACAATTCACTGGATCAATGGAACATCCAGTTACAACAGGCTTATAAGTCCCACAATCAAGATCCAGCCGCTAACCAACTGGTTCATCTGAACCGCGAAGCCAAACTGGTATACCAGTTATGGCAAGCCTGGCAGGAACAAATGCAGGCATTAAAACTTACCGATTCGGATACCGCATATATTCAACGCCTGCACCTGCACCTGCAACAGCATACTATTCCGGCGGCTGACTGTTTTTATATTATTGGCCCGGAGCAACTCAATGCTGCTGAACTTAAATGGTGCGGCCAGATACAGTCTACCCATGAGGTGATATTTTTCACCCAGGGCACAGCACCCGAGACAGAAAATATAAAACAAATCGAAAGCACCAACCTAAATAGCTATAGTGTTTTTTTAAACCATGCATACAGTCAACAGCAATCACTAAAACAACGCAGTGCATTATTTTCAAAAACATTCGACAGCCACTCAATAAAGCTACCCTGCTGCTTACTGGCAGCACGTAGTGCCGAACAGGAAGCCCAGGCAGTAGAACTTCAGGTGCGCTTATGGCTACTGGAAAATAAAAAAAATATCGGCATTGTTTCTGAAGACAGAAAACTTGCGCGACGTGTGCGTGCTCTGCTGGAACGCTCAAACATTGTCATTCAGGATACTGCCGGCTGGTCACTATCAACCACCAGCGCGACTACCGTCATCGAACGCTGGCTGGAATGCATTGAGCAAGACTTTGCCTATCAGCCGCTGCTGGATTTATTAAAATCGCCGTTTTATTGTGATGACGAACACAGGGAACAACATTTATCGCAGGTTTTTCGTCTGCAGCAGGATATTATTATTCATGAGAATATTTCCAGTGATATCAACCGTTATCAACAGGCCCTGACAGCAAGAAAAAAACGCCTGTCACACTGGTCACCACAGAGCTTTGAATTTATTAGCCAGTTATTAAATCAACTGGAACAGATATCGACACCATTGCGTAAGCTGCAGCTGGAAAATAAACCGGTTAGTCCAGAAATATATTTACAAACACTATGCCGCAGTCTTGAACAACTCAACATTGATCAGCGCCTGCAAAATGATATCGCCGGTCGGCGCATCCTTCAGGAACTCAACAATATGCGTCTTGGTCTTAAACAGGCCCAGCCTGAAATGACCTGGCAAGACTTTAGAAGCTGGCTCGGTAATACCCTGGAGCAGGAACAGTTTAAACCGCAAAATACGCCTGCGGTGGTTCAGCTAATCAACATGAAACAGGCGCAATACTGTAATTTTGATGCCCTTATCATTACCAGCGCAAACAAGGACAGCCTGCCCGGCTATGCCAGTCAAAGTCCATTCTTCAATCAGGCAGTACGCCAGTCACTTGGTCTAAGCAGTTGGCCAGAAGAAAAAGCATACCGCTTTTATCGATTTAGAAACTTACTGGAAGCCGCACCTGAAGTGCTGATTACTTATAAAACCGAACACAATGGCGAATGGTTGCAGGCTTCTCCCTGGGTCAGCTCACTATCAGATTTTGCCACTTTGGCACTGGCTACAGATTTGCATAATCACTCACTGCAACAACTCGTCACAGCCATCGACAGCAAAACCAATTGTGATATATCTACTAAACCAGCAATACCCCGGCAGGCAACACCTGTAGTAGCTCAGAAATTAATACCTGCTGAATATTCAGCAAGCCGTTACCAGCGGCTCATCAATTGCCCTTATCAATTTTTTGCTGCGGATTGTCTATCACTGAAAGCCAGCGAAAAAATTACTGAAGAATTATTAAAATCTGAATATGGCGAAAAAATTCATTTAATCCTGCATGCTTTTCATCAGCAGCTTAATGGTTTTCCCGCGCCGTTTAAACTCGAACTGACGACAGAAAACCGGGATTCGGCAATTGATCATTTGTTAAAACTATCTCGGCAAGTTTTTGAAAAAGATATCGAAGACAATGTTCAGCATCGCGGCTGGTTTGAGCGCTGGTCCGATACCGCCATTGCCTATATCGACTGGCAAATAAAAAGACAAAAACAGTGGCACATACATCAACTGGAACAACAATTGTCAGTTGATATTGACCCACAAACACAACTAAAAGGTCGACTGGATAGAATAGAAAAACAGCAGCATGCTTTTTCTGTGATCGATTACAAAACAGGCACGCCACCCGCACAGAAAAATGTCAACCAGGGTGAAGACGTCCAGCTCGTTAGCTATGCCAAACTGTTAAACAATGTAAACGAAGTCGCTTATTTAAAACTGGACAGGGGCGAAGTGAAAATCGCTGCCCATCTGGAAGATCAGCAGCTACATGAATTAAAACAGCTTAGCCTGCAACGACTGCAACAACTGATCAGCGATATTAAACAGGGGCATGCAGTAACATCATGGGGCGACGATGATAGCTGCAGTTACTGTGATATGCAGGGACTTTGTAGAAAGCAGATATGGGGCAGCCTGTAATAACCGGCTATAAATAACACATGGGCCGGCAGGGTAAGCATTAGCCACCCTGCCGCAAATTAAATATTCAAAAAGTTATCGAACCGCAAATACTTCACCTGATATAGAACTAAAAATCACCTTGCCATCGGCCACAGTGGGTGAAGAATAAATTTTGTCATTGGCTTTGTATTTCCAACGCAAACTGCCTTTCTCAATATCCATGGCATACAAATAGCCATCGGTACTGCCTATGTAAACGGTATCGGAAGCAATAACGGGCGAAGAAAAAATTGGTCCATCCGTTTTATATTCCCAGTTACGTCCACCGGTTACTGCATTGTAGGCATAAATATAGGAATCACCACTGCCAAAGTAAACGGTATTGTCATACACCGCAGGAGAGGAAAATACTTTTCCAGCGGTTTTCTTTTTCCAGATTCTTTGTCCTGTATCCACATTCACAGCACGCATGTATTTATCATCGCTACCAAAAAATACTTGCTTACCTGAAATACTGGGTGATGAGTACATGCGAAAACGGGTTGGAAACTTCCATTGCTCCTGCCCTGATTTTTTATTTACGGCGCGTAAATACCCCCCCATGGTGGCTATATAGACATTGTCCTGATATACTGCAGGTGAGGTATACACAGCGTTTTTAGCATCAAAATGCCATTTCTCGTGGCCACTTCTGGCATCGACTGCATATAGATGTTTATCGGCACTACCAAAATAAACCACGCCATTTTCTATAACCGGGGCTGAGTAAACATTGCCTTCGGTTCTAAATTTCCATTTCAACTCATGGCTATCCACATCAACAGCATACAGATAATGATCGGCGCTACCGATATATACCGTATTACCATCAATCGCCACCGCAGCTTCAACATCACCACCGGTTTTAAATTTCCATTTCATATGGCCTTTGTTCAGATCAAGCGCATACATATAACCATCTTTGCAGCCAATGTACACGGTATCCCCGGCCACCACGGGAGATGAATGTACTTTGTCCGGCGCGGCAAATTTCCACACCAGACGATTAAGCGTGGTGGGTCCAGAAGACTTTGCAACACCACTGTGAACAGGATCTTCCCTGTACATTCCACTGCCACCACCACATGCAGATAACACAGCCGTCGCGGCTAGAACAGTAGAAAGCATCACACCCTTAATCATCATTTATCTCCCATTTAAAACTAAACTAATAAGCACATTGGCTAACGAGGCTAGCCAAAAACTATCCAAATTTCAACGATATAAAATTTCTCTCACCAATATCATCAACGACAGCTCGATGCATTGCACAATAATTCATAGGCAATGGTGTCGGCACATTTTGCCACCCTGTCAACGGTCAGCTCCGGCCCCCACATCACCACTTCATCGCCGCAGCGTGGACGGTCAATATTACGCAAATCGATCGCCACCGAGTCCATGGATACGCGACCTAACAACTGAGTTTCACGGCCGTTGATCCAGACCGGCGTACCCGTACCTGCATGGCGCGGATAACCATCGCCATAACCTACACCAACAATCCCCACCGGCATATCTTCCGGGCATGCCCAGAGATCACCATAACCGATGGTAGCGCCTTTGCGTAGTAGATTTATCGCCAGCAGATCTGCTGTCAATTGCATCACCGGTTGCAGGCCTAACTCTGCCGCTGTTTTATTGGCAAATGGTGATGCACCATACAACATGATGCCGGGTCTGACCCAATCCCCCTGAATATCGGAAAACGCAATCAAACCTGCCGAGTTGGCCAGACTGGTTTCGGCATTGAACTGGCTGGCCAGTTGCTGGAAACACGCTATTTGTTGTTGATTAGCCGGATGTTCCGGTTCATCCGCATTGGCAAAATGACTCATCAGCCCCAGTTCATTAATAACCGGCGCCTGCTGTAATCGGTGCCAGGCCGGTTCCGCTTCCGTTTGCTGAATACCCAGCCGGCCCATGCCGCTATTGATTTTCAACCAGACCGAGAGTTGCCCCGCAGTTAACTGCTCAATCAGCTCAATTTGCCATAACTGGTGCACGGCGGGGCGGATTTTATGCTCCAGCATCAGCTGCAGTTGCTGCTGGTTTTGAAAGCCCTGAAACACGGTAATCGGATGGTTGATGCCGGCTTCGCGTAAGGCCATTGCCTCACCGAATTGCGCGACCGCAAAAGCGTCCGCCTGTTGCAGGCATTGGGCAACCTGGATCATGCCATGACCATAGGCATCCGCCTTGATCACTGGCATCACCCGGCTGCTGGGAGCTAGTTGCTTTACCCGTTGAAAGTTGTGCTGTAACGCGCTGAGGTCAATACTGGCCCGGGCATTACGGATCATTCGAAACCTTCATAGGAAGCCATTTCTGGCGCAAAATTCTCAAACTTGGTGTATTTACCCAGGAAGGTCAGACGCGTCGTGCCAATAGGGCCGTTACGCTGTTTGCCGATGATGATTTCCGCCGTGCCCTTATCCGGGCTGTCTTCGTTATATACTTCATCGCGGTAGATAAACACGATCAAATCCGCATCCTGCTCGATCGCACCGGACTCACGCAAATCTGACATTACCGGGCGTTTGTTGGGGCGTTGCTCCAGACTACGGTTTAGCTGCGACAGTGCGATAACCGGGAGTTCCAGTTCCTTGGCCAGCGCTTTCAGACTACGGGATATTTCTGAGATTTCGGTAGCACGGTTTTCCGAAGCACCGGCGATTTGCATCAACTGCAGATAGTCGATCACGATCAGGCCCAGACCATGTTCGCGTTTTAATCGGCGGGCACGGGCGCGTAAATCGGTGGGTGACAGGGCTGGCGTATCATCAACAAAAATCCTCGCCTCGGATAAAATGGATACCGCCGAAGTAATACGTGGCCAGTCGTCATCGTTCAACTGCCCGGTTCTTAGCCGATGCTGATCAATCCGTCCCAGCGACGAAATCATACGCATGGCCAGTGACTCCGCCGGCATTTCCATACTGAATACGGCCACCGGCACCTGGGCACCAATGGCGGCATTTTCAGCAATATTCATGGCAAAGGTGGTTTTACCCATGGAAGGACGCCCGGCCACGATCACCATGTCACCTTTCTGCAAGCCGGTGGTCATATCGTCAAAACCGGAGAACCCCGTGGTCACCCCGGTGACATGACCTTCCTGCTCGAATAGATAATCAATGGTCTCGACGGTTTTGGTCAGCAGGGGCTTCATACTGATAAAGCCATTACTGGTGCGTGCGCCCTGCTCGGCTATTTTGTAAACATTGCGTTCAGCCTCATCCAGCAGCGCCTTGCTGTCCCGGCCCTCTGGATTGTAGGCACTACCGGCGATGTCGGTACCAATTTCGATAAGCTGGCGCAGCACCGATTTTTCCCGCACGATATCGGCGTAAGCACGAATATTCGCCGCCGTGGGTGTCTCTTTCGCCAGCCGCCCAAGATAAACCAGACCACCGGCATCATTCAGCTCGTGAGTCTTGCTCAACTCATCGGACAGGGTCACCACATCGAAGGGTTTTTCATTGGCTTCAAGATTGGCAATAGACCGGAAAATCAGCCGATGATCCTTACGATAAAAATCATCTTCGGTAACCCGATCGGCAATCTGTTCCCAGGCGCGTTGATCCAGCATCAGGCCGCCCAGCACAGCCTGCTCAGCCTCAATAGAATGGGGCGGAATTTTCATATCGGCTACAGATTCGGATACCTGATAGTCGTCGCTGGACTGGTATAAAAATGATTCGGGCATAAACAGGAATTGCTACAGTATTTTGGTCGTTTAGATTGCCATTGTCGCCCAAAGACTGCAACGATAAATCTAAACATTTTTTATCGCAGTGAATTTTGAACGAAAAAAATAAACCCATAAAAAAACGCGCAGCACCGTGGGGCTGGCCCAACGATGCTGCGCGTTTTTAAAGAATCAGTTTATTAAACTTATTCTTCGGCGATAACGGTTAATTTAACAACCGCATCGACATCTGCATGTAAATGCAGATCGATGTCATATTCGCCAGCAACACGAATCGCGCCTTCGGGCATACGGACTTCTTTCTTCTCAATCGCAACACCAGCGGCCGTAATTGCATCAGCCACATCAGCATTGCCCACAGAACCAAACAATTTGCCTTCGGTACCCGCTTTAGAAGTGACGCTCACTTCCAGACCGTCCAGTCTGACTTTGCGTGCTTCAGCTTCCGCCAGCACTTCAGCGGCTTTGGCTTCCAGTTCTGCACGACGTGTTTCCAGTTCTTTAATGTTATCCGCAGAAGCAACTTTTGCCTTGCCCTGAGGTAACAGGAAGTTACGTGCGTAACCCGGTTTAACACTTACCACATCACCCAATGTACCCAGGCGATCAATTTTCTCTAATAAAATGACATCCATCTTTAATGCCTCTTCTCTAAAATTTCAATTCGTTGTCAGACGCCGTCTAAAATCAATCCAGGCATCCGTTAATCCCAATACCGCTAATGGCAAAACCACCAGATGCGGTAACATAAAAATCATCACATACAGCCCAAACAGCCAGCCTCGGTTGATGTTTTTAGCATCGGCTATGCTGTGGACAATCGCAACACCCTGCACCAGATAAGCGCTTAGCACCACCAGTGCCAGCATGGTAGCCAGGGCGGAACTGGCCAGCGCGGCGACCAGCATTAATGCAGCACCAGTCCCCGCCAGTATTCTACCCAGCCTTAAGCTATTAAACTCACTGGCCAGACCGCCGGGGTTGTATAAAGCTGCCTGCCACCAACGGCCGAGTATCAGGCTTAAAATACAGCCCATCATCATGCCTGCTGCCAGCAGACCTGGCATCAGCGGCAATACGATGTTGATAGCATCGTTCAGTTCCTGTTTTGCCGTTTCCGACTGTTGCTGCTCAACCACCGGCCCGATCATTTCACTGAAATCAGCGGCCAGTTCCGTATGTAACTGCGGAAACACCCACTGCAATAGCAGTACTAAAAGTACCCCCAGCCCTATAATTAGCTGTACAGCCAAACTCAGGGAAACAGTTTGTCGCAGTGTTACAGCAGCCAGCCATACCGGCATCCATAACAACAGCACTACGCCAGAAACCAGTATCACCAGCGGTACTCCACCGGCAATCCAGCCAAGGCCGATGGCGGCAGCGCAGGCAATGGCCATCACCTGCATACCTTTCTGTGGCCCCAGGTGTAGTACCACCAGGGCAATCACACCCCCGGAAATCCAGGCTACCGGTGGCAACAGGGCAGCCAGTATGGCGGCTACTGCTGCCACCATAATCGCCTGGCCTGGACCGGCCATAATAAATCTGGCCAGGCTAATCATAATTTATTGCTTTTCAATAAATTTTGTTAACTGAACAGATTGTCCCTGTAAGATTCCAGTGCAAGGCGAAAAATGTGAGTTTACAAATGTAAATGTCCATTTTTTAACGCAGCCCTGGGATCTTACAGGGGTGAGCTGATCGGTTAACACCATTTCTTAGTGGCGATCAGTATATGGCAGCAATGCCAGGTAACGGGCACGTTTTACTGCAGTAGTAAGCTGACGCTGGTATTTGGCTTTAGTACCAGTAATACGTGCAGGTACTAATTTGCCTGATTCGCTGACGTAGTTTTTCAGCAGGTTAAGATCTTTGTAGTCACACTCTGTAATACCTTCAGCAGTGAAACGACAGAATTTTTTACGACGAAAATATGCCATGTTCTTTGTCTCCAGTTATCAGTAATTATTCAGCCGCGTCTGCAGATGCTTCTTTAGTCTCTGCAGGTGCTTCTTCAGTTTTACGTGGCTTCTCTTTTTCCTCATTTTCCTTGGCTAAAGGAGAAGGCTCGGTAATGGCTGCTTTACATTTGATAACCATGTTGCGCAGAACCGCATCGTTGAAACGGAAAGATGATTCCAGCTCATCCATTTCTTCACGACCACACTCAACGTTCATCAGAACATAATGGGCTTTGTGGATTTTGTTAATAGGGTAAGCCAGCTGGCGGCGACCCCAGTCTTCCAGACGGTGAATCTGGCCACCATTGGATTCGATAATGCCACGATAACGCTCGATCATGGCAGGAACCTGCTCGCTCTGGTCAGGATGAACCAGAAATACAATTTCGTAATGACGCATAAAATACGCTCCCTACGGTTAATGCCCCCCACATAGCGATGCAGTGGAGCAAGGAGTTAATGGAGCGCGAATTTTACAGAGGAAAGCCCGTCAGAACAAGCCTTTATCTGGTTTAAAGCCGATTTAGCGCTTATTTGGCCTGCATTTGCTGACCCATCATGGCATGGTCGTCCTGCAACAAACGATTCCATTCCGCTGGAATGACATACCTTAAGAATCGATCAAACTGATAATCGGGATAATGCTGCACAATTTTTGCCCTGATATCTTTTTTATCCTGATCGCCAATCTCGCCACCGCCATAGAATTCTGCGACGGTTCTCTGCACAAATCGTAGATAATTTTCCTGCCGATCAAGCAAAGCCGCTCCCCCCATAGCATGACCGCGCCCCGGATGTATCACCCTGGGATGCACAAATTTGCGTATTTCCTCGAGGCGCTCAAGCCAGCGAGCCAAATCACCACCCGGCCAACTATGGGATTTGTTCGCGACCAGATCACCGGTAAACAGATGGCCATCAAGTTCGATTAAAACATGGGCATCACTCATGGCAGCACGCACCACATAGGCCTTCATGCTCAAACCCGCGGCTTTAAACACCGCCGTGTCTTGCCACAAAGCGGTGGGTAAGACCAGTGCATCTGGGTAATCTGGCTGCAGGCGCTGGGAAAAAACCGGCCAGGTTTTATTATGTGCCGCCGGAATAGCGTCCACCACGGATTGCGAACTCACTACCTGTATGCCGCGTTTTGTTAAGGCCTGTGCGCCATTAAACTGATCGGGTGTTGGGTGTAGCACGATCGCCATCACCACTTTTTTACCTGTATAACTTTCGGCAATATCGACTGCTTCCAGTGCGGCTGACGGCAAGAATTGAGTGCCAATTAATACGACACCCTCAGGGCCCTCAATCCAGAAACTATTGGTGCTGTAGCCCTTTAAAGGGGCCGTGTATTGTCCGATATGGTAATCATTGCTAAAACTGGCGGATGCTGAATTATGCCTGGCATCACCTGGCGCCTGCTCAGAACAGGCGCTGACTAAAAACAATAGAAAAATTAACAAATGTCGCAGTTTGATCATCTACAGATTCCTGTCTACTCGGTGACGTGTGAATATAATGGATCACTCTGCCGTTAACAAATGCATCTGCTATTATCAGTTAAGCCTTGTAAAAAAATAATATCAAGCCATTAATATTACCAGCGCATACCCTGACTGTGACACATAAAAATCCACCCTCTGGCCATAGCCCGATACATTTTAAACACTTTGCTATTTTTTCGGCTATTTCATGGACCCTGCTGGTCATCGTTTCCATTAGCTGGAATTTAAGTCAGATTGAATCACAGGCTGAATACCTGGCCAGTAAAGAAGCGCATGCAAACTGGAACAAGGACCAGGCCTTTCGGCACTGGGCCATTCGTCATGGCGGCCTGTATGTTAGAGAGAACGAACGCACCCCAGCCAGCCCATACCTGTCCCATTTGCCCCATCGTGATGTGGTTACCGAAGACGGCACCAGGCTGACGCTAATGGCGCCAGCCTCCATGATGCGCCAGATGACCGATGAATTTGAAGAGATGTATGGCGTCAAGGGTCGAATTACCGGCCAGGTGCAACTCAACCCCAACAATAAACCCGATGCCTGGGAACTCGCTGCGCTAAAGAAATTTGATCTCGGATATAGCGAAATTTCTGAATTAACTCAGATCAATGGCGAGCCCTACTTTCGACTCATCAAGCCCATGTATATGGAGTCCGGCTGTATGACCTGCCACGGCCACCTGGGTTTTAAAATTGGCGATGTGCGGGGCGGCGTCAGTGTATCTATCCCCCTCAAACCCTATTTAATCGCGGCAAAATCAAACCGCGACGTGCTTGCCACCTCCCACGGAATAGTCTGGTTTTTAGGCTTACTGGGTATAGCTATTTTTGGCTATCGCAACCAGCTACGGGAACGGGAACAGCAAAAAACCAGCAAGGCACTGGCCAGGACCGCCAAGGAATGGAACTATGCGATTGATTTTTTTGAAGATGCCATCTATCTCATTGATCTGGATGACAAAGTCGTCAGAGTCAATCAGGCATTTTATAAATTAACCGGCCTGACACCGGAACAGACGATCAACCAGGATATCAGCCATATTATGCATCCCCATGGCGAACCCGTTCCCTGCCCGGTGTGCATAGCACGTAAGGAGCGTCGGGATGAAATTATTACCATGGAGGCCGAGCACCCAGACAATCCCATCGGCAAACCTGTCGAAGTCATGGTGCGAGTTATCCGAGAAGACGAAGGAAAACCACTGGGCATACTCATGGGTATTCACGACCTGAGTCGCAGCCGGGAAGCTGCCGCCGTTTTAAGGGAAAGAGAACAGGTTATCAGTGATTTACTCAACTCTACCGCAGAAGGCATTTTCGGCCTCGATATGCAGGGCAACTGCATACTTGCCAATCCCGCCTGCGCTGCAATGCTGGGTTATAACAATGCTAATGAATTTATCGGTCAGAGCATGCATAAACTCATCCATCATCGTCAAAGCGACGGCACTGTAATAGCTGAGAAAAATTGCCTGATATATAAATCATTTCAGACCAATACCGAAATTCATTGTGATACTGAAGTATTCTGGCGCGCTGATGGCAGCAGTTTTCCAGTTGAATACTGGGCCTATCCTGTTCGCCGGGATAATAAAATCACCGGTTCCGTGGTCACCTTTATTGATATTTCTGAACGTCTTAAAACTGAACAGATGCTGCGCCGTAGTCAAAAAATGGATGCCCTGGGTCAACTCACTGGCGGCATCGCCCACGATTTCAATAATCAACTGGGCGTTGTCAGCGGATACCTGGAAATGCTGGAGGACTACACTACCAACAATGAAAAAACCAGCCAGTGGATAGCCGCTTCCCGCAAAGCCACTAATCGCTGTATTGATCTGACTCGCCAGCTACTTAACTTTTCGCGTCAGCAACAAACCAATATAGAACGGGTCGATCTGGCTGAAGAAATTAATCAACTCAAGGAAATTATTCAGCGCACAGTGACACCGGCAGTAGAAGTTATCTATGACATTGCAGACGATTTGTGGCCTATCAAAACCAGTCGCGGGGATCTTGAAGACGCTTTACTAAACCTGGTCATCAACGCCCGAGATGCCATGCCAAACGGCGGTACATTAATTATCAGCATTCACAATCAGGCCCTTGGTCAAAATGAATTTAATAATAAACAATTTCAGTCGGGTGATTATGTGGTTGTGGTTATTGGAGACTCGGGCTGCGGCATTCCTAAAGAAGCCCAGGAGCGTATTTTTGATCCTTTCTTTTCGACCAAAGAAGTGGGCAAAGGCACCGGCCTGGGCATGTCCATGGTTTATGGTTTCGTAAAACGTAATCATGGTTATATAAATCTGTATTCAGAACCTGGCGAAGGCACTAGCATTAACATGTATTTCCCGCGCGCCAGCACTGACAATGCGCGGCAACATAAAAAAACTCAGTCAACAAACATCACTGAAACCCGGGGCCAGAATGAAACCATCCTGATTGTTGAAGATGAAGAAAACCTGCGTGAGCTGGCCTGCGAATTATTAAGCGCTCAGGGATATAAAATACTCACCGCAGAAAATGGTGAGGCTGCTATCGAAATCTTGCGTAGCAATGAAACAGTAGATCTGTTGTTCTGTGACATTATTATGCCGGGTGGCATGAACGGTTATCAGGTTGCAGAAAAAGCTAAAGCATTACGCCCCAGTCTAAAAATCCAACTTACTTCTGGCCTGGCAGACAAATCAATCGTCAATAGTTATACACTTGAATCCGAATTTAATATTTTACAAAAACCTTATAGCCGATCTGATTTAATCAAGTGCATTAATAATTATTTTGAAGCATAAAAGCCGCACAGCAAAGCCCTGATAAAACGATGCTATTCACGACGCCAGCTTGTTTTCATGCCCTTGTCTTCCAGCACTATGCCCTGGTCTTTTAATGCATCACGAATCCGATCGGATTCCGCCCAGTTTTTATCCTGCTTGGCCTGTAATCGTTGCTGAATGAAAGACTCAACCTCGTCATTGGATAAGCCACCACTCGCCACACCACTTTTCAAATAATGATCTGGATCATCCTGCAACAAACCCAGCACACCCGCCTGTTGTTTTAATGCAGCAGCCAGTGCAGAGGCTACATCAGGCTCAGTCGATTTCACTTTATTAATTTGATTCGCCAGATCAAATAAAACCGCAATTGCTTCTGCAGTATTAAAGTCTTCGTTCATTGCGTTATCAAATCGCGCAATAAATTCTTTCGATATGTCACCCGGCTCGGTGAGCTCGACACCGCGTAGTGCAGTATATAAACGTGTCAGGGCTGCACCGGCACTATCCAGCATCTGATCAGAATAATTCAACGGACTGCGATAATGACTGGCTAGAATAAAGTAGCGGATATCTTCTGGCCGATAGCGTTCCAGAATTTCTCTGACAGTAAAAAAATTACCCAGAGATTTCGACATTTTTTCATCATCAATACGCACAAACCCATTGTGCATCCATATATTTACAAATTTCTCGCCGGTCGCCCCTTCCGCCTGAGCGATTTCATTTTCATGGTGCGGAAACTGTAAATCCTGCCCGCCGCCATGAATATCAAAATGATTTCCAAGACAACAGGTCGACATGGCAGAGCATTCGATATGCCAGCCAGGACGTCCATTGCCCCAGGGAGATTCCCAGAAAGGCTCGCCAGGTTTAGCGGATTTCCATAAAGCAAAATCCAGAGGGTCATCTTTATTTTCATCCACGGCGACGCGTTCACCGGCACGTAAATCTTCTATTTTTTTGCCTGAGAGTTTTCCATAATTAACGAACTTGCTGACATCGTAATAAACATCGTTATTGTCAGCGACATAAGCATAGCCGTTATCGATCAGCGTCTGGATCATGTTTAGTATTTCATCCATGGATGTGGTAGCGCGGGGTTCCTGATCCGGCGGCAACACACCCAGGGCTGCGGCATCTTCGTGCATCGCATCGATAAACCGCTGGGTCAAATCATTAAAGTCTTCGCCATTTTCATTGGCGCGATTAATTATTTTGTCATCAATATCGGTAATATTGCGCACATAGGTCACGTCATAACCCAGGTGTTTTAAATATCGCGTGACCATATCAAACACTACCAGCACCCGCGCATGCCCGAGATGGCACAAATCATAAACCGTCATGCCACACACATACATGCGAACCTTACCGGGTTCTATCGGTTTGAATTCTTCTTTCTGATTTGAATAAGTGTTATAGATTTTTAACATGGAAAACCTGATTTAATATATTTTTTTGAATGCATCATCAGACGCAACATTTTGAGACTTGTAGATCTATTTAATGGCTGTGGCACAAATCCATTACCTGATCAAATCGTAACCTGGCCTGTTCGGCACCAACCAGTTTTAAAATTTTGTCTAAATCAGGACCATGCAAAATACCAGTCAGTGCAATTCGAACAGGCATCGCTAATTGCCTGCCTTCACGCCCGGTTTTTTCCTTGATGTGATTAATAAAATACTCAAAGTCCTCTCCGTACTCATCAATTGCTTCACATGCCGCCTGATAAAAATCATGCCCTGCTTCACACACAACCACATGACCTTCTTCATCATGGGTCAGTTTATCTGTACACAGACATTCGGCCCAGAATAGCGCCTCATCAGGAGACTTAATACAGGCTTTAATCGTTTCAATAAACAGGGCTTTGTTATTTTCTGGAACAATACGATGAACCTGGTCACCCATTTGCTGCCAAAGCATTTCATCATCAGTGCTGTGCATATTTTTCCACAATGTTCATTACTAACGGACGAATCTTAGCAAAAATCGGGTTACAATTGTCTGGTTTTTATACATCACGGGCAAACACACATGGTAAAAGTTCTCTTCGTCTGCATGGGCAATATATGCAGATCGCCTACTGCGGAAGGCGTGTTCACTGAAGTCGTTAAAAAAGCGGGCCTACAGGATAAAATCTTTATCGATTCTGCCGGTACACACGCCTATCATGTCGGCAATGAACCGGATCAACGCGCACAGGCCGCCGCGCGAAAACGTAATATTGATTTAAGCTCCCAGCGAGCACGTAAAGTTGAGCCGGATGATTTCAACAAATTTGATTATGTTTTGCCGATGGATGAAAGCAATTATGCTGAGCTGGAATACATATGCGCTGACAACAGCAGAGCAAAGTTAAGCCTATTTCTGGATTTTTCGGAAAATGCCACACAGAAAGAAGTGCCTGATCCCTACTACGGTGGTGAACAGGGGTTTGAACATGTGCTGGATCTGATTGAAGACGCTTCAGCTGGATTATTGAATAGTATCCGTCAACAACACGAAATTTAGTTTTACCCGCCCCCTCCTGGAAAAGGAGGGGGCAGGTAGAACAAATGCGCTAAGGCAGCCTAGTCTCCCGATTTTTCATACTTTTCAGTAACCGCCTGCGCTATCGGCTTCTCTGCAGCCGGTTTAGTCTCAGTCGCAGGTTTCGGCTTCGCGGGCGGCTCAGCTGGAAATTCCCAGGGCTTGTGCGTAGTCACCTGTTCCTTTGGCGGAGTCTGCGCTGGCTTAGGCTTTGGCGCCGACTCGGTTTTTTTAGCTGCTGGCTGTGCTGCCGACGGCTGGGGTTTTGGGGCAGCCTGTTGCTGTGCTTCCGGCTTCGCTGCTTGCGGTTTGTTCACCGGTGCTTTTTCAGCTACTGATGAAGCTGGCCTGGCTGTTTTCTGTTTCGCTGTTTTCTGTTTCGCTGTTTTCTGTTTCGCTGTTTCCGGTTTCGCTGCTTCCGGTTTTGGCGTTTCAGTCCTGGGCGCCTGTACCGTCGGTTGCTGAATATTCTCTCGAACGTCTTTTGCCAGGGCTTCTTTTACTGCTGTCGGGGCGGTTGTCTCAGGCTTGTTCGTTTGAGCACTCTGCCCCTGGGCATCGCTGCGACTGACCTGAGCGGTATTATTCTGATCCTGCGTATTCTGACTCTGTCCTGTCGTGTTTTCCTGGGCACGATTTCCGCCACGACCACGACGACCACCGCGACCACGACGGCCACCGCGTCGATTGCCTCGATTCTCCTGCTGTCGGCTATCATCTTTGGCTACCGGTGTCTGCTGAGGCTTCTGTTCCTGTTGTATTTGCGCCTTGTCATCTACTGCAACAGCGTCTTTCTGTTTGCGGTCATCCTGTGATCGATTGGATTTCTGCCGAGTTTTCTGCCGATTATCCTGGCGATTATCAGTGCGTGCTTCACCACGATTTTCATTACTCTTGCGATTGCCGCGCCGACGATTGCTTCCAGGACGCTGATCCCGGTCACGACCTTTGCCACGTCGCGGCTGAACCCGACCTTTACTGGCAGGTGTTTTCTGTTTCTGCTCTTCTTCATCATTACCAAACACCGCATTAAGCAGGCGCGCAACAAATCCGGGCTCTGCCGGTTTGGTCACTATTGGGGCTGGCGCCGCAGGCTGGACAGATTTGACAGCAGGCTGCTCAGCCACCACTTCCTGCTCCTGTTTGGCGGGGATATAAGGCTCGTCATCAACTTCAGCCAACTGATAAGACGTCTGCCCTTCCAGTGCTCGGGTCTCGGAAATTCTCACCCGCGTTACATCATAATGCGGTGTTTCCATAGAAGCATTGGCAATAATTGAAATTTCGACTTTGGTGCGTTCCTCGACTTCCTTTATGGCTTCCCGCTTTTCATTAAACATGTAGGTAGCAACTTCAACAGGCACCTGAATAATGACCCGCCCGGTATGTTCTTTTAAGCCTTCTTCTTCAGCAATGCGTACCAATGACAATGACAATGATTCGATGCTGCGAATAGTGCCGTAACCAGTACAACGTGGACATACAATCTGGGTAGACTCGCCCAGTGAAGGACGCAGGCGCTGGCGCGACATTTCTAACAGGCCAAAGCGGGAAATTCGGCCGATCTGAACACGGGCACGATCCACTTTCATCGCATCACGCAAACGGTTTTCAACCGCTCGTTGATTACGTGACACCATCATGTCGATAAAGTCGATGACCACCAGACCACCCAGGTCACGCAGACGCAGCTGACGGGCAATTTCGTCGGCCGCTTCCAGATTGGTATTGGTGGCGGTTTCTTCAATATCGCTGCCCTTGGTAGCGCGGGCCGAGTTGATATCAATAGAAATCAGCGCTTCGGTGTGATCAATGACAATGGCGCCGCCGGATGGCAGGCTGACTTCACGCTGAAAAGCCGATTCGATTTGACCTTCGATCTGGAAACGATTGAATAAAGGCACACTGTCTTCATACAGCTTCAGCTTACGCAGGCTATTGGGCATGACCTGCTTGACGAAATCCTCGGCGGTTTGATACACCTCGGGATTATCAATCAAAATTTCGCCTACATCCGAGCGGAAATAATCACGCAGCGCCCGAATAATGACATTGCTTTCCTGATATATCAGGAAGGGTGCCTTGCGTTCGGTTGCTGCCTTTTCAATAGCCTTCCAGATCTGGATCAGGTAATCCATATCCCACTGTAACTCTTCGGCACTGCGACCCACACCGGCAGTACGTACAATCAGGCCCATACCCTGGGGCACTTCGAGATTGGCCATAGCTTCGCGGATTTCAGAGCGATCTTCGCCTTCAATACGACGCGACACGCCACCAGCACGGGGATTATTCGGCATCAGCACCATATAACGCCCGGCCAGACTAATAAAAGTGGTTAACGCAGCACCTTTGTTGCCACGTTCTTCCTTATCGACCTGAATGACAACCTGCTGGCCTTCCTTGATCGCGGTTTTAATATCCGGACGACCACTGGCATTGCGGGCTTCTTCAGTGAAATAGGTGCGGGAGATTTCCTTGAACGGTAAAAAGCCGTGGCGTTCAGCACCATAATCTACAAAGGCTGCTTCCAGGCTCGGTTCCACCCGGGTAATGGTGCCTTTGTAAATACTGGCTTTTTTCTGTTCTCTGGAGGTAACTTCGATGTCCAGATCGTAGAGTTGCTGGCCATCGACCATGGCCACGCGAATCTCCTCTTTCTGGAGCGCGTTGATTAGAATACGTTTCATTATTTGATAAACCTGATTCGGATTGCCACCCATTGATGTTTGCTGACATAGCACCTGGTCTTGAGGTTTGTGCAACCACAACCTGGCTATTTCGCGTCAGCATAAGCATGCAGGCGAATACAACATAGCTGCCCCACAGGGCGCTGTGCATCGCTTCGGCAATTTTATACATCGGGGTGTAATTCATTGATATTTAACCTGTTTTTTCCAAATTTCTATCTTCTATTGTAGACATACGGCTTTGGAGAACCTACAGACTCATCACTGCGGATGAATCAAAAAAATCTGTTGTTTCAGTTCACTAATTTCATGAAAATATCGCCTGTGGCATATTCATGAATATGTAACACCTGCTTCCCACCCTGCTTCATTATTAACAGCCAGTCAATATGGCTGTTTTGTGATTCTCGGGGGATTACAGAAAAACGCTTAAAAATTAGACTATTAGAGTATTTCTGATAGTCATGCAGTGTTGCAAATTGCGGCTTTGCGGTCAAGCTTTCTATGCTGCAGAACCTCACTTACATGAATTAATATTGGTTCAAACATCGCAAACACAAGCCCTGCATGTAAAATACTGCCCCCATGACCAGCCCTCACGACAAAGTCCAGATCCTCGAAATCATTGCCCGCAATGCCGATCAACGACTGGATAACTATTTACTCAGCCAGTTAAAAGGTGTGCCCAAAAGCCGCATATACAAGCTGTTACGCAGTGGCCAGGTGCGCGTCAACAAAGGCCGTAAAAAACCCAGTTACCGCGTACAACTGGGTGACCTGGTGCGCATTCCACCAATCAGAATATCAGAACGCAAGGTGTCAGAGGCTCCACAATACTGGCTGGATCAAGTCCAGCAATCCATTCTTCTGGAAGATAGTCATGTCATGGTTCTCAATAAGCCGGCCGGTATCGCCGTGCATAGTGGCAGTAATATTGCGTATGGGGTGATTGAAACCTTACGCCAGCTACGCCCGGATGATCAGATGCTGGAACTGGTACATAGACTGGACAGAGATACCAGCGGTTGCCTGGTCATCGCCAAATCCCGTAGCGCCCTGAATCAGCTGCATGAACAGTTTCGTGACCATCACCGCATGGAAAAAATATACCGTGCGATACTGGTCGGCCGCTGGCCGGGTGGCGAAAAATTAATCGATGCGCCACTCAGAAAAAACACCCTGCAAGGTGGCGAACGCATGGTCATGGTGGATGAAACTGGCAAACCGGCACAAAGCCAGTTTACACCGCTGGATTATTTTGACCAGGCCACCCATATGGAAATCCAGTTGTTTACCGGGCGAACCCACCAGATTCGCGTGCATGCCGCCCATGCCGGGCATCCGGTAGCAGGCGATTCAAAATATGGCGACGAATCTTTCAATCAGCACTTGAAACAGCTGGGTTTAAGACGCATGTTTCTGCATGCACACCGGTTAAGTTTTGAGCTGGACAAAAAATACGACGTCACAGCACCACTGGACGAGCAGTGGCAGACACTATTAAAGACATTAGCGAATGAGTAACCAGGAACAACTTTCTTATAAATTATTGATTTTTGACTGGGACGGCACCCTGATGGATTCCGAAGCCCGCATCGTCAATTGTCTACGTGCCGCCAGTACAGAAGTCATCGGCGAAGAAACCCGCAGCAATGACGAACTGAAAGATGTGATTGGCCTGGGTCTGCGAGAAGCCCTGAAAAAATTACACCCGAGCATCAACAGCCAGACCATTGAAAAAATGGCCGATGCTTATCGCTATCAGTACCTGGAGATTAATGATACACCTTCCGAGTTATTTCCCGGTGTCGAAGAACTGCTCGAAGAACTCGAAAACACCGGCTACTGGCTGGCTATTGCCACCGGTAAAGGCCGACAGGGACTGGACCAGGCACTGGAATACACCGGTCTGGGGCACCGTTTCCACACCACCCGCTGCGCCTCGGAAACCTTCTCCAAACCACACCCGCTGATGCTGGAAGAAATACTGAACCAGCTAGGCCTTGAAGTCGCCGATGCTTTAATGATCGGTGACACTGAATATGATATGGAAATGGCAAAAAACATCGGCATGGATCGACTGGGCGTAAGCTACGGCGTGCACGCAACAGAGCGTCTTGAAATACACCAGCCGATCGGTTGCATACATAACATTACCGAGCTTACCGACTATTTAAAAACGCCAGGACAATAGAACCATGAGTGATCAGAACAATTGGGAAAAAGACATACTCACCAGTATTGCCACCGAGGGTTTAAAAGAACAGAAACGCGCACGACGCTGGGGCATATTTTTCAAGCTGCTGACTTTTGCTTATTTAATTGCTCTGCTGATACTGCTGGGCCAGGAATCAGTACAGCTCAATGGCAGTATTCCAGGTAAAAAACATACCGCACTGGTTGATTTGAAAGGCATCATTGCCCCAAGCACCGAAGCCAGTGCTGATAATATAGTCAAAGGACTACGCGCAGCCTTTAAAAATCCCGATACCAAAGGCGTTATTTTGCGGATTAATACCCCTGGCGGCAGCCCGGTGCAATCAGGCTATATTTATGATGAGATGCTGCGTCTACGGGAAAAATATCCGGAGATTCCGCTGTATGCCGTGATCACCGACCTGGGGGCTTCCGGAGGTTATTATGTGGCCGCCGGCGCGGAAAAAATCTATGCAGACCAGGCCAGCCTGGTAGGCTCGATCGGCGTACGCATGGATAATTTCGGCTTCGTCGAGGCCATGAAGAAGCTGGGTATTGAACGTCGCACTCTTACCGCGGGTGAAAACAAGGCCCTGCTCGATCCCTTCTCGCCCGCCAATCCTGAAATCAATATCCACTTGCAGGGGCTGTTGAATAATATTCATGATCAGTTCATCAACGCCGTAAAACAGGGCCGCGGCGATAAACTGAAAGACATCGAGGGCATGTTCAGCGGGCTCATCTGGACCGGTGACCAGGCAGCCGAAATTGGTCTAGTCGATGAACTGGCCAGCACGAGTCATGTTGCCAGGGAAGTTATTGAGGCGGAAAACATTGTAAACTTCACTGTTAAACCGGACTTCTTTGAACGTTTTTCCAAAAACGTAGGCGTACAGATCGCCAACATACTGGCTGAACAGTCATTATCGCCCCAGCTTCACTGAAGCCCGTCAGCCTTCCCATCCCCATAATCGAAAGGGTGGATTCCATCCGCCCTTTGATTACCAGGATCTGCTGATTAAACTTAACTCAAGCCTGAACTTTCGCCTGCAACGCAGTGATTTTACTCAAAAATGCACTTTTTTAGCTGGCAGTGGGAAAGTCACCGGTTTATGATCTATTCTCCTCTAGGGAATGCATAAAAATAAATCTAATCGGGGGCATGAATGAAGCAGGGTTTCTTGAGAAGTGACTGGTTTGCAGGACTTGCAATCAGCCTTCTTGTCATTTTCCTTGGTTATATTGGTAGCTTTGATAAATTAGAGCGCGCCGCCTATGACTACGGCGTTCGTTCCTCCGCTAAAGTCCCCAGCAATAAAGTCGCCGTTATCTCAATTGATGATGTCAGCATTGCCAATATTGGCCGTTGGCCCTGGTCGCGGGATATCCATGCCGAAATGCACCGCATCCTGAAAAAAGGCGGCGCCAAAGTTATCGGCCAGACCACCTTCTTTATTGATCCCCAGGTCGATCCGGGATTGAAACATATTCAGAATCTGCTGACATATTACGCCACCAGCAGTTTATCCACTGACCTGACACCCCTGCGCACTAAATTTCCGAGGCAGATAACCAGCCTGGAATCTGATCTGGCCAAACTGGGCGAAGACCTGCTACAGGCAGAACTCGAACTCAATACCGATCGAATCCTGGCTGATAGTCTGCAGGAAACCAAAAATGTAGTACTGGCGATGCATCTGGCGATTGGCCACCCACTGGGGCGCCCTGATACCGTGCTGCCGGATTATGTAAAACGCAATCTGCTAAAAAATGTTAGCAATGACCCCGCCATGAATCCCGATGGCTTCACGCCGCTGCCCTCGGTTGATGCCTTATACCCCATCGCACAAGTTGGACCCGCCGCCGATAGTATCGGTGTTTTGATTGCTTATCCGGATAGCGATGGCGGTATCCGCTCTGAGCCGCTGGTGGTGGATTTTTTTGATGAGTATTATCCTTCTCTGTCACTGCTACTGGCGGCACGCAGCCTGAATCTGGATGTTAACGATATCAGGGTAAAACTGGGCCAGGGTGTACAGCTCGGCAAGCTGAATATCCGCACCGACCCGAACCTGCAGATGAACACGTTCTTCTACCACACGGCCAATAATGACGCTTTCCAGGTCGACTCTTTCTACGATGTACTACAGGGCAAAATACCCGCCTCCAAATACCGGGGCAAAATTGTACTGATTGGCGCTACTGCCACGGGTGTTGGCGACAGCATGGTGACACCGATTGATTCAACCATGGCACCGGTGCTGACTCTGGCCCACTCTGTTTCCAGCATCCTGAATGAAGATTTCTTCATTGAGCCTGAATGGGCCACCAATGCCCACACCGGCATCACCCTGTTCATTGCAATTTATATTATTCTGCTATTACCGCGAATGAATGCCGGCGTTTCTGCCACCCTGACGGCACTACTGCTCATCAGCTTGCTGGCAACCCACTACATATTAATGACGCAGAACGGCATGTGGTTAAAACTGATGACGCCGGCAGTCCTGTTGCTACTAGGTCATGGCCTGTTAACCACCAAACGCCACCTACTGACCGAAAAAGGCAAAATGGCACTGGATGCCGAGTCCGCAGAAAGCAATCGCATGCTCGGCCTGTCACTACAGGGCCAGGGTCAACTCGACGCGGCCTTTGATAAATTCCGCCGATTACCGGCCAGCAAGGAAGCCCTGGAAGCACTCTACAATCTGGCCCTGGATTTTGAACGCAAACGCCAGTTCAACAAAGCCGGTTCTGTTTATGCCTATATGAAGGAAATGGATCCTAAATTCCGTGATATCAAAAAACGTATTAAACGTGCCAGCGCCATGGAAGAAACCGTTATCCTGGGTGGTACGGCTTCCAGCTCCCCCGGCGGCAATTTGTTACTGGGTAAAGAAGGCGTGGAAAAACCCATGCTGGGCCGCTATGAAGTTGAAAAAGAGCTGGGTAAAGGTGCCATGGGCGCGGTTTATCTGGGTAAAGACCCTAAAATTTCCCGCGTCGTTGCCATCAAAACCATGGCCCTGTCACAGGAATTTGAAGGCGATGAATTACAGGATGTTAAAGACCGTTTCTTCCGCGAAGCTGAAACGGCAGGACGCCTGAGCCACCCCAATATCGTCACTATTTATGATGCCGGTGAAGAACACGACCTGGCCTACATCGCGATGGAATTTCTGCAAGGCCATGACCTGGTCCGCTATGGTAAACCCGATGCGCTACTGCCGGTGCAGAAGGTACTGGATATTATCCGCCGCTGCGCAGAGGCCCTGGATTACGCCCACAAACAAAACGTGGTGCACCGTGATATCAAACCCGCCAACATCATGTATGAGCCCAGCACCAATGCACTGAAAATTACCGACTTTGGTATTGCCCGTATTACTGACTCCAGCAAAACCAAAACCGGCATGGTGCTGGGCACGCCTTCCTACATGTCACCTGAACAACTGGCCGGTAAAAAAGTAGATGGCCGCTCAGATCTGTTCTCGCTGGGGGTTATGATGTTCCAGATGGTCACCGGTCGCCTGCCCTTCCAGGGCGACTCCATGGCCACCCTGATGTATAAAATTGCCAATGAGGTACATCCAGCGCCCGACAGCATACGCCCTGAATTGCCACGCTGTGTCACTATCGTCATTAATCGCTCACTTGCCAAAGACAACACCAAACGTTATCAGTCTGGTGCTCAAATGGCGTCGGATTTGCGTAAATGCGGACAGATCATAGCCCAACAGCAGAAGAAGGCCTGATTTAGCGATGAGCTTGAAAGACAAAATTGTTATTACCGGGCTCACCGATCAGGGCATTGTCCGGGACCACAACGAAGACAGCATTGGCAGCAATACCGATCTTGGCCTGGCTGTACTCGCCGATGGTATGGGCGGACACAAAGGCGGTGAAGTCGCCAGCGCACTGGCTGTTGATACGGTTTTAAATAATCTGATCAAATCGCTAGCTAATCTGCCGGCGGGTGGTACAGATGAAAATACCGGCTACAGCCTGGAAAGTATGGCGATTGAAGCCGCCATCAAGGAAGCCAACGCGGTTATTTATCAGGCCTCCAGAAATAACGCCCAGTATGAAGGCATGGGTACTACCATTGTGGTCCTGCTATTTTATGATAATCGCATTACGGTAGCCCATGTCGGCGACTCGCGATTGTATCGAGTGCGCAACGAGCAAATGGAGCAACTGACCCGCGACCATACCCTGCTGCAGGAACTGGTTGATCGGGGTTTTTATACCAAAAAAGAAGCCCAGGAATCGATGAATAAAAACCTGGTTACCCGGGCAGTCGGTGTAAACCCAACGGTGGAAATTGATTTACTGGAAGATATCGCGCTACCCCATGACATATATCTACTTTGCTCCGACGGCTTAAACGACATGATTGATGATCGACTCATCGAAGATACTATTCTTAACTACCGAGATAATCTCGAGAAAGTATCCAGGGAACTTATTCACCAGGCCAAACAACATGGCGGCAAAGATAATGTTTCAGCAGTATTGGCCCAGCCTTTAAAACCGTTTCCGGTAAATAATGGCTGGTTTTCTAAGATTTTTGATTTATTCTCTTAAATATATTGTGAAAATACGGGTATTAAAATGGCAATATTAAAACTAAGTTTCAACGGCGAAGATCTCCAGGATATTCCGCTGGATAAAGAAACCGTCACCATTGGCCGAAAAGCTGATAATGATATCCATCTGGATAACCTTGCTGTAAGCGGTCATCATGCCCGATTACTTAACATTCTTAATGATTCATTTATCGAAGATCTGAATAGCACCAACGGCACCTATCTCAATGGCAGCCTGGTACAGAAACAGGCCTTGAAAAATGGCGACGTCATTAAAGTCGGCAAGCACGAACTGAAATACGTCAATGCAGCCGCCAGTGGCGACAACGATTTTGAAAAAACCATGATACTTAATCCCGATTCCGAAGGTATGAAAGAAACCGAGGGCGGCCATGCCATAGATGAATCGGTTGGTAAAATTGCCAGAGAAATCGCCGCCTCCGATTCAGGATCAGGCTCGGTCGGTGAAGCAAAAATTCGACTGGTTAGTGGCGCCAACAGCGGCAAGGAATTACCGCTGACAAAAGTTTTAACAACCCTGGGTAAACCGGGAGTTCAGGTAGCAGCCATTACCAAACGCCCCACCGGATATTTCCTGATTCATATCGACGGCGGTGATAATACAGGCCGACCTAAAGTCAACGATGAAGAAATCGGTTCACGTGCTCATGCCTTAAACAACAATGACGTTATCGAAGTTGCTGGCGTTAAAATGACTTTTTTCTTTGCATAAAAAGCACGAATTGATTTGAGCTGTTCTGACCGAAGCTCAAATAAAACCGATAAAAAACGACCCTGCAGGGTCGTTTTTTATTTCTCAAATACCGCCATTGATTCAACGTGCGCAGTATGCGGAAACATATCCATTACCCCGGCGGCAATTAATTTATAGCCGAACTCATGTACCAGTACGTTTGCATCACGCGCCAGTGTCGCCGGATGACAGGAAACGTACACAATGCGTTTTGCATTTAACTTACCCAAATGCTTCAACATTTCCATGGCGCCTGACCGTGGTGGATCCAGTAAAATCTTGTCATAAGTTTGCTTCAGCCAGGGATAACCAGCTAAATCCGCTGACAAATCGGCCGCATGAAATTCTACATTTGTTATCTCATTGCTGGCGGCATTTTCACGTGCCTTTACCACCATCACTTCCGAGCCTTCAACACCAACCACCTGCTTTGCCTGGGTTGCCATTGGCAGGGTGAAATTACCCAGACCACAAAATAAATCCAGCACCGTGTCGGTTTCATTTAATTGTAAGAACGCCAGCGCCTGATCGATCATCCGGGCATTTATTTCGGGATTTATCTGGGTAAAATCCGCTGGCTGGAATTCGATACGCAGGCCATATTTTTTTAATTCATAAAATAAAGGAGCTGGGTGTTCCGGCCACAATGGCGCCACTGTATCCATGCCGCCCGGCTGTACAAATATTTGTAAATCTTCTGCTTTGGCAAATGCAATCAGGGCTGCTTTATCCGATGCACTCAAAGGTTTAAGATGCCGAAATACCAGCGTGGTTTTATCCTCACTCACCGCTACTTCGATTTGCGGAATGGTTTGCCGCGCCTCCATTCCCTTTATCAGCTCACCCAGCTGTTCAATGCGTTCACCGACCGATTCATGCAGCACCTTGCAGGATTTCAGTTCCGCAATATAAGGCTTGGATTTCTCTCGAAAGCCGACCAGAACCTTATCTTTTTTAACAACGAACTTAACTCCCAGGCGCGCCTTATGCCGATAGGCGATAGTCGACCCCGATAGCGGCTCCAGTATAGTGTCCGGCTCAGTCTGACCAAAATGCCTGAGTTGATTTAGCAAGGCATCCTGTTTCGCTGTAATCTGCGCCGCCGCATTCATATGTTGCAGACTACAGCCGCCACAAACACCAAAATGTTCACAGGGTGGCGCAACTCTGTCGACAGACGATGCCAGTATTTCAACCGCACTGCCTTCATCAAATTTGCTACTGCTTCGGGTATATTTGAACAGCACACGCTCACCCGGCAGGGCATAATCAATAAAAACCGCTTTACCATCGACGTGAGCAAGCCCCCGTCCCTCTGGCGTTAATGCTTCGATACCTGCTTCCACAGGATCCTGAGGAAGTCGTTGTTTACGGCCGCGGCCACGTCTGCGTTTTGACATTACAAACCCTGATATTTTTTCTAGTCACAAGCTGATATTGCTACGACCGACATTTAGTCGTAGACAGCTCAAATTCAATACAATTAATTAAGCCGGAAACACGCCGGTAGATAAGTAGCGATCACCACGATCACAAATGATAGAAACGATTAGCGCATTCTCCACCTGCTCACTGAGCTTCATCGCGGCAGCCACTGCGCCACCCGATGAAATACCACAAAATATTCCCTCTTCTGCCGCCAGTCTGCGGGTAATTTCTTCGGCGGTCCGCTGATTAATGTCGATGGTTCGATCGACACGAGCAGCTTCAAAAATACCCGGCAAGTATTCTTTCGGCCAGCGACGAATCCCCGGTATACTCGAGCCTTCTTCTGGCTGCACACCCACTATCTGAATATTCGGGTTCTGCTCTTTTAAATAGCGTGAGGTTCCCATAATAGTGCCGGTGGTGCCCATGGCACTAACGAAATGGGTGATCTGACCTTTGCTATCGCGCCAGATTTCCGGCCCGGTGCCCCGGTAATGCGCAATTGGATTATCCGGGTTGTTAAACTGATCCAGCACCTTACCCTTGCCTTCCTTCTCCATTTGCAGCGCCAGATCCCGCGCACCTTCCATGCTTTGCTCACGTGATACCGAAATCAGTTCGGCGCCATAGGCTTTCATACTGGCGCGGCGTTCTTCAGACATGTTTTCAGGCATTATCAAAATCATCCGATAGCCTTTGATGGCCGCGGCCATCGCCAGCGCTATACCCGTATTGCCACTGGTGGCTTCAATCAGGGTATCGCCAGGTTTGATCTCACCCCGCTCTTCGGCCAGCTGGATCATCGTTAAGGCGGGCCGATCCTTCACTGACCCGGCAGGATTATTACCTTCAAGCTTGACCATCAGAATATTATTAGAGTCACCTGGAAGTCGCTGCAATCTTACCAGCGGCGTATTACCAACAAAGTCTTCCAGGGTAGGAAAGTCATTTTTATTCATTCGAACTCACATATTTTGATTAACAGGTACAGCGGATCCAGCAATGCCTCAATAACAAAAAAACTGCTAGAATCAGCCTTATACGGGCTAAAAATGCAATGATCGCAGCTTTTCCAATAGACTGGTTATTATCCCATATTTATGCAGTGCCATTAACCTATAAAAATAGACAAGATTTATGATTCGATTGCCACACGTTGCCCTGATAGCTTTATTGCCCCTGGAATTATTGGCCAATCCTGAACTGGATGACATGTTTAGTGCCGAAGATGCCTTTCTTGATGAACTGCCTGTCATTTTATCCGCAACAAGACTGACCCAGCCATTGAATGAGTCGCCCGTCGCCATGACGGTTATTGATCGAGAAATGATAGACGCATCAGGCGCTCGAACAATACCTGACCTGTTAAGACTGGTACCGGGTTTTCAGGTGGGCTATTACGATGGCAACTCACCGGTGGCAACTTATCACGGTCACAGCAACGAGCATTCCAAACGGGTACAGGTGATGGTCGATGGCCGCTCGGTTTATGTACCTTCCCTCGCTGGTATTCCCTGGCAGGATATGGTGGTAAGTGTTGATGACATTGATCGCATTGAAGTTACTCGCGGCCCGAATGCTTCGACTTACGGTAATAACTCCTTTTCTGGCGTTGTAAATATTTTTACCCGCCATGCCATTGAAGATCAGGGACATAAAATCACCGCCATTACCGGCAGCAAAGATACCACAGATGCTTATTATCGCTTTGGCAGCCAACTGGGCAATCTGGATTATCGCGTCACTGTCGGCACGAAAAATGATGATGGAACTGATTTTCTCAATGATTACACGGAAGCAGATTATCTAAGTTATCGACTCGACTACCAGATCGACACCGACAACCACCTGTCCTATCAGGGAGGACTCAAAGACATACTCAAGGGTGATCACGAGCCGGTGCCCGATCATGAAATAGATGTGGCTTATGCTTTTCAATGGCTAAAATGGGAACATCAAATCTCAGATAAACAGAGTCTGTCACTGCAGTATTATTACAACTACCACGATCAGAAAGAATTCATCAAAACGGTCACCATTCCCGACACCCCTTTCGGCCCCTTTACCATTGATGGTTTTAGTCTTGACTCAACTCTGAACATAAAATCGGAACGACATGACCTGGAATTCAACCACCACTACGATGGTGATATTTTACGCCTGGTATCCGGATTAAGCGCACGCCTGGATATTGTTGATGCCAATGATGTTTTTGATGAAGATGGCGAACAGCATAATAATTTGTATCGCGCGTTTACTCATGGTGAATATACAATCACCGATTCATGGTTATTTAATGCCGGCCTGATGATTGAAAACAATGACATTTCCGGTACTGATGTTTCACCGAGAGTTGCCGTCATACATAAACTCAACGACAAGCATAGCTTCAGGATAGGCGCCTCCAGAGCAACTCGCACACCAGTGTTATGGGAAGAACACGCAAATTACCGGCTCTCCCAGACCCTCACCAATGACGGCACCGGAACCCTTGATCCGGCAATACAGACTTTTTTAGGGGGCACTGATGTCCTGACAAACCAGTTTGTTATCTCTTCCGGCAATCTTGAATCAGAAGAAATTACCAGTTATGAACTGGGCTACATAGCGCAACTTTTAAATAAAAAGTTAACCCTGGATTTCAAACTATTCAAAGATGAAACTGATAATTTAATCGGTGTTGTGGAAGATGTATTCGCACCTGATGACAACTACGACGTTGCATTTGGTGGTGAAAGCAGCCCGATTGCTGATGACTGGCAGAACAGCTTCCGCACTGAAATGGAAGGTCTGGAAACCAGCTTTAATTATCAGCACTCAAAAGACTTTCGAGTATATGGCTATTACGCCTATATCGATATTCAAGCGGAAATGTTCAATCCCCTCGCTCGAACACATGATATCAGACGCTTCACAGTTTCTGCCCCCACCAACAGCTACGGCCTGATGCTAATCAAACACTGGCAGAACAATCTACATACCAGCTTAAGCTATTTCAGAGTTGGCGACATGGACTGGATGGATAGAACAGGATCTACAGGTTTTGATTATGAAGATCGTTCAGCTCAGGCATATAATAAACTGGATTTAAATATTAGCAAAATTTATAAATACGGCACTGAAAAACTAAAAATTTCCCTGACATTACAAAATTTGATCGAAGATTTTTACGATTACAACAAAACTCGTTATGAAGCTGACAATACAACAGTATATTTCAGCCCTGACAGCAGCATCAGCCCGTATGGTAGCCTACAGGACACAAGAGCATACCTGGAATTAACTTATCTATTTAACTGATTTTCACTGGAGCTTTATCGGGTAAGGGAATGAACGTGTTTCATGTTAACAACAGAAGACTGATCCACACCCCTATATGCACGTATCAACCGCATATATTATATCGTGTTGTCTTTTTACTATTATTCCTTTTATGTTGCCTGGTTGCGCAATCGGCTTTCGCAGACAATAAAACCATTCTCATTATTTCTGCCAGCAACAATACATTTACAAAAAGCATTGCCGCCTCGATAGCCCGCACGTTAGATGAACATAAATTCTCCTATACTGAAAAATATATAGCCGCAGATACAAACCCACCAGACATAGACCTTGATCAACATTCATTAATAATTGCGCTAAACAGCAAAACTACTGATTTTGTTTTGCAGCATTCCAAAAAAGCTCCCGTATTCAGCCTGCTCGTTTCCCAGCAATCCTATGAAATTCTCAAACAAAAATACAACCGAAAAAACTGGTCAACCTTGCTACTCGACCAGCCTTATCAGCGCCATCTTTTTTTGATCGACGCACTCTTCGATAAAAAACACAAGATCGGCACTATCCTGGGGCCATATTCTCTAAAACAGAAGAATTCATTAATTGACTCAGCATCTGGAAATCAACAAAGTCTATCCATAGAAAACATTGAAATCACTGACCAGTTAATATCAACACTTAAGGACCTTATCAATAAAACCGATGTTTTGCTTGCCGTACCCGACCCCGTTGCCTTTAATAAAAACACTATCCGCGGAATACTATTATTAACCTATAGAAAAGGTATACCCGTAATTGGCTTCTCCAAATCATATGTCAAAGCTGGCGCTGTTGCTGCCATATACTCTGAGGCAGAGCAAATCACCCGACAAACTTTTAATATCATTTCTTTATTTTTAAAATCCGATCACTTCACCCAGGCGTTATATCATCCGGACGATTTTTCAGTGGCAACAAATAATAATGTTGCCCACACACTTGGCATCAAACTTAAGCCTGAAAATAAACTTAAGCAATTGATAAAGATTAAAGAGGATGCCAAATGAATAACTGGGGAATAAAAAAACGCGTACTATTTCTGGCATTGTTTCCAACTTTGATTATCACGATCTCTCTTGCCAGTTATTTTAGTTTTAACCAGATAAGCTATCTGGAAAACACGCTCCACCAAAAAGGCCAGTTAATCGCAAATCACCTGGCACCAGCCAGTGAATATGGTGTATTTTCTGGCAATCTTGACATTCTTGACAACCTTATTGAAAAAGCTTTATTAGAAAAAGACGTTCTGAACATTACCATTACAAATGCTTACGATGAAACGCTAATAAGCAGACAAAATAAAAATCTGTATACTGCCAGCAATACATCTATTATTTCTTCATTCATTGATGAACAGCCTCTAAGCTTCAATTCCCTGATAACTACAACCGAAATAAATATTGAAGATTTTGAAGAAACGCCTGAAACCAGTTTATTCACTGAGACTCCAGAAACAAAAAGAATAGGCCATGTATATGTCACTTTATCAAGCATATCTACTCGCGCCCAACAAATAGATGGCCTACTCAAAGGTTTTTTAATTACTATAGCCGGACTAATTCTAACCGCTTTATTGGCTATAAAAATTAGCCACAGCGTGGTTAATCCCATGCAGAATCTTACGCAGGCCGTGAGACGAATTGCGCAGGGCGAAACGATAGATCAAATCAATACTGACTCCGGCGGAGAAATAGGCTCACTTGAATCAGGTATCAATACGATGGCTAACGAAATACAGCAGGTTCGCCATGATTTACAGACTCAAATAGATAAAGCAACTTTTGAATTGAAAAAAACACTGGATGAGCTTGAAATACAAAATATTGAACTTGACCTTGCCAGGAACCAGGCTATTTCTGCCAGCCAGATAAAATCTGAATTTCTTGCTAATATGAGCCATGAAATAAGAACGCCCATGAATGGCGTGCTAGGATTCACTGAACTACTTTCTAAATCTGAACTGGATGAGCAACAACGAGACTATGTAACAACCATACGCAGCTCAGCAAGCAATTTATTAACAATAATTAATGATATTCTTGACTTTTCCAAGATAGAATCTGGAAAATTAAATATCGAAAATATCAGTTTTAATTTATCCCATGTTATGGACGATATAGTTTCTATGTTTACGCCCATGGCATATCAAAATGGTCTCGATTTAATCTGTCATCCGTACCCAGACCTTCCATTTACCTTAAATGGCGACCCATCGAGAATTAGACAGATTATTGTTAATCTGATCGGCAACGCCGTTAAATTCACAACATCTGGCCATATCATTATTCGAACAATTGTTACACAGCAAACTGATGACAAAATCATATTGAAATTCACCGTAACTGATACCGGCATAGGCATGGACAATATAAGTAAACAGCGTCTATTTACCGCATTTACACAAGCCGATACTTCCATTAGTCGAAAATTTGGAGGCACCGGCTTAGGGCTGGTGATTTCCAAAAAACTGGCTGAGCTTATGCACGGTGATATTGGTTTCGATAGCGAACTTAACAAAGGCTCCACTTTCTGGCTCTCGCTACCGCTCGACATTTCTCAATCCGAAAACATTAACCCAAAACATCAGTTACTAACAGATTCCAGTGTCATTCTGTTTGAACCGAACAGTCAAAACAGATTAGCTATCCGCGCAATGCTCGATTTGCTTGGAGTCAATGCAATTGAAACTGGAAGAATTGATAAAATACACGAGCTTGCCAGTAACCCAGATACGCCCATAACAGCCATAATAGCTGGCATTAATCGACCAAATATAAACAATGCATTATTCATTAAGAATCTGGCCAATACACTGAATAAAATCGACTTACCCTATATTGTTATATCAAGCAGTTTCGACAAAACTGAAAACCAGAAAATTTACGATGCGGGTATAAAATATCTGATATACAGATGTTCCAAACAGGAACTGATAATGCAGACACTATCCAGGCTTATACATTCCACGGAGGGATATATGAAAAATAAATCTGAGCTTAAATTTGTCACCATTAATAATGAGAAAAACCTGGCACATCTTCGCGTGCTGCTTGTTGATGACAATGCCATCAACCTGAAACTTGCCACAACCATACTTGAATCAAGAGGCGTGGACATTACTACAGCAGCCAATGGCGAAGAAGCCATAAAATATGCATCAAATGGATATTATGATTTAATATTCATGGATTTACACATGCCAAAAGCCGATGGATTCCAAGCAACAGAAACCATAAGAAACACTGACAATCCCTGCCAAAACACAACTATTATTGCTTTAACCGCCAATGCTATGCCAGAAGAACAATTACGAGTATTTAACTCTGGAATGAACGACATATTATTAAAACCAATAACAGAAAAACAGTTAATCGATATTTTCAGTCGCTGGCATAATACTGGTGCCAGAGAAATAAACGGCCTGGAAAAACAGGACCATAAAGATGATGCATTACCAGTCTATGACGAAAATGAAGGCACACAGCTAGCTGGAGGCAAGACTGAACTGGCCGCCGAACTTTTTGAGATGCTGATAAAAGAACTGCCCGATCATAAATCGCGGCTGGAAATAGCAAAAAATGCCGATCACATAGATGACCTTAAATACGCCACTCACAAACTGCATGGCGCCACCAGTTATTGTGGTGTTCCAAAATTGAGAAAAGCATCCAGGGACCTGGAAGATATAATTGACCATAAAGAAACGGTCAAACTGGAGCAGGCATTTTACAATACACTGGCAGCTATTGATGAACTGTTAAACTATCATCTCAAAAATAATTAATATTTAACCTGATTTTATTTCACGACTGGCGCGTTCAATTAACTCCCAAAAGTTTTTACCGGCGAGCACTCAGCATCAATTCTTTCATATTTCTAACCGCATCACTCAAGCCTCTGAATACCGACTCTGCTATTATTGCATGACCAATATTAAGCTCTTTTATGTGGGGTATAGCAGCTATCGACGTTACATTCTGATAATTTAAACCATGCCCAGCGTTAACCTGTAATCCCAGCTCATGACCAAGTTCAACGGATTCTACTATTTTCTTAAACTCCCGTAGCTTTTCATCATGCCCTATCGCATCCGCGAAATGCCCCGTATGGATTTCTATAACCGGAGCACCACAACGCTTAGCCGCTTCTATCTGTAGCGCATCAGCGTCAATGAACAATGATACTTTTATGTTTGCCTCTGCCAGGCGACTGCAAGCTTCCTTGATTCTGACTTCCTGACTGACAACATCAAGACCACCTTCGGTTGTCAGCTCTTCTCGGCGCTCTGGTACCAGGCAACAATCCTCGGGGTTTAATTTTTCTGCGAAAGCCAGCATTTCATCAGTCACTGCCATTTCAAGATTCATCCGCGTCAGCAGTGTATCTTTAATCATGCGCACATCCCGTTCCTGAATATGCCGACGGTCTTCTCGCAAATGCAATGTAATGGCATCAGCACCCGCCTGCTCTGCCTGCATGGCCGCATAAATCGGATCAGGATAACGCGTTCCCCTTGCCTGTCGTAAAGTTGCAACATGGTCGATATTTACACCGAGTAAAATATCTTTGGGATCGAACATTATGTGCTCCTGACTGGCTATTGAATAAGGACAATTATTCTATATAAAATTTCCTCTCACGGGTATGTTTAAAAGCATTAAAAAATAAATTTATAATTAGTGCCAGGTTATTGAATAAATGGAACTTAATGATCTTCTCTGCTATTGTCATGTAGAATTAATAATTACACCCGGCAGAAGAATAAATACAGGGGACTTCAGTTGCTAAATCAACGCTTCTTACGTTATGGCCTGGGCCTGGCATTGACATTTTTTGTAATCCTGCACGTAACTGGCCACTTCCCTGTACCTATAATCGATACTCTAGAAAATCAGGCTTATGACTTTCGTCTGGGCATGACCTTACCCAAAAAGATCGATAAAAAAGTTGTCATTGTCGATATTGACGAAAAGAGTATGAGTGAACTTGGACAATGGCCATGGGATAGAAACATCATGGCGCAGATCGTTAATAATCTGTTTGATTATTACCAGATCAAGGTCGCTGGTTTTGATATTGTGTTCGCAGAACAGGATGAAGACCCCAGTGACGTCATACTCAGGAAAATGCAGCTTAGCCCTTTGGCTAAAAATGAAGACTTCCTGAGTATTTATAAAAAACACCAGTACACGCTTAACCGCGACGGACAATTTGCCCAGGCCCTGAAAAACAGAAATACCGTGCTGGGCATCGTCTTTGATCAGCTGGATAACAGTCTTAAAAAAGGGGAGTTACCCGCACCTATTCCCGGTTTTAGCCAGGAGATAATAGATAATTCTGCTTTCTTTGAAGCAGCCGGCTACACGGCCAATATCCCCATCCTGCAACAAAACGCACTGACTGCAGGCTATTTCGATAATCCACAGATAGACAATGACGGTGTCTTTCGCAAAGTGCCGCTATTACAGGAATACGATGGAAACATATACCAGTCATTAGCCCTGGCCATCGCCAGAGCCTCAATGGATAACAACACGCTGAAACTTGACTACGGTATGCTGGATAAAGAAACCGACTACCAGGCACTGGAGTGGGTTTATATCGGCAATATTGCGATTCCCGTGGACTCGGAATCCGGTGTTCTGGTGCCCTATATCGGCACCCAGAATAGTCTTGATTATCTACCCGCTGTTGATATCTACAATAAACAAATACCCCGACATATCCTCAAAGACAAGATTGTAATTTTTGGCACCAGTGCCGCGGGGCTGCTGGATCTTCGGACCATACCGCTGCAATCAGCCTATCCCGGGGTGGAAGTTCACGCCAATATTGTTCAGGGCATTCTTGATCAGCGCATCATGCATAAACCTGAATACATTCTCGGTTTCGAAATCCTGCTGCTTATTATCATCGGCGTTACCCTGACATTAATTTTCCCTGCCCTGTCACCCATATGGAGTAGCCTTGCCGTATTCATCGCTATTTCTGTCATCCTGATCATTAACTATTATGCCTGGATGGATTTGAAATTCGTGATTCCCATCGCATCCCATTTGTTACTGGTTGTATTACTTTACCTGCTTAACATGACTTATGGATTTTTTGTCGAATCTCGCGGCAAGCGTCAGTTGACCCATCTTTTCGGTCAGTATGTTCCACCGGAACTGGTTGATGAAATGAGCAAAAACCTCACCGAAATCAACCTCGATGGTGAAATTCGCGAAATGACCGTGCTGTTTACCGATGTGCGTGGCTTTACCACCATCTCTGAAAACATGGAACCTAAAGAACTCACCCAGTACATCAACGCATTCCTGACGCCGCTGACCCGCGTCATCCATACCAATCGCGGCACCATTGATAAATACATGGGCGATGCCATTATGGCTTTCTGGGGCGCGCCGCTGACAGACCCGCAGCATGCACTGCATGCATTGACTGCCGGTATGGAAATGCTCGAAGCAATCAAAGTATTGAACAACGACTTTAAAGCACAGGGCAATCCTGAAATACGTATCGGTGTAGGCATTAACACTGGCCAGATGAATGTTGGCAACAAGGGCTCTGAATTCCGCGTTGATTACACCGTGCTAGGTGATGCTGTTAATCTGGGCTCCCGCCTCGAAGGACTCACCAAAAATTACGGCGTTGATGTGATCGTCAATGAAACAACCCGCCATGAAGTTCCGGAATTTGAATATCGTTTGCTCGATATGGTAAGAGTAAAAGGCAAGGACAAACCCGTAACCATTTATGAACCCATTGGGCTGGTAGAAACCATCGATAAAACCGTCCGCAATTCCATCAAAAAATTCCACCATGCACTGGAAATGTATCGCGCCCAGAAATGGGATGATGCAGAAAAAGCAATTTTTGCACTGTCGCAACAGGAACCCGATCGACAGATTTACCATATCTACCTCGATCGAATTGCCTATTTTAGACAGCAGCCACCAGGAGAAGACTGGGATGGGGTATTTACCCATACCAGCAAATAATGGCCGGCGAAGTAGGGGCTTTTCTCCGAAATATTCAACTATTTTGCGTTTATTTACCTCAATCACGTTATTTTATTGAGCATAACCAGACTCTATGTGAATCATCTCACATCTAAAATCCGCTTTATTTTGTAGGATTAGCTTTCAATCCTCTATTTTCGCGTGAAATGAAAAATCGCCACTCAGAATATGATGTAACTAATTCCGTTCAGGTTTCTGACAGTCAGGCTGTCTGTAGCGCGGTGTGCGATATATTTCATAGCTGCTATTTGCATAGCGACGACTCATTAATCAAACGGGCATTTGAAGATTTCGACAGCCTGTTTGATGGCCATTTCAAAAATTACCATAGCTGCGATACCCTGTACCATGATAAACAACATACACTGGATATGACGCTAGCACTAGCCCGCCTGATTGATGGTCACGAGCGTCGCAACGACAGCCACCATACCTTTGGCTCACAAAACACCATCCTGGCAATTATTACAGCCCTGTTCCACGATTCTGGTTATATCCGCAAACTGCATGATCAGAAACATCACAACGGTGCGGAATATACCCGCATTCACGTTAGCCGCAGTGCTAATTTCTTGCGCGAATATCTCAACATGATTGGCCTGGGGCAATACGCTGAGGTAGCAGCCAACATGGTGCATTACACCGGCTATGAAGTCGCGCCTGACAACATAAAATTACCCAACGAAAAATTTCATTTGCTGGGTTATATGATTGGCTCCGCCGACCTTATCGCACAGATGGCCGATCGCTGTTACCTGGAAAAATGCCGTGACCGTCTCTATCCGGAATTCTTACTTGGCGGATTAACAGAAACCATTCAGGAAGATGGCAACAGACAAATTATATTCGCCTCTGCAGAAGACCTGCTTTACAAGACACCGTTATTTTATGAACACGAGGTTGAGAACCGACTGAAAAATGTTTTTCAGAATGTTTATCAATATGCCGAAACGCATTTCGGGGGCAATAATTTGTATTTGAACGCCCTGAATCAAAACATGGAATATATTCAACAACTGATTGATCAGGATAAACTCGACGAACTTAAACGATTGCCACCCGACAACCCTGGCGTTAAACAATTTTTTGGCAGCGGTGGGCACAAGGCCCATTAACACCGCATCTATTCACTTTGCTGCTCACTAATATTCGAGCAGTTTCTGCAAGCCCTGCTCATCAAGAATTTCCACGCCCAGTTGCTCCGCCTTGCTGGCTTTTGAGCCCGGGTTTTCACCAACAACAACGTAGCTGGTTTTTTTCGATACACTGCCCGTTACTTTCGCACCTTTTGCCAGCAGGGCCTGTTTTGCAGCATCACGACTCATGGTTGCCAGCGTACCGGTAATCACAAACGTTTTTCCGGCCAGACTCTGCTCCTGCGCTTCGGCTACCGCTATATCATGCCAGCACACTTTAGCATCGCGTAACTTATTCACTATTTCAATATTATGAGCCTGACTAAAAAAACTTTTTATATGGGCAGCAACGATAGGGCCGACATCGGGAACACTTAGTAATTGTTCTTCATCAGCAGTCATTAATTTTTCTAAAGATCCAAAATGGTTTGCCAGATTACGCGCGGTCGCTTCGCCAACTTCACGAATACCCAGCGAATAAATAAATTTTGGCAATGTTGTCTGTTTGGATTTTTTCAGTGAATCCACCAGATTCTGCGCTGATTTTTCACCCATGCGTTCGAGACCGGATAGTTGATCAACGGTCAGATCAAACAGATCATCGACATGATCGATAAGCCCCGCATCAACTAACTGTTCTACCAGCTTGTCACCAAGTCCATCTATATCCATAGCTTTACGTGAGGCAAAATGTTTTATCGATTCTTTGCGCTGTGCCTGACAGAACAAACCGCCACTACAGCGCGCGACCGCTTCACCTTCCTGTTGCAGGATATCGGAACCACAAACCGGGCATTGCGCTGGCAGCTTCACTTTATCAGGACTGCCCTGTCGACTTCCCGGCACCACGCGCACCACTTCGGGTATCACGTCACCGGCTCGACGCACAATCACCTGATCGCCAATACGTACGTCCTTGCGCTCTACTTCATCCATATTGTGCAGGGTTGCATTACTTACGGTAACACCGCCGACGAATACCGGCTCCAGTCTTGCTACCGGTGTTAAAGCACCGGTACGCCCTACCTGGAATTCAATATCGTTAACTCGGGTTATTTCTTCCTGGGCAGGAAATTTATGCGCGATAGCCCAACGCGGCGCCTTTGCAACAAAGCCCAAATCACGTTGCCAGCGGAGATTATTTACCTTGTAAACGATGCCATCAATATCGTAAGGCAATGCGTCACGTTTTTCTGCAAGCTGATTAAAATATTCCAGACAGCCTGCTACATCCGTTACTACTGCACGTTCTTTGCATAACGGCAATCCCCATGCCATCAATTGATTCAGCATTTCACTATGGGTAGTAACTGTACTCGTCATGCCTTCAACTTTACCGACTGCATAACAATACATAGCCAATGGCCGACTGGCAGTAATTTTGGGATCCAGTTGCCGCAATGATCCGGCAGCGGCATTGCGCGGATTAACGAAAACTTTTTCATCATTTTCACGTGCTTTACGATTCAATGCCTCAAAGCCAGCTTTGGGCATAAACACTTCGCCGCGCACCTCGAGGATATCGGGATAGTCTCTCATCAATCGTAGGGGAACCGAATGAATGGTACGTACATTTTGTGTGATATCTTCTCCCGTCGTGCCATCACCCCGGGTACCGGCTCGCACTAACACGCCATGTTCATATAACAAACTAACCGCCAGACCATCTAACTTGGGTTCTGCTGCAAATTCGATGCTGCCGTCATATTCCAGTCGCTGTTGAATACGTCGATAAAATTCAGACAATTCCTGTTCATTGAATACATTATCCAGCGACAACATTGGCAGTTCATGTTTAACCTGAGCAAATGACGCCAATGGCTGGTCACCCACTCTCTGTGTCGGCGAATCATTAGTAATCAACTCGGGATGATCTTTTTCCAGCTTTTGCAGCTCACGATACAGACGATCATATTCGATATCGGGTATTTCTGGATCATCAACAACATAGTACTGATAACTATGATGATTTAGCTGCTGACGTAGTTGTGCTATTTTTTCAGCAATTTGCTTATTTGCCATGGGAAATTACTGCATCGCTGGAGACGTGGAAATTTTTGTTAGTTAGATTACACGAGCTGATTTTTTTCTTCTGCAAACAGTTTCGCTTTAGCTCGCAAAGCTTTGGTATAACTTTCGTTCAATAACTGGCGATTCTGGTCACATAACTGGGCAGCTAACATATTCGCCATAGTATGCGCACAAATCAGCATATCATCCAGTGCCTTGACGGGATCATCACATAACCGCAACTGAATAAACAAACTAATGCCTCGTGTTTGCATTTCATGCATTTTATCGACTTCGAACCAGCCGGGTTCAAGCATGTTCGACATGCTGAAGATGATTTTTCCGTTACTATCCATGCGATGAAATATTTTCATCTCACCGTATTCAAGCTGGGTTGCAACTGTTGCGCTCAGTACCTGCTCGCCCTTTAACTGCTGGCCATGTTGCGCAACAATATAAAGCGCAACAACATCATCGACGGCCACTTGTGGCGTATTTTCAGCAACCTGTTCAGCTAATTCTTGCTGCTGCTCAGAATCATCAAAATCAGCAACAGTTTCTGTTTCTATTTCATCTGCCAGCATCGACTCCGTGTCTTCAACAGGCTCATTAATTTCGCTATATCCAGATTCTTCCGAAGACCAGGGCTCGATTTCATCAACCGCATTATCAGATTTATCAGCAGCTACTACACGCACCGGCCCAACACCGTCTTTCCAGCCTTCATCTTCCGCTGCAGAAAAAGATGGCACATCATTGGCGGCATCCAGTGGTGAAGAAAAATTATTTTTCTTCCTGGACCGTCCCCAAAAATAGACGCCTACTATTAAAACAATTCCGACGCCTAATAATATCCAGCGTAGATTATCCATCATGTTTTGCCTAACTAAGCCTCTGCCACTAACTTGGCCGCTTCTTCAATATCAACCGATACCAGTCTTGATACCCCTGCTTCCCGCATGGTGACACCACTCATACTTTCCGACAACTCCATGGTCGTTTTGTTATGGGTAATAAATATAAACTGTACTGTCTTCGACATCGCCTTAACCAGTTCACAGAAACGGCCCACGTTAGCTTCATCCAGTGGTGCATCAACCTCATCCAGCATACAGAAGGGTGCAGGATTCAATTCAAAAATCGCAAACACCAGAGCCACAGCTGTCAATGCTTTTTCACCGCCGGACATCAAATGAATATGACTAATGCGTTTGCCCGGCGGACGTGCCATAACCGCAACACCGGTATTGAGCAAATCATCACCGGTCATTTCCAGATAGGCCTGACCACCGCCAAACAAACGCGGAAACATTTCCTGTAAACGACTGTTCACATGCTCATAAGTATCCTTGAAGCGTGAACGGGTTTCCTTATCGATTTTCGCGATGGCTTTTTCCAGCGTTTCCAGTGCTTCGATTACATCATCATGTTGTGAATCGAGATATTCTTTACGTTTGAGCTGTTCCTGGTACTCATCGATGGCCGCCAGATTGATCGGGCCCAGACGCGCAATTTTCTGCCCGATATCATCCAGTTTACGTTGCCAGTCATCAATGCGAGCATGCTCACCCAGTTGTTCGAGAAGTTCTTCGACTTTGTAGTCAGTCTCATCCAGTTGTTCCTGCACCGTTTGACTACGCACTTTAACTTCCTGGGTATTTAATCTCGCCTGTTCCAGGCTGGAACGAATCATCTGCGACTTTTGCTCAGCTTCACTGCGTTTATGTTCCAGATTGCGCAGGGAATTATCGATCGCTTCAACCGCACGACGCGCTTCGGTCAATTGCCCTTCAACTTCCAGCCGTTGCGCCAGTAAAATTTCCAGCTCTTCCTGCATATTATCGACCGGTTCGCTACCGTTAGCTAATAGCTGCTGCAATTCAGTACGACGTTGTTGCTGCTGTTCCAGTTGGCGCAACATACGTTCAATATTCTGTTCGATATTGCGTTTTAAGGTGCGTTTGGATTCAATCTGGATGGCCAGTTCATGCACCGCTTCGCGTTCATTCTGTGCTTTGCTGCGCGCTTCGTGTAAACGGTTTTGGATAGTTTCCCGCTGGCCGGTCAATTCTTCCCGTTCACGCGACAGGGTTTCCATCAGGGTCATGGCCTCATTGCGCTTGCGCCGCGCCGTTTCCATGCCATCCTCTTCTTTGGCAATCTGACTTAACAGTTCAGATTCTTCCTGCTGCAAATTCTGATTGCGATTCAGCAACTGCTCCTGCTTTGACTGGCGCGCAGTAATTTGCGCCTGGATTTGGGCACACTGGCTATGCGCCTGGTTTAATTCGGCCTGCCACTGTTCGCGCTGCTGCTCCTGCATCTGTAATTCACCGCGACCATCAACAATACGCTGTTCCATTTCTTCCGCCAGCAGATCCAGCTCTTCCAGAGTTTCCTGCAATTGCTTGATTTCCTGCTCACGCGCCAGCACACCGCCTTTTTCATCTTTATCGCGGGCAACGCGCAACCAGTTTTTGCCGAGCCAGATACCATCTCTGGTAATCACCGATTCATCATCAGCCAGACTGCCGCGCATGGCCAGCGCCTGATTGATATTCTCAGCTGCGCGCACGCCATTTAATAAATTACCCAGTGAATAGGCTGATTTAACCTTATCCGCCAGATTGTCACCTGCAGTAGCGGCAGATGTCGTGGCCGCGGTATCAAACAGGGTCAGACTGCCTTCCTGAAAACTGTCCAGTACACCCGATACCTTATCTATACCATCAACACACACGGCCTCCAGATACTGACCGAGTACCGTCTCAGCGGCTTTTTCCCAGCCGGCATCCACCTGTAAATTCTCCGCCAGGCGGGCATTGTTCGACATGCCCTGATTTTCCAGCCAGCCGGCAACGGCTTTTTCATTCTTACCCAGAGCAGCCTGCTGCAAGGCTTCCAGTGATACCAGGCGACCTCTGGCATCATTTAACTGGCGACGCTTATCGTCCTGTTCACGGTTAAGCTGATTGTTCTGCTCGCGCAACTGGTTAATTTTTTCCAGTACGCCGGACACCTGCTCTTCCAGCTCAGCTTTGCGCATTTCCGCCGTTTCACTCTGCTCATGTAGCTGCGCCAGTTCCTGCTCCAGATCATCGCCTACCAGCCTGGATTTTTCTTCTTTTACCTTCTGTAACCGCTGTTGCAACTGGTTTACGTGACGCTCCAGTTGTTCCATCCGTGTACGCTCTACCTGGGCGGCCTGGGTGGGTTCAGCAACGCGGCGATTGTAATCTTCCCAGGCCGTCTGCCATTCATGCATCGCCTGCTCGGCTTCCTGCAAACCAGCGCTAGCAGCAACCTGTGTTTCACGCTGCATTTCAAGCTGTGGTTCAGACTCGGCCAGAGTCTGATTAATTTCTTCCAGCTGTTCGCGGTCGCTTTCCAGGGTCTGCTCAACTTCCTGCAAGGTAGACTCCAGTTCACGCATGTCATTCTGCTGCCGCTCAAACATCTCTTTCTGATGCTGGATAGACTGCTCCAGACGGGAGATCTCTGAACCCAGGCTGTAATAACGCGCCTGCACTGCATTCAGTGATTCATTGGATTCGGTACGTTGTTCACGCTGTTTTTCCAGATCCGCTTCCACTGACCGTTGCTCGGCAATCACTTCCTGCAGACGGGTTTCCTGCTCGGTAATCGCCAGCTCTCGGTTTTCCATTTCAGCTTTCAGCTCGCGCCAGCGCAAGGCCAGATGCTCGGCTTTGAACAGTCGTTCTTCGATTTTGAATTCTTTATAACGTTCTGCGGTACGCGACTGCCTTTGCAAATGGGCTAACTGTTTATCGATTTCCTCGCGCAAATCGTCCAGGCGATCCAGATTTTCTCGGGTGTGTCGAATACGATTCTCGGTTTCACGACGGCGCTCTTTGTATTTGGAAATTCCGGCGGCTTCTTCCAGAAATACCCTGAGTTCCTCCGGTTTCGCTTCGATCAGCCGGGAAATCATGCCCTGTTCGATAATCGCGTAACTCCTGGGGCCCAGACCGGTGCCCAGGAACAGATCCGCGATGTCTTTACGGCGGCACTTGGTGCCATTGAGAAAATACTTCGACTGACCATCACGACTCACCAGACGCCTGGCTGAAATTTCGCTGTACTGGGCATAGGGCCCTTCCAGCTTGCCTTCGGAGTTATCAAACACCAGCTCCACCGATGCCTGCCCCACCGGCTTACGTGAAGACGAACCACTGAAAATAACATCATCCATGGAGGCACCGCGTAGGTGCTTGGCCGATGACTCACCCATAACCCAGCGTACCGCATCGATGGTATTGGATTTACCACAGCCATTAGGGCCGACAATACCGTTCAGGTTACTGGGGAAAGGAATGGTTGTGGGGTCAACGAAGGATTTAAAGCCCGCCAGTTTAATTTTGCTCAGTCGCATTGATGGTCCGTTATTATCTTTTTCAGGCGCCCCAACTGATTCGCGTATCAGCTAGCCGCGCCTTTATATGTGCATTGGTGTTTTCAAAGCGGCTAAGTATATCACTACCGTGTATAATGCCGGGCAAATTTTACAGATAGATTTAACAAATCTGTGACTTGATTTTAAGTTATTGATTTATATGAGGTTCTCTTATGTCTACCCAGCCAAGCAAAGCCCTTGAAACCTTTGATAATCCACGCCCGGAAAGGGACTACAGCATCCGCATCAGTACACCGGAATTTACCTGCCTGTGCCCCAAAACCGGCCAGCCGGATTTCGCCACCATCGACCTTGAATACATTGCAGATAAAAAATGTGTTGAACTGAAATCTTACAAACTCTATATCTGGTCTTTCCGTGATGCCGGTGCTTTCCACGAAGATGTCACCAACCAGATTCTGAGCGACCTGGTGGCGGCCACCGAACCGCGATTCATGCGCATCACTGCCGAATTCAATGTGCGCGGCGGCGTCTATACTACGGTGGTGGCCGAACACCGTGCCGATGGCTGGACTGCGCCAGAACCTGTTACCCTGCCTTGATGCCAGCAGGACGCGAAGTAATTTTTTAGCGTCTTTCTGACAATACTTTTATGACTAACGCGATATACATCGGTATCGACCTCGGCACCTCCGGCTGCCGCGCCTGCGCCATTGATGACAAAGAAAATATCCTGACCATCTGGTCTGAACCTATGGCAGCACCGCAGATTAATGCTGGACGCGTCGAACAGAATCCAGACATCTGGTGGCATGCTGTAACAAAAGCACTGCACAATCTGCTCAAAACAATCGATGCCAACAAGGTCGTAGCAATCGCCATTGATGGCACATCGGGCACGGTGCTGGTCACCGATAAAAATGGCCAGCCATTGTCGCCAGCACTCATGTACAACGACGCCAGTTGCGAACAACAGGCCAGGCTTATAGAAAAATTTGCACCAACAAATTCTGCGGCCCATGGCAACAGTTCGGGGCTGGCAAAAATTCTCTATCTGAAAACACAGCACACCGAGGCACAACATGCCCTGCACCAGGCCGACTGGATTATGGGAAAGTTGTGCGACAATTTTAAAATTTCCGATGAGAACAATGCGCTTAAAAGCGGATACGATCCCGTTATCGGTAACTGGCCAGAATGGATCAACCCACTTGATTTAGACAGGGCCTTATTACCCGAGATTGTTCCACCTGGAACAATCGTGGGCACAATCACAAACACCATGGCGGAAAAATTTAATTTACCTGCCAACTGTAAAATTGTCTCGGGCACCACAGACAGTATTGCTGCGTTCATCGCAACCGGCGTAAACAAAACGGGTGAAGCAGTTACCTCGCTGGGCAGTACACTGGTTTTAAAAATCATCAGTGATCAACCGGTATTTTCACCCGCACATGGCATCTACAGCCACAGGCTTGGCCACCACTGGCTGATCGGCGGTGCGTCCAATTGTGGTGGCGCCGTCTTAAAACAGTTCTTTAGCCAGGATCAGTTAAATGAAATGACAACAAGACTCGATCCCGCAACAGCAACCGGATTACATTACTATCCACTAAGCAAAACCGGTGAACGTTTCCCGGAAAATGATCCAGATAAACAAGCCGTATTAAGTCCCCGCCCGGATGACGATGCGGTTTTTTTTCAGGCCATTCTTGAAAACATTGCGGATATTGAACACCAGGGATATAAAAAACTCTGTGAACTGGGCGCGCCTTACCCAGTCTCAATCCACACTGCGGGTGGTGGCAGCCTAAATACAGCCTGGACTGAAATACGTAAAATTAAAACGGGTGTACCGGTATTCAGCGCACAACAGACTGAGGCCTGTTACGGTAGCGCCTTACTCGCCAAACGCGGAATAACTCATTAGAACCACAGCAGGATCAAGATGATATTAAATATATTTAAAGGTTTTGGATATTCAATACAGGGCTTGAAGCTTATCAGCCAGCCAGGTTTACGGCGCTTTGTGGCGATTCCACTGGCAATAAATATTACATTATTTAGCGGCGCTATTTACCTGCTAATGAGTCAGTTTGATAATTGGCTTGAGCAGCTTATGCCGAACTTTCCAGGCTGGCTAAGCTGGCTGGAAGATGCATTACTCTGGATACTCTGGCCCATGTTTGCCGTAATGATTTTCTTTCTGGTGTTCTATACATTTACCTTTATCGCTAACCTTATTGCCGCCCCTTTTAACAGTTTACTCGCCGAAAAAACCGAACTGTATTTAAGAAGCAAGCCGATTGAAAACACAGCGTTTTATCCTAAATGGCAAACCATAAAAAAATCCATTGCTTCTGAAATGGGCAAACTATTTTATCTTTTGAAATGGTCAGTAATTATTTTGATTATTTCTTTTATTCCTGTCATTAATGTAGCCGCGCCTGCACTGTGGATTTTATTCGGCGCCTGGATGCTGGCGCTGGAATACATAGGCTATCCGATGGAAAACCACGGCCAATATTTCAAAGAAATTAACCAGCAGGCCATTTCCAGACGAACCCTGTCGCTGGGTTTTGGTTCTGGCGTTTTTCTATTAACCAGTATACCGGTTATTAATTTTATCGCGATGCCATCAAGTGTTGCCGGTGCTACTGCTCTCTGGGTAAAACAACAAACCCAAAGTAACGGGAGTGCTAACTGATGGAAAACAGGATCATTGATCTGGAAATTCGCCTGACGCACCAGGAAGATCATATAGCGGAGCTGGATAAAGTTATTTATCAGCAACAGCAGGCAATTGATTTGTTACAGGATCAGTTAAAACATTTACAAAATAAATTAACGAACGCCTCTGAAGCCAATATTCTTTCACCCTCGGAGGAATCACCGCCGCCGCATTATTGATCTATGCGCCAGCTAGCATATCGCCAGTAAAAAATTTGTTTTTATAACCTGGTCAGAATTTTTGCTTTGATGATTTATCTCATGTTAAAAAAATCGTTTTTATAAGAAAATAAACCCGATATCATTCATTGCCACTATTAACATGCAATCATGAAACCCGATCGAAAAACCGCCATGCGCAAATTAATCAATGAGGTGCGCGTGACCTTTCCCTTTGATATGCCAGAAGCACATATGTGCGACGGCGTCTGCAAGGGCTGTTCACAGAAATTGCTGGATTTCATCGATATGGAACTGGACGACTGGGAGCATCGCCTGGATAATGGTGAAACACCTAATTTTGGTGATATCAACAAGGTCGCCAAAACCTGCAGTAAAATTCATCGCGTACTTAAAGCCAATGGCCTGATCGATACATAAACCAGATCCGGGATTTTCTATCCACTCCAGGCATAGCCCGAACCACTTGACTTAAATCAGTTCAAATCAGGTGAATTTTGTTTAATCTTCTGACGTAATCAACACTAATCTGGAGTAAAGCCATGACTACCCTGTCCAAGGGCTTCAGCATGTTCTTATTGTCTGCGCTCATTATGGTCTTACTGGTAATGATCGTGCTCGGTTTTATGCTCGGTTTTACCCATCCCCTGCCCTGGGTTCTGATTGGCGTCCTGATCATCATTCCTTTTATACACCAGAGAATCATCGGTAATCGTTTTGTAAAGTGGGATGATTCACTCAGTGTCGGCATTGACACCATTGATGCAGATCATAAAAAACTGCTCAGCCTGATCAATCAATTGCAGACCGCCGCCCATTATCAGACCGACGATGAAATGATCGAATCCACACTCAACGAGCTGGTTGACTACACCAGGTACCACTTCTCAAGAGAAGAAGACCTGATGCAGGCTGCAAATTACCCGGATTTTGAAGCCCATAAACAACAACATGCAGCGATGATTGAACAGGTCGGGAAATTCATTAATGAATATCGTGTGGATAAAACTCGTACTATTGATAATGTCTGCCAGTTCCTTAAAACCTGGCTCATCAACCATATCAATGGCAGCGACCAGAAATACGCCCCTTTCCTGAAAGACAAATCACAATAGTTGTACTCCGGCCTCGCTCTCCCAGACGTGGGAGAGCATTTTTATCTCCTCAGCTCACCACGACGACCATTTTCACCTCCAGAAGTTTCATAATAAAATCAACAAGCTCACTCTGATTGACGTATATCAAGGTAGATTTACCATGCAGCGGCTTTAATGGCGTCACCATCCCGAACCCTGTGAGGGCAAAAAAAAATGAGTGGAGCATTCACTAAATCAACTGCAAGAAACATCTTCTATGGTGGTTCCGTGTTCTTCTTGCTCATGCTGATAGCATTAACCTTCGATACGATGGGTACTTTGCCAGAGCGTGATCATAGAGAAAATATTACGGAACAGGTCGCCATGGGCAAGAAGGTGTGGGAAGACAACAATTGCATCGGCTGTCATACACTGATGGGTGAAGGCGCATATTTCGCACCTGAACTTGCCAATGTTTACGATCGCTTTGGCAAGAGTAAGGAAGCCATTATGGGCTTTATTATGAGTCGACCCGCCGAGGGCGTTCCCGGACGTCGTAGCATGCCTCAGTTCAATCTTTCACAAGAAGAACTTGAAGCAGTCGCTGAATTCCTTAAGTGGGTTTCAGAGATCGACGATGAAAACTGGCCACCGAATATTCAAGGCTAAGACGAGGAGCGAAATCATATGAAATATCAATCTCAATCCGTCGCAAAACTGTATTTTATTGCAGCTATTGCGCTATTCGTTGCTCAGATACTGTTTGGCCTGATTATGGGCTTACAGTATGTGATCGGCGACTTCCTGTTCCCACATATTCCATTTAATGTTGCGCGTATGGTGCATACCAATGCACTGATCGTGTGGTTGTTAATGGGCTTTATGGGTGCCGCTTATTATCTGGTACCGGAAGAAGCAGAAACCGAGTTACACAGCCCCAAACTGGCCGTGGCTCTGTTCTGGATATTCCTGGCTGCCGCCGGTGCTACCGTTGCCGCATATTTGCTGGTCAACTATGCCACGCTGGCTCATATAACCGGAAATGAATTACTGCCTACCATGGGACGTGAATTCCTTGAACAACCGACCATTACCAAGATCGGTATAGTGGTTGTCGTACTGGGCTTCCTGTTCAATATTGGCATGACCATACTGAAAGGCCGTAAAACATCTATTAATCTGGTGTTGATGCTAGGTCTGGTAGGTTTGGCGGTATTCTTCCTGTTCGCTTTCTATAACCCAGATAATCTGGTGTTAGACAAATACTACTGGTGGTTTGTTGTTCATCTGTGGGTAGAAGGTGTATGGGAACTGATTCTCGGTGCTATTCTAGCATTCGTGCTGATCAAGGTAACCGGTGTTGACCGTGAAGTGATCGAAAAATGGCTGTATCTCATTATCGCCATGGCTCTGATCAGCGGTATTCTCGGTACAGGTCATCACTTCTACTGGATCGGTACACCTGCATACTGGCAGACCATTGGCTCAATCTTCTCAGCATTAGAGCCCATTCCGTTCTTCATGATGACTTTGTTCGCCTTCAATATGGTGAACCAGCGTCGTCGAGAACATCCAAACAAGGCTGCAACACTCTGGGCTTTGGGTACTTCAGTAATGGCTTTCCTGGGCGCAGGCGTGTGGGGCTTCCTGCATACACTGGCTCCGGTTAACTATTTTACTCACGGTACTCAGATTACTGCAGCGCATGGTCACATGGCATTCTACGGTGCATACGTAATGATCGTTATCACCATGATCTCTTATGCCATGCCTCTGATACGCGGCCGTGCAGCAGCCAACAGCATGAAGTCACAGGTTGTTGAAATGTGGAGTTTCTGGTTAATGACCGTCTCCATGATCTTCATCACTCTGTTCCTGACAGGTGCTGGCATTCTGCAAGTCTGGTTACAGCGCTACAGTGATGCACCGCAGGCCTTCATGGTAGTACAGGAGAAGATTGCCCTCTTCTACTGGATGCGTGAATTTGCCGGTCTGGTGTTCCTGATAGGTCTGGTCATCTACATCGTGAGTTTCTTCATCGAAGGTGAAGAAGCAACCGTATCCTAGGAAAAGCTACATTTTTCCAGGATAACAACTTCCAGAATTCCCGGGCCCTTTCAGGGCCCGGGTCATTAAGGAAGCGTGAAACTTGCCGGTTGGACTCGACTAACACCCTGCCCCTACCTGTCGGGGCAACTGGCAAGGCCACGACTTTTCTATACCATCATTCCGTATAAACGGCCCTGACGCGAGACGCGAACAACGCCAGAAAAAGCATATTTAATATTGTTTTACTGCGCCATAGACGCAGCACCTCCAGCACTTCACCCTGTTTGGCCTTTACGCCAGAGTTTGCCTTTAATAAATAACCAAAACAGACTTAGATCAAATCTTGTTGCCTTAAGCTATGATTTACTTGACTGCACATCCCCCATTGCACAGGAGACAGATATGAGCGAAAAAGCAGAAGTAAGCGCTTTAGACTCTCAAATGGAATCAGACGCCGATCTGCCTTATTACCTGCCCCACGGCAATGAAATCGAATTATTCGAACACGCTTATAACAACCAGTTACCCCTGCTCATCAAAGGCCCCACCGGCTGCGGTAAAACCCGTTTTATTACCCATATGGCCAAAAAACTGGGACGTCCTTTATACACCGTCTCCTGCCATGATGATTTAACCGCCTCGGATCTGATTGGCCGACACCTGATTGGCGATGGCACCACCTACTGGAATGATGGCCCACTGACCCGCGCAGTACGTGAAGGTGCTATCTGTTATCTCGACGAAGTTGTTGAAGCTCGCAAAGACACCACCGTGGTACTGCATCCGCTGAGTGATGATCGCCGTATTCTGCCGATTGAACGCACCGGTGAAACCCTGGAAGCGCCGAAAGAATTTATGCTGGTGGTCTCCTACAATCCGGGATATCAGAATTTATTAAAAGGCATGAAACCCAGTACGCGCCAGCGTTTTGTCGCCACCCGTTTTGACTTCCCCAGAGCTGCACAGGAACAACGCATACTGCAGGGTGAAACCGGTATCGATGACCACGAAGCCAAACGCCTGGTGTCACTGGCCAATGCGCTACGCGCGCTCAAAGATCATGATCTTGAAGAAGCGGCATCAACTCGCCTGCTCGTTTATACCATCCGACTGATCCAGGCGGGTTACGATCCCGTTGAGGCATGCCGCAATGCTTTAATTGAACCATTGAGTGATGATATTGAAACCATCGACGCTTTAATGGAGGTCGTTTATGCCACTTTTGGACGCTAACACAGAATACGTGTTGCCAGGCATTACTTTAGCGGTCGCTGCCGAATCCTTATTCCTGGCTAACCTGTTAATTCTTCCACTAATCAGTTTCCTGATGCTGATTTATTTAAATATCAAAAACCGCGCAACTGAAGACAGTACTGGCCTGTGTCATTTACGCCAGACCATGCTGGCAAGTATCTGGGGTGGCATTCTGATTGTCCTGGTCACTCTCGGTATCATACTCATGGGCGGTTTTGATAATGGCTGGACCTGGGTGGTGGTTATTACCTATTTCACCACTATTCACGCAACTTTCGTTTTACTCGGCGCTCTCGGTTTAGCCAAAGCCATGGCGAACAAACACTATCACTACCCCTTAATCAGCTTCGTATGTAGTGATATCAAAAATTATCAGAAATGATGTCCCTGCAACATAAACGGCGCATTGCCCAGACATTATTTTTTGTGTTGTTTGTATTCGCACCGGTGCTGGATATTATTCGACTGGATCTGAACCTGGGCCATTTTATTTTATTTGGCCAGAACTGGACACTGGGACTGGAAGAGTTCCAGCATGGCAATATGTCGGCCCTTGACGCCTCTATTAATATCATTTTGCGCGTTTTTTTACCCCTTGCCATTATCGCCATTTTATTAATTGGTTCTGCATATAAATACGGCCGACTCTACTGTGGCTGGCTCTGTCCGCATTTTTCCGTAGTAGAAATGATTAATAAAATCATGCTCCGCGCCAGTGGTAAACAAAGCATCTGGGATCCCAGAAAACAACCTGAACGACAGCCTGACGGCAGCATGCTAGTGGCCGATAAGAAATACTGGCTTGTACTTTATGTGGCAGTGTTATTTTTCGCCTTTTTATGGGCGGTCACTTTTCTCACTTACCTGTTGCCTCCAAAAGAAATTTACAGCAATTTATTCAGCGGTGAACTGACGCGAAATCAGGCTATTTTCATCGGCGTCGCAACCTTCCTGCTGTGTATTGAATTTCTATTTGCCCGCCATCTATTCTGCCGTTTTGCCTGTGCCATTGGCGTCTTCCAGAGCCTTGCCTGGATGGGTAATAAAAAAGCCATGGTCATCGGCTTTAATGAACAACATGCCAGCGAATGTAGTGACTGCAATAATGCCTGTGACAATGTTTGCCCGATGCGTTTGAAACCAAGAACCGTTAAACGAAAAATGTTTACCTGTACCACCTGCGCACAATGCATTGACGCCTGCGAAACATCCCAGCAAACGCGCCACAAGGAAGGCATACTGCAATGGGTGAGTAATGACTGCGCCTTGCATGTTTCGGATCGAGGCTTTGGCAAATATCCAGCAGTACCTGAAAACTGTTTCAAGCACAGAAGTCAGGGCACGGACAAAAAGACTATCACCCTGGCGCAACAACGGACAAACGCATGATATTCGATATTTTTGAAATTGAAGAACATGTGGGCAATTTCTGGGACCGTATTATTACCCGTGCCGCCAGCAAAACTTATCCCGATGCTGCCGTTGAACTGGATGATATAAAAAAAACTCTGGGCATTATTTTTCGCGCTATGGGTGGCGATGCTGGCTTAACCGTACAGGCAACCACCGCATCAGAGCATCTGGCTCGACGAAATGTATTACAGCGCATCGCCGGCAGTGGTAGCAAAGTTGAACTTGGCTGGAGAGATGAACATGCTCTGCGATTACCGGTAAAAATCGATGTTTTTCCAGATCAAAATCTAAACAGAAAACTCTACATCTGGCTGGCTGCACTGGCCGCTTCCGATGATGGCAGCAAGGGTCCGTGGTTTCAACGCAATCAGCAACTCACTATTCAAACCCTGCATAACTTTCCTGGTCTGAAAAAAGATCACCAGAAGCTGGTCGAAGCACAGTTGAGTATTCGTCCTGATGTGAAAAAACTGGCGCCTGACGAAGCCGCACAGGAAGCAGCCATTCAACAGGGATTATCCAGTCCTGGCCAGCAATCCGAATTCCCTATAGCCAGCCGCCCGCCACAACCTGTATTGCTGTGGATGCACCCGGCACCACCGGTTACTGAAACATCCGGCACCACGCTTGCTGATATGGATATGGACGACGATGAATCAGCGAGCAAAGACAGCAAAGAAGACAATAAAAAACGCAAAGGTCAGCGGGAAGAACAATCGGATGATAAAGATGCCGGCATGATAGCCGCACGTTATGAAAATATTTTTTCCTGGGGTGACTTCATCAACCTCAACCGAAGCGGTGAAGACGAAGATGATATCGCCGCCGCATCGTCAGCGGCTGACGACATGGAAGAGATTCATGTCACGCAGGACAACAAGCCCGTTGCCAGCAAGTTAAAATTTGATCTTGATTTGCCTTCAGAAGCCCATGACGACCTGCCAGTTGGCAAAGGCATTTTGCTGCCTGAGTGGGATTATAAAAAACAGTGCATGAAAAAAGACTATTGCAGTTTGCAGGAAATGATTGCTAAAGATGCAGAAGCCTGTGAACTCCCCGCCAAACTAAAAAAAACAGCCCGCAAATTACGCTCACAATTTGAAGCTCTAATGCCGACCCGTGTCTGGTTTAAAGCGCAACCCGATGGCAGCGATATCGATCTGGATGCTTATTTGCAATTCACCACCCAGCGCAAACTGGGATACGGCGAAATGACCGGTAATTTATACAAAGATTTAAAAACAGCGCATCGCGACATGGCCTGTTTATTACTGGCTGATTTTTCTTTATCGACCGACGCCTGGATCAATAACAATGAACGGATCATCGATGTCATTCGCGATAGTCTGTTTTTATTTGCTGAAAGCCTGACGGCTACCGGCGATCGCTTTGCCATGCACGGTTTTTCTTCTCGCAATAGAAATCATATTCGCTTTAATTTGTTGAAACATTTCGAAGACAAATATGATGCTGGCATTCGCGGCCGCATACAGGCAATAAAACCAGGCTACTATACACGCATGGGTGCTGCGATACGCCATGCCAGTAACATCCTGGAAAAGCAGGACAGTGCTCAAAAATTATTACTCATCCTGACTGATGGCAAACCCAATGATCTGGATGTATATGAAGGCCGTTACGGTGTTGAAGATACCCGCATGGCATTGATTGAAGCGAAGCACAAAGGACTCCAGCCTTTCTGTGTCACTATCGATCAACATGCTGGTGACTACCTGCCACATTTATTTGGCAGCGGCAATTATGTGGTTATTCGCAAGGCGGAAGATTTACCCAAAGAATTACCCCTGTTATATGCACGGCTTACCCAATAAAATCAACCAACGCTGTTTATTTTCTGGTGCACGGCATCAGTTATTTTTTATAAAAACCTTTTTTCATCTATGGAATTTTATATATGCTCGTCATGCCAAACCCGTCTGGCTCATTTGCCTTAAATCAAAGCCAGGTTGGCCGATCTGGCTATAATTTTTATGCTCCACACATCAGCACACTGAATAACCAGATTTAAAGGCAATAAACCCCCATGCAAATCCAGGAAAAACCAAAACCCTTAAAGCAAACTTTCTGGGAAACGTTCACCGCAGCACCGCATCGAATGATGTTTTTTGCCGGTGCCATACAATTGCTACTACCCATATTATTCTGGTCTGTGGAACTACTTGGCCGTTATACCAGTTTATGGACGCCACTGGATACCTTAATTCCAACAACATGGGCCCATGGCTTCATCATGCTCTACGGCGTGTTTATCTTTTTTATATTCGGTTTTTTAATGACCGTTTATCCACGCTGGATGAATGGCGCACTGGTACCAAAAGATTCTTATGTCAGCACCTTTGTCTGGCTCAGCCTGGGTATGATGCTATTCCAGATCGGCTTATTTTTTAGCCTCACACTGGCAATTGCCGGCATAGCCATCTTTATGCTGGGCTGGGCACTGGGTCAAATCGCATTATTTAAAGTTTATAAAACAGCACCGGCACAAAATAAAAACTATGAAACCGTTCTGAATTTTGCCCTGGCGGGCGGCTGGATTGGCAGCGGCAGCTTCCTGCTCTGGCTCATGACCGATGACTGGAGTTACCAGATATTTTCATTACAGGCCGGTCTGTGGATTTTCCTGCTGCCCATCCTGTTTACCGTGGGGCATCGGATGATCCCCTTTTTCAGTAGTAGCATCATCAGCAACTATGCTATCTATCAGCCCATGTGGACCATCCAGGTCATGCTGTTCAGTTGCATAGCTCACCTGATGCTGGACATTCTGCAACTCCCGCAATGGTTATTCATTGCCGATATCCCGCTTGCCGTGGCCGCCATTACCCATTCGATTAAATGGCAATTTAGAAACAGTTTTGCTGATCGTCTGCTCGCGGTGCTGCATATGGCTTTTTTATGGCTGGGCATAGGCATGACTTTGTTTAGTATCCAGAGTTTATATTTGCTCATCAGTGGCGAACTGATACTGGCCAAAGCCCCCTTGCATGCCATTACTATTGGCTTTGTTACATCCCTGTTAATCGCCATGGCATCCCGGGTATCGCTGGGCCATTCCGGCAGAATGCTGATTCTTGATCAAATCGCCTGGAGCCTCTTCCTGGGCATACAGCTAACAGCGGTGTTTCGAATTATTGCAGACGTCGGCACGCTCAATTCGGTGTTTGGATTGAGCTTTAACGTGATTGCTTCCCTGACATGGATATTATGCATTGGCACCTGGCTGATTCGCTTCGCGCCTTTTTATCTCACCACCCGGGCTGATGGTCGCCCCGGCTGATAGCATAAAGAATAAGACAAACACTCAGGGCAATTGACCTGAGTTAAAGTCTTGCCGCCTGTCATTAATTAGCATGCCACTTTAACTGGAGGTTATATGATGTCGATTCAAAGCGTGATGAGTCACGATCATAAAAGATGTGACGATTTGTTTTCGAATGCCGAACAACTTGTATCAAAAAAACTATGGGACGAAGCGCAATTATCCCTGAAAGACTTTTGCCACAGTCTATTGTCTCATTTCGAACATGAAGAAAATACCCTGTTTCCTGCATTTGAAAATGCAACTGGCATGCAGGGCGGCCCAACCATGATGATGCGTCATGAACACGGGCAAATGCGCGAACTACTCAATGAAATGGAAATCGCAGCCGAACAACACAACCAGGCCCGTTATCTTGGCCTGTCTGAAACCCTGCTGATTCTAATGCAGCAGCACAATATGAAAGAAGAACAGATTCTTTATCCGATGATCGACAAAGAATGTGGTGAACAGGCAGATGAGCTTACCGCCAGTATTCGCAACACTATAAACTCTGATGTGGCTTAAAAAATAATGAGCAAAGAAATAGTACTGGATGTACATGAGCTACAACCACCAGCCCCGATGGAAATGGCATTAGACGCTCTGGATAAAATGACTGAAGGTGAATACTTAAAAATGATTCACCGCATGCAGCCTTTCCCACTGTATAACATCCTGTTTGAGAATGGCTTCAAATACGAAGCCAGAGAGGGCGATGCCGGTTTTGATATTTATATCTGGCACGCCAAAGATAAAGCAACCGAAGCTTTTATAAAACAGCTCTAATCCACATTTATTGCAAAAGGCCATGAACTATAACCAGCTATCACTGGAGCAGGCCCCCACCATAGGCACTCCACTGCGCTTTTTTCTGACCGCGCCGGTGTTTGCTATAGCCGCTGCATTATTACTGTTATTCGCTGGGCCTGATATTTTTCAAAGTCGCTGGCAACCGGAAACGCTGGCGCTTACCCATCTATTAACCCTCGGCTTTATCACCATGGTTATGATGGGCGCGCTGTTTCAATTGCTACCGGTATTGGCCGGCGCCAGCATCCCTAAAGCCGCCACTATCAGTACCATTATTCATGCGCTGTATTCCCTTGGCGTGGCACTGTTTACCTTTGGCCTGGCTACAACTAAAACATCCTTTATAAAACTGGCATTGGTCGTATTAATACCAGCACTGCTGATTTTTCTAATTGCCGTTAGCATGAGTCTGTTTCGCGCCCAATCCAGTCACGCATCCGTAACCGGCATGCGCATCGCCATAGCATCCTTATGGATTACCCTGGCGCTGGGTGGCATTCTGGCCACCGGACAGGCCTGGGATTCCGTGCCTTTATTACGGCATATCACCAGTATCCATATCGCCTGGGCCAGCATCGGCTGGGTCACCATCATGATCACTGCGATTGCCTATCAGGTTGTCCCCATGTTTCAGGTAACCAATGATTATCCCGATATATCGAAACGTTATTTTTCGCGGCTAATATTTATATGTCTACTGGGCTGGTCAGCGACACATTTTTTCGAGAGCGAACTGGCCAATAACTACGACTGGTTAAATCAACTGGTTATTTTTACCCTCTGCTGCCTGCTGATCGCCTTTGTCAGCATTACCTTTCATCTACAGATACAACGCAAAAAACGTCTGGCTGATGCCAGTATGTATTTCTGGATGACGGGCCTGGGCTGTCTTTCATTGAGTATGCTGCTGTATTTTTATTCTGAAATTACCCGGCATGACTTAAGCATTCTGATTGCAATAGTTTTTCTTACCGGTTTTGCCTTCTCGGTCATCAACGGCATGTTATATAAAATCGTGCCTTTTCTGGTCTGGTTGCATCTGCATCGAAAACTGGCCTTTACCAATAAAGGCATTTCAGGTATCCCGACCATGAACGAAGTCATCAGTCGCGAAAAAATGCTACACCAGTATTATTTACATGTGGTGGCACTGATACTGACAGTGCTGGCCTATTTCATGCCGGCAGTATTTTTTTATCCCGCCGCCCTGGCCTGGCTAACTAACTGGAGTCTGCTGTTCGTCCACCTGGTGCAAGCCATCCAACTGTATAAAACTTGTCTTGCATCAACATAATTACCATTAGCAATAAGCAATAGATACACTTGACGAATGTCAAGGTGAGACCATGCAAGCTGATTTCTACTATCCATGTCGAAAAACACTAGGTAAAGGCTTGAAATACATCAGGCTATGCCACTGTTAGCCCCCACTAGCATGTGTAATGAAATTACTAAATCCATCCAGCAGGAGTGAGGCAAAATGAAGCGAAAAAACATCTCGCGGTTAATCACAGCAAGCTTTCTGGCTGCATCAGCATTGGCGATAGTCCCAGCAGCATCGGCCGCCAAAGCGAAGCAACCGACGATGAGCGAAGCTGATTTCAAAAAAGCGGATTCTCTGTACTTCCAGCGTTGTGCCGGTTGTCACGGGGTTCTACGCAAAGGTGCAACAGGTAAAAGCCTGGAGCCCGAAAGCACACTGAAAAAAGGCCAGAAACGTCTGGAGAAAATTATTGCCCTGGGCACTGAAGGCGGCATGAACAACTTCAACGACATTATGTCACCGAAGGAAATCAGCATGCTGGCTACCTACATTCAGATCGATCCACCACAACCACCTGAAATGTCACTGAGCCTGATGAAAGAACGTAAGAAAGTCTACGTTCAGCCAAAAGATTATCCAACCAAACCTATGCATGGTCGCAACTGGGAAAACTTCTTCCTGGTCATCGAACGTGACGCCGGTAAAGTTGCCGTGGTTGATGGTGACAAACATGAAATCGTGACACACATTCAAACCGGTTATGCGGTACACGTACTGAAAGCGGCAGAGCATCACAAAAAACTGCATGCTAAAAATCCAGGTCGTTTCTGGTACACCATGGGTCGTGACGGTAAATTAACCAAGATCGATCTCTGGGCAACACCAGACAAAATGCGTGTAGCAGAAGTTCAGGTTGCTTATGATGCTCGTGACGTAGCGGTTTCCGGTGATGGCAAATACATCATTGGCGGTGGTTACTGGCCACCACACTTCGTTATCGTTGATGCAGAAACTATGGATCCTCTGAAAGTGGTTTCAGCTCGTGGCGTTAACGTTGACGGTGACTATGTTGAAGAGTCTCGTGTAGCAGCTATCTACGACACACCTAATCAGTCTTCATGGATGGTAGCATTGAAAGAACTGGGCCAGATGTGGCAGGTAGACTACTCTGACATCGACAATCTGCGTATTGACCAGATCGATTCAGCCAAGTTCCTGCATGATGGTTTCTTCGATCCAACCGGTCGTTATTTCCAGATCGCTGCCAATGCATCTGACAAGATGGTTGTAGTTGATACAGAAACTCGCAAACTGGAAGCCATGATCGACGTAGACAAGCTACCTCATCCAGGTCCTGGTGCAAACTGGAACGATTCTAAATGCGGTCCTGTAGGCGGTACCACCCATCTGGGCACAGGTCTGGTATCTGTCTGGGGTAATGATCCTAAAGGTCATAAAGACCAGGCATGGAAACTGTGTTACACCGTTGAAACTGATGGCGCTGGGGTATTCATCCGTACCCATCCAAAATCAGACTATGTATGGGCGGATCAAACCAAACATCCAGAACCTGAAATTCAGCAGTCTATCCAGGTGTTCAGCAAGAAAACCCGTGAAATTGTTAAAACTATTCGTCTGACCAAGAAGAAAGGTTATGCAGCAGTTCACATGGAATTCAACAACGATGGCTCTGAAGTATGGGTTTCAATCTGGAATCGTTCAGATTCTCTGAAACCTAACGGTGAAATCGTAATCTTTGATGCGAAAACTCTGAAAGAGAAAACGCGTATTAAAGGCTTCTATGCGCCAACTGGTAAATTCAATGTTCATAACCGAATTAACCACGTAACTTAAAACCATTGAGTCAACCGGGCGGGTACGAAGGTACCCGCCTTTTTTAAACAGCACTAAATCAACAGAATTATTACGAAAAACTTTTTTTCGTAATAGTTTTGACCTACTCCGGAGAACCTACATGTTCGACCTCTACCGCCAATTACTTTCCCGAAAAATAATACTCGGAACAACTATGGGCGCTGCCATCGTATTCATGGTCGTCGGTGTCATTTTCTGGGGTGGCTTCAACACCGCGATGGAGGCCACCAATACGCTGGAGTTCTGTATCACCTGCCATGAAATGGAAGACAACGTCTACAAGGAATATCAACAAACTGTTCACTATACCAATCGTGCCGGTGTACGAGCTACCTGTTCCGATTGTCATGTACCTCGTCCCTGGGTGCATAAAGTTGTACGAAAAATTCAGGCCAGTAACGAAGTGTTACATAAAATTCTGGGCACCATTGATACTCCTGAAAAATTTGACAGCAAGCGTCTGAAGATGGCCAAAAACGTCTGGAAAACCATGAAAGCGACCGACTCTCGTGAATGCCGCAACTGCCACGATTTCAGCACCATGGATCCGGAAACCCAGAAAGGCCGTTCACGTAAGCAACATTTAAATGCAATGAAAGCCGGCAACACCTGTATCGACTGTCATAAAGGTATTGCCCATAAAAAAGTGCATGACCAGTTATCCGAAGAAGAACTTGAAACACTTGAAGCACCAAATCCTGACTTCATTAGAACCATGCCAGCACAATGGGCAGCCTTTGAAGCAAATGGCACAAGCAAAGCTGCAGAAAAACCTGTAGCTGAAACAGCAACACCTGCTGCTGCACCAGTAGCCGCACCCACGGCAACACCAGCTCCAGCCGCTGCAAGCTCAGCGGGCGGTAGCAGCATCGACTGGAGTACAGCCGGTAGCCGACAGGTCACCGTCTTCTATCCCGGTCAATCTTCGATGGAGTGGGTACTGGGACGCCAGCACGGTGGTAAACGTGCCTTCAATTCGGGCGACCGCTGCTTTGATTGCCACGAAGAAGAGCTGGTTGATATCGGCAACAAGATTGTGACCGGTGAAAAAGAAATGAAGGTTGGCAAAAATCCAGACCACGGTATGGAGCCCACACTGATTCCGGGTAAACGCGGCAGTTTCCCGGTTCAGGTACAGAGCGCACATGACGGTGAAAACCTCTATATGCGCTTCCAGTGGGCCGATTCTGAACACACCCCGGCACCGTTTGTTGAAGGTGGCAAAATGGACCCTGACAACCAGGTCAAACTGGCCATTATGCTGGCCACCGACGATGTTGAATACGCCGACCGCGCCGGTTGCTGGGGCACCTGTCATGCCGACTTACGCAGCATGCCATACGCACCCGCTCAGGACGCGATTGCTGGCAGCCCGATTGCATCCTTGAATGCAGCCGATGGTGTGACCAAGTACATCACCGAGAGTCGCACCAAACTGGAACTTAAAGGTCGCGGTGGTAAAGCACTGGGCGGCTGGGACAAGATGAAAGACGAAGCGGAAATTAAAACGGAAATGGATGCCGGCCATTACATGGATATGCATCGCTACAAGGCCGGTGAAAAAGTTTCTGAAAATGGCCATATCCTGGCAGACAGAACCGTGAATGATGGTATGGGTGTCGAGTTTACCGCATCCCTCGCTAATGGTACCTGGACTGTTGAAATGGTGCGTAAACTGACATCCGACAAACCCGGTGATATCAGCCTGGATCCAGCAACAATCTATAACTTCGGTTTCGCTATCCATGATGATTACACCAATGCCCGTTACCACCATGTATCTCTGGGTTACAAACTGGGCTTTGATAATGCAGAAGCTGAAATCAACGCCGTGAAAAAATAAGCTGGCAGTAAGCTGACCGAAGGAGATTGAATAATTGTCATTCAATCTCCTTCGACGCTAGCCTGGAAACACGCAAACATGCTTAACAAACATCAATTTTTTCAGCACTCATATCAGGTAACCTGATCATCAATTATCATGAAATTGCACTGGCAGGGGCACACATGAAACTATCTATCCTGATTATTCAAATTGTTTTTACCTTATTGATGGTTTTTGTATTCCCGATTTATTTTTCCTATTCAACGGAATACCCGGTGACACCAGCAGCCGATTCAAGTGCCCCATCATCAATCTTACACGCGCCCGTTACAGAGCAGGAAGATGGCAAATAACCGGCCGATAGTTTCTCTGGTGGGCGCGGGTCCGGGCGACCCTGAACTGTTAACCTTAAAAGCCCACAAACTGCTCCAGCAGGCAGAGGTTATTGTATACGACCGTCTGGTCTCACAAGCTATTCTGGATATGATTCCACACGGCACCAAAATGGTTTATGTCGGCAAAGCCTCGGGCAAACATCACATGAACCAGGATGAAACCAATCAACTACTGGTTAACCTGGCAAAAACCAGTCGAAAAGTTGTCCGCTTAAAAGGTGGCGATCCTTTTATTTTTGGCCGCGGCAGTGAGGAAGCGCAATTCCTGCTGCAACACAATATCGATTTTGAATATGTTCCCGGTATTACCGCAGCATCTGCCTGTAGCGCCTATGCGGGCATTCCGTTGACCCATCGCGGCATCGCCAGCAGTGTGCGCCTGATTACCGGTCATTGTCGTGCCGACAAACCGCTGGATCTTAACTGGGAAAGCCTGGCCGACAAAAACACCACACTGGTATTTTATATGGGCCTGGCAAGTCTGCCCCAGCTAAGAGAAGAACTGGTGAAAGCCGGATTGGCTGCCAGCACACCGGCTGCGGTTGTCGAAAACGGCACCACATCGAATCAGCGCCGCTGTATCTCTACGCTCGATAACCTGCCACTGGACATTCAGAAAATGTCAATTCAATCACCCGCCTTGATCATTATTGGCAATGTTGTTAGTTTTGCCGATGAATTGAACTGGTTTACCCCCCAAAGTGATTACAATGAGTCTGAACAACAAGTTGTTGAAGCTTAGCTTTTTATCTCTTCTAAGCTTTTTTTCAATATCATCCTTTGCAGAAATTTCTGAGCAACGCAAACAGGAACTCAGTCATTTATTAAAACACGACTGCGGTTCCTGTCACGGCATGACGCTAAAAGGTGGCCTCGGACCTTCGTTGCTGCCGGAAACCTTAAAATTAAAACCCGATGAATTATTGTTCATTACTATTCTTGAAGGACGCCCCGGCACACCTATGCCGCCATGGAAAGCACAACTATCAGAAGCTGATGCAAACTGGATTATTAAATTACTGCGCCAGGGGCCGCAATAAAAAATTAACAACCCCAAACTAACGAAAGATAAAACAATGAAAAAACTTTTTAGCCTGTTAATTATTTTGCTTTCACTCACCGCCTGCAGCACACAAAACTTGCGTGGCACGGGGGATATGGGGCTTATTATCGAGCGCGCCATCGGTCGTTTACAAGTTGTTGAACACAGCACGAATAGCGCCATTGCGCAAATAGATGGCCTGGGCGACTTATCCCATGCTTCCATAGTCTATTCCCGCGACGCACGCTATGGTTTTGTCTTTGGCCGCGATGGTGGACTCACCAAAGTCGATATACTAAAACAGAAAATTGTTAAGCGCATTATCCAGTCAGGCAATAGTATTGGTGGCGCTATTTCACAGGATGGCAAACTGGTTGCCGTTTCCAATTACAAACCCGGCGGCGTAAAAATATTTGATAGCAATACTCTGGATTTAATTGCCGATATACCAGCATTCTATGGCGATGGTCAACGATCTAAAACCGTAGGTCTGGTTGACGCACCGGGACAAAAATTTGTTTACAGTTTATATGATGCCGACGAAACCTGGATCGTTGATATGAAAAATCCCGCAACGCCGGTTATTACTAAATTTAAAGACATCGGTCGTCTGCCCTATGACGGTTTAATTACCCCCGACGGGCGTTATTACATGGCCGGGCTATTTGGCGAAGATGGTCTGGCCATGCTTGATTTATGGCACCCGGAAAAAGGCGTGCAGAGAGTGATGGGTAATTACGGCAAAGGCAAACAGAAACTACCGGTATACAAAATGCCGCATCTTGAAGGCTGGGCAATGGCCGGCGATAAAACCCTGGTACCCGCCGTTGGACAACACGAAGTGCTGGTTATGGACCGTGAGATGCAACAGATAAAAGCCATTCCTGTTCACGGTCAACCGATATTCGTTATGGCTCGCCCTGATCATCGCCAGATGTGGGTAAACTTTTCCCATCCGCGAAATGACACCATTCAGGTGATTGACACAGAAAGCCTTGAAGTTATTAAAACCTTAAAACCGGGCAAAGCTGTTTTGCATATGGAATTCTCGCCTCGTGGTGAGCAAATCTGGATGTCGGTGCGTGATGAAGATCGCGTCGACATCTTCGATACTGACAGCTTTAGACTAATTGATAGTATTCCAGCCGATAAGCCCAGTGGTATATTCTTTACCAATCGGGCACACAGAATCGGATTGTAGACTCAACCGGTTGCGAGGCACCGTGCATTACCTCATCTTGTTGTGGCCAACATTTTAATTAACTAATCAGGAGTAAATCAATGAGCCAGGAATTTTTACCGATGCCAGACGAAAACGGTTATTTCGGCGAATACGGCGGCCAGATTATACCTCCTGAACTCAAAGCCATCATGGATGATATCAACGACGCTTATGAAAGCATTCGTGATACCGATGCTTATAAAGATGAATTGAATGATTTATTCATCCACTATGTCGGACGGCCTAGCCCAATATTCCATGCTAAACGATTAAGCGACAAAATTGGCGGCGCCCAGATATTTTTAAAACGCGAAGACCTAAATCACACCGGTGCCCATAAAATCAATCACTGTCTGGGCGAAGCGCTACTCGCCAAACACATGGGTAAAACAAAAGTACTGGCAGAAACCGGTGCCGGTCAGCATGGTGTAGCACTGGCGACGGCCTGTGCCCTGGCCGGCATTGAATGTGAAATTCACATGGGCGAAGTTGATATTGAAAAAGAACACCCCAACGTCACCAAAATGAAAATTCTGGGATGTACGCTTGTTCCCGTCAGCCGTGGTACGCGCACGTTAAAAGACGCAGTCGATAGCGCTTTTGAAGAATACTTAAAAGATCCGGTAAATTTCTTTTATGCCATTGGTTCTGTCGTAGGCCCTCACCCCTTTCCTAAAATGGTACGCGATTTCCAGAGTATTGTGGGTAAAGAAGCACGGCGCCAGTTTATGGAAATGCAGGGCAAGCTCCCTGATATCGCCATGGCCTGTGTCGGTGGCGGCTCAAATGCCATTGGTTTATTCACGCCCTTTATTCCAGATGAGTCAGTTGAACTCATTGGCGTTGAACCAGCCGGTAAAGGTTTAGACACCCCTGATAATGCAGCAACTTTAACACTGGGGAGCAAAGGCGCCCTGCACGGCTTTGAATGCTACAACCTGCAGGATGATGACGGTAATCCCCTGCCCGTTTACTCAATAGCCTCCGGCCTGGATTATCCTGGTGTCGGTCCACAACATTGCTATCTAAAAGATATCAAACGCGTTCAGTATGTCGCAGTCGATGATAAGGAATGCCTGGATGCGTTCATGGTTTTATCACGCACCGAAGGTATCATCCCGGCTCTGGAAAGCGCACATGCAGTAGCTTACGCAATGAAAATTGCCGGGAACATGCCACCAGACAAAAATATTTTGATTAATTTATCGGGTCGTGGCGACAAAGATGCTGACTTTGTGGCCGAGAAATTATCGCTATGATCAATAAATTAAACAACTGCATGTAAGCCTTGCTACTCATTACAAATATTAACGATACGACGCATGATTAATTTTAAAGCACTGTTTGTGGGTGCCTCTACCATCATATTTTTTGGTTTGCTATTACAGTTAATTTTTCTGCTGGCAGCTACCGGCTATACCATTGTCATCAGGGAACACCCAGAATGGCAAACAATTGGACAATTGCTGTCCTATACTATCGGCGGTATCAGCTATTTTGTAATCATGTCGGCCAGCGGCTACATCACAGCAAACATCGCACAAAAAAACGTTTATCTGCATGCTTTTCTTATTGCATTACTGACCACCGGCATATCATTGATTTCATCGGTGCGGGAAGATGGCTTTACCTTAAATAGCATTCTATTTGTCGTCTCGGGCATCGCATTTACTATTATTGGCGGGTATATCTGGCTCAGCCATCAGCATGAGGAGCGCATAATTAAAAACTGACAGGTATGCGGTTATGGACCAGCATCTCATACAATTCTGCTGGTTTACGCGCCCTGCATCACACCAAGACCGCCACTCCTTACAAATTCACAATCCCGGCAATTTACAGCAATACCAGTCATGATCATCAGTCTTAAAATCAACCCATAACCCGATTTCAGCTCTGATTTGGAAGAACTGTCAGCTACTGCGGTTTCAACCGGTCGATGCAACACATTCATAAAAACGGTCAGCCGGTGTTTCATAGTTTAACGTTTTTCTTGGGCGTTCGTTCAATTGTCTTGCA
>JAPHRO010000078.1 GCA_026195895.1 Gammaproteobacteria bacterium
GAAAGACCCAACTCAGCGAGTTGGGTCTTTTTTTTGTCTGCGAGAAGGTGTTAAGGGCCGTGTCCTAAGCGTCGTGTCGCTACGCGACCCCTGATTGCGCGCCCTCTTTTGCACGCAAAAACCTGCCAGGATTTTATCTCGAAGCCCTGTAGCTGAATAGTTACAGGGCTTTTTTATGGCAAGTATGCGACTTGTAAATGCGTCTATTCATAATGTCTTTCAATACTGTCCATCTCACATGCAAGCATCTGTCAGAATTTATTGCTTATGCCAAACGATAGTTTTTGTTAACTGTAAAAATAGATGTTTATTACATAATTATTTTGATGAGTAATGGCTTTTCTAAAACCATCGGCGCCAATTTTTCTGCTACTATTCGGGCATGATTTCTTATCCAGATATTGATCCAGTTGCTATAGATGTGGGTTTTGCGAAAGTCCATTGGTATGGGCTGATGTATTTAATCGGTTTTGCAGGTTCCTGGTGGTTGGGTATAAAACGTGCTGCCCTGCCCAATTCTCTGTGGAATAAAGATCAGGTGGCTGACGTTATTTTTTATGGTGCCCTTGGCGTCGTTCTGGGTGGGCGTATAGGCTATATACTTTTTTATAATTTTGCGGCCTTTGTTGATAATCCGTTCATTCTTTTTCAAATCTGGCAGGGCGGTATGTCATTCCATGGCGGCATGTTGGGCGTATTTATAGCATTGTATTTATTTGCTAAAAAAACCAATAAAACTTTTTTTCAGGTAAGCGATTTCATTGCGCCTATGGTTCCTGTCGGGCTGGGCGCCGGCCGCGTTGGGAATTTTATTAACAAAGAGTTACCTGGCAGGGAAACGGATGCCTCGATTTCCTGGGCATTTGATTATGGTGATCATATAGCACGGCATCCTTCTGCCTTATATCAGGCGTTTACGGAAGGTTTGTTATTATTCTTACTTTTATTTTTTTATTCTAAAAAACCGCGCCCAACAATGGCTGTCAGTGCACTATTTATGATTGGTTATGGAAGTTTTAGATTTATCACTGAATTTTTCAGGACACCCGATGCGCATTTAGGTTTTGTCGCATTCGGCTGGTTAACAAAAGGGCAGCAGTTATCTATTCCGATGGTGTTGTTCGGCCTGTATCTGATTTACCTGATTAGAAAAAAAGAAAAGAGTGAAGCATGAAACAGTATCTGGATTTATGTCGGCGCATTATTGATGAAGGACACTGGATAGAAAATAAGCGCACGGGCAAACGTTGCTTAACTGTTATCAACGCGGAATTAACTTACGATGTCGGAGCCAATGAATTTCCGCTGGTCACCACACGTAAAAGCTACTGGAAGTCTGCGATTGCCGAGTTTCTAGGGTACATTCGGGGATATGATAATGCTGCAGATTTCAGAGCGATGGGAACTAAAACCTGGGATGCCAATGCCAATGATAATGAAGCATGGCTAAATAATCCTCACCGAAAAGGCGAGGATGATATGGGGCGTGTTTACGGGGTCCAGGGTCGTCACTGGAAAAAACCAGATGGTGGTGAGGTTGATCAGTTACGTAAAATCGTAGATAACCTGTCAAAAGGAATTGATGATCGTGGAGAGATTTTAAGTTTTTATAATCCAGGTGAGTTTCATATGGGTTGTCTTCGTCCGTGCATGCACACTCACACATTTTCTCTGCTTGGGGACACTCTCTATTTAACTTCTTACCAGCGCTCATGCGATGTTCCACTAGGGCAAAATTTTAATCAGGTGCAGGTGTTTTTCTTTTTAAAAATTATGGCTCAAATTACTGGGAATAAACCCGGCTTGGCTTATCACAAGATTGTTAACGCGCATATTTATGAAGACCAGCTAGAATTAATGCGTGATGTTCAACTTAAACGCAAACCGTTTTCAGCGCCAAAGTTAGAAATTAATCCTGATATTAAATCACTAGAAGACCTTGAGGACTGGGTGACTATGGATGACTTTGAAGTGACAGGTTACCAGTGTCATGAGCCCATAGCTTACCCGTTTTCTGTTTAAGCCTAAAAAGTAGATATGATTATTTCACTTATTGCAGCTATGGATAAAAATCGCTTGATCGGTATTAATAATGGATTACCCTGGCATTTGCCAGCTGATTTCAAGCATTTTAAAGCTGTAACTATGGGTAAGCCTGTTGTCATGGGTAGAAAAACATTTGAATCAATCGGCAAACCTTTACCGGGAAGGACAAACGTAGTTGTCAGTCGATCAGATTTAGAAGCTGACGGTGTCATTGTCGTTGATAGTATTGATAATGCGTTGCAGGCGGTTTCTGATGCCGAAGAAGTGATGATTATTGGCGGCGCCAGTTTTTATAGTCAAATGATAGACCGAGCCGACCGTTTGTATTTAACCCATGTTGACGCTGAATGTGAAGGTGATGCCTGGTTTCCCAAGATAGATGCCGATAAATGGCAGGTTACTACGGAAGAAAGCTATTTGGCCGATGAGCATAATAATTATAATTTTAAGATTTTGTTATATGAGCGTAAAAACTAATTCCAATAAATGAAAAAAATATTGTAAAATATGACAATAATCAATTATCCAGTTTATTTATAATATTTCTCATAATACCACACAAAAAACATGACAATTACTGACAGGTTATGACGCCAACTGTCAGGGTGTGGGTCAGGAAATGTCATGTTTTATAGTAAATCTGAACGATTTTTTTTCTTTTTATATTCTAAACCGCTGATTTTGGGTCAATATAATATTGGCCTGGAATTTGCTTATAAACCTCTCAAGCTTATTATTGCACTAGTTATCAACGAAGTTAACTGGTAAAAATAATCCATTAGCTTAAATATGCTTAAATTACTAACTAAAATTAATATTAAGAAGGTCACGCGATATGAAGAATATGAAAGCACCTCTAGGGGTCTCAATTGTATGTGCCGGCGCACTCATGGGAGGCGTCAACGCATCCGCTAATCAGTTATACGGTGACATTCGTTACTCTATAGCAACTATTGATGAAGGCGGTGTTGACCAGGGCATGAGTTTTAATAGCAATGCACCACGTTTTGGCCTGAAAGGCAGTTATGATTTAGATGGTGGCAACTCTGCTTTCTATCACGTACAGCTTGGCTTCAATAATGAATCAAGTGCTAGTAGCACTATCAGCAGACGCTTCGGTTTTGTTGGTGTAAAAGGTGACTGGGGTAAAACCATGTTTGGTACTGCCTCGTCTCCATACAAAATGGCCGGTTTCGAAATAGATCCCTTCTACGATACTTCTGCTGGTCAAAGTAATGGTGGTCGAAACTATGGCCTGTCCAGCTACACCAATGGTTTCTTCGATAACGTTGTTGCTTATATCACACCAAAATTTGCTGGAGGTATGCAGGCCAATGTCGTTATGGTAATGGATGATTCAGCGGATGATGAGCATTCATTTAATCCAGGTATCAGCTGGAGCAATGGTACCTTTGGTGCAAACGTACAGTTGCTGCAAGTAAATGATGCAACACCAGCAAACGAATCATCAGCACAGCGTATTGCGCTGACTTATAAGTCAGGTCCAATTAAAGCTGGCTTCTCAATGGAAAATGTTGATGCTGAAACAGGTGGTGATGACGACTACATGTACCTGACTGGCACATATGCCCTCTCTGATAAAACTAAGCTGTCTGCTTCGTATGGTACCGTTGATGCGAATAATGGTGGTGCCGGTGGTACTGCGGGAGATGGTATGAGCCTGGGTGTATTCCACAATGTTGGTAAAAAGACTCAAATTTATGCTCTTGTCAGCAATGTGAGTGGCGATGCTGCGGCAGATGATCGCGAAGTTATCTCGTTTGGTTTCAGCCAGAAGTTCAGTATTGGGGAATAATCACCTGGTGAATATTCTCTGGTGGTGCGCCGCCGGAGATTATTTGCTAAGTGTTTATAAAACTTAGCTAGTTTTAGCTAGGAAACGACATTATGGCTTCAGGAGCAGCATGTGTGGTCAAGTAAAAAACTCAAGCTAACCGGCGAGTCATAATTTTCAGGCGGGCATTGAAGCCCGCCTGATTTTTTAATATAAAAATAATCCTCTGAATAAAACATCACTGGTTGAATATTTTTTGTCAAAGCAGTGAAATCGTCTTGTTTTTCTTTTTACCGTGCCGAGTATCGATCGGTTGTGCTTCAGGGCAGCGAATTCGAGTTAGTTTTTTTAATTTTTTATTAACTTTTAATGCGCTGAGTTTACCGCCCCATAAACAACCTGTATCCAGTGGGTAGATATTTTCTAAACCAGGATCGGGCAGCGTTGACCAATGACCAAAAATTAATCGCGTGTTTCCAGTTTTGAAACCATTGACTTCAAACCATGGAACTATACCGGGCGCCTGCTTCCCTGGCGGCCCTTTATCACGCAAAGATAATTTTCCATTTATGTCGCAATAGCGCATACGGGTAAAAACATTGGTTATAAAGCGTAAGCGATCCCAGCCACGCAGTTTAGGTGACCATTTTAGTGGCTTGTCACCATACATGTGCTGAAAAAATTCATGGGCTTTGGTGCTCTGTAAAAAAGCTTCGACTTCACTGGCATAGTCAAGTGCTTCAGCTATGGTCCACTGTGGATGAATACCTGCATGTACCATGCAAACGTCGAGTGTTTCGTCATAGTGCATGAGAGGTTGCTGAATCAGCCAGTCGAGCAGTTCGTTTCTATCGGGTGCGTCCAGAATGCTCTGGATAGTATCTTTTTTGCCCTGTTTGCCACGGCCATTGGCTATCGCAAGCAGGTGTAGATCATGATTGCCCAGCACCGTGACGGCACGATCACCCAGTGATTTAATAAAACGCAGGGTTTCCAGTGACTGCGGTCCGCGGTTTACGATATCGCCGGCAAACCAGAGCTTGTCTTTGTCGGGATTGTATTCGAGCTTTTTTAGTAGTTGTTGTAGTTGCTCAAAACAACCCTGAACATCCCCAATTGCATAGGTTGCCACTGTTTATTTTTCTCTTTTTTCAAGTTCTATACTTCTAAACCAGCCGTTCATTAAAACTGGTTCATCTTGTAATAGTTTTAACTCATTGCACTCTTTATGCAAGTGTTCAAATACAATATCTGTGCGAGTGGCGATGTGTCGAATAAAAGGATTTAACAAACGTCGAGCAAGTGCAAGCTGTCCCGGTTTTATAAACTTATCTAGAATAAATATTTTACCGCCTGGTTTTAAAACGCGAGATGCTTCCTGCAATGCTTTAACAGGTTGTGGTACGACGGCCAGAATTAAATGTAATACAACAGCGTCATACATTTGATCCTTATAAGTCAGATCCATAGCATCGGCCAGTTCCAGGTGCAGGTCAAGGTCTGACTGGTCGGCGCGTTGCTGAGCGCGTTTAAGCATGGCTGGCGTCAGGTCGGTGCAAGTATACAACGGGCCCGCAGGTAGAAATGGAATATCCAGGCCGCTGCCGATGCCATTAATTAGCACACGTTTGTTATGGAAGTCATGCAGGCGCTGCAGGCTTTTGGTCCGGATATTTTCGGTTGGTGATGCGACGATCAGGTCGTAGATGGGCGATAGCAAGGTATAGCTGAACTTGAGCCCCATGATCGTTGCTTAGTGCAGTGTTTTTGGGACAACCAGATAAAATTCAGGAATTTGTGCATCGAATTCTATACCGTCATCGGCCAGCATCTGGTAGCTGCCAGTCATGGAACCGACAGGGGTTTTCATCATGGTGCCGCTGGTATATTGAAAGCCTTCACCTGGTTTGAGATAAGGCTGTTCGCCGACGACACCATCACCTTTTACTTCCTGAGTATCACCCATGCTATCGGTAATGATCCAGTGGCGAGTGAGTAATTTTGCCGGTATATCACCATCATTCACGATGGTGACGGTATAGGAAAACACATAGTGGCCCTGGTCGGGATGGGATTGCTCTTCAATGTAGGCAGGGATGACTTCTACACTAATTTTATAATCACTATTGCTCATGTTTACTACTGGGTCAAAATGTCGATGAGCCTAGCTTACCAGAAATATGACTTTAATAGGTACGTTGTTATGAAGGCTTTTCGCTATGGTGAATAAGCCGGTTTAGCTCGGCGAATTGCTGCAGGCTAAGTTCCTGTGCCCTCTGTCCCGGGTTGATCCCCGCAGCCTCAAGCTGTTCAGTCGTACAATGGCCTTTGAGTACATTGCGCAGGGTTTTGCGTCGCTGGGAGAAGGCCTGAGCAACCAGTGCCGCAAATGCTTTTTCATCCGGCACGGTGACCGGTCTGGTTTTATGGGGTACCAGCCTGACAATGGCCGATTCAACTTTGGGGCGAGGATTAAATGCTTCGGGCGGAACTAGAAACAGCGGTAATACCTGAAAATGATATTGCGCCATTACCGATAATCGGCTGTATTCTGAGCTGCCCGCTGGAGCAGCCAGACGATCTACCACTTCTTTCTGCAGCATAAAATGCATGTCCTGAATATGTTCAGCATAGTTCACCAGATGGAAAATAATCGGTGTGGATATGTTATAGGGCAGGTTGCCTATAATCCGCAGTTGTTCATCATCGTTCACCAGTTGATTGAAGTCGAATTTCAGTACATCGACATTGTGAATGTGTAGTTTATTCTGCAAGCCACAGTTCAGTCGAAGTTTGGGTACTATATCCCGATCCAGTTCAATGACGTTCATTTCGCCGACAATAGACAAAATCGGGCAGGTGAGCGCACCCAGGCCAGGACCAATTTCAACCAGTTTGTCAGTTGCATGCGGATTAATGCTCTGGATGATGCGATCGATAACCGAGGTATCGGTTAAAAAATTTTGGCCGAAGCGTTTGCGTGCTTTGTGCTGTGTCATGGCAATTCGCCCTGCTTGTCAGCCAGTTCAATGGCGAGCTTGACCGCCGCGTTTAAACTTCCAGTTTCGGCCTTGCCGCTAGCCGCCAGTTCGAGCGCTGTACCATGGTCTACCGAGGTGCGAATAATGGGCAGGCCAAGGGTGATATTGATGGCATGGCCAAAGCCCACATGTTTGAGTACCGGTAGCCCCTGATCATGGTACATTGCCAATACTGCATCTGCATGTTCAAGATAATGCGGGGTGAATAAAGTGTCTGCGGGCAGTGGCCCGGTTAATTGCATATTTTCCAGACGCAACTTTTCCAGAACAGGTTCAATAACCTCTATTTCTTCGTGCCCGAGATGTCCACCTTCACCGGCATGCGGATTGAGGCCGCAGACCAGGATTTCCGGGTTCGTGATTTTAAAATGTGCGACTAAATCATGGTGCAGTATGCGAATAATATTTTCCAGGCTTTCTCGGGTAATGGCAGCACTGACTTTATTTAAGGGCAAGTGAGTTGTCGCCAGCGCAACTCTAAGTGAATCGGCGGCGAGCATCATTACCGGATTGCCCTGCGTCAATTCAGCAAGAAATTCTGTATGACCGGTAAAGGGGATGCCGGCCTCATTAATTATGCCTTTATGAACTGGGCCGGTGACCAGCGCCTGTGCTTTTTGTTGTTGAATCAGGGTGACCGCCGTTGACAGGCATTCGAGCACGTAAGCCGCATTGGCTATATCAAGCTTTCCGGCCGTGGCCTTTTGGTTAAGCTCAACAGGATATACGAACAGTGTTCCCGCTTCGTGCGGGCGAAGCTCGCTCAAATCAGTAACCGGATTAATTTTGATATCGAGTTCGAGCAGGCTGGCGCGTTCTCGCATCAGATTTGTATCGGCTATGCATACAATGCAGGCATTGATTTTTTTTTGTACGAGTTGCAGAACGATATCTGGTCCGATACCTGCCGGTTCACCCGGTGTTATAACGATAACTGGTGGCATCAGGAACTGGGGTTGTTTCTGTATTCAACAAAAGCTTCATCGCGGATGCGGCGTAACCAGAGCTGCAGTTCTTCATCAGATTTTCTTTTCTTGATCGCTATTTCAGCACGTTCCCGTTTTAGCTGTTCTGTCTCATCCTGTTCGCGACGTTCCAGAATTTGCATGATGTGCCAGCCAAATTGACTGCGAAAAGGTTCGGAAATCTGCATAGGTTTAAGACTATTCATAACATTTTCAAAACGTGGCACGAAGTCACCTTCTGATGCCCAGCCCAGGTCGCCGCCATTATTTTTAGAGCCGGGATCCTGGGAAAATGCTTCTGCAAGTTTTGCAAAATCTTCTCCATTATCGAGACGTTGTTTTATGGCATTCATTTTTTCTCTGACCTGTTCTTCAGTCGTTATTTCATCAGCACGAATGAGAATATGTCGGGCATGAGTTTGGGTGACAATATGCTGCATGGTTTTTTTATCAATTAATTTGATAATGTGGAAACCACCCGCGCTACGCAAGGGTGAACTAACTTCCCCTTTATCCAGACGCTTGACTGCATCAAGAAACAGCGAGGGCAGTTCTGCCGCAGAACGCCAGCCCAGATCGCCACCTTCTAATGCCTGTCGTCCTTCAGAGAAATTTAAGGCCACATCTCGAAACGATTCGCCATCTTTAAGATGGGCGAGCACTTTCTCGGCTTTATCATAGGCTTCGGCGATATCTTTTGGGGTAGCCGCTTCCGGTGTGGTTATCAAAATATGGGCTAAATGATATTGACCGCTGGAGGCTTTGCCGGACTGTTCCTGCTGTTCCAGAAATTGATCGATTTCCTGTTCGGAAATTTTCAGGCGATCAATGACCATGCGTTGACGCACCTGTTTAATAATCAGATCTTTACGGGTTTGTTCTCTGAAATTTTTGTAGTCAATGCCTTCTCTTTGCAGGGCTTTACGTAAACCTTCCAGAGTAATTTTATTCTGCCGCGCGAGATTTTCTAACATGCGGTTCAAAGTCAGATCATCAATTTGGATGCCCTGCGCTTGTGCAAGCTGTAGTTGTACCGTGTCAACAATTATGCGTTCCAGCACCTGTTTCTGCATGATTTTATTATCAGGTACGGCTGTGCCAGCCTGGGTCATCTGGCGTTCAAAATCTTTTATTCTACTTTGTAATTCTTTGTAGGTAATAACCTGGTCATTAACAATAGCAACGATGTGATCAAGCGCCTGTAGTGCCTGAAGCTGAGTGCTGAATAAAACGAGGGAAAGGTAGAAAAATATCTGGTAAAAACGTGTCATGATTAGTATTCCGATTGATAGCCAAGGATACCATGTTTGAGTATATCAGTGGTCTTTTTGTCTGTGATGCTACCCAGTCCTTTAAAGATTAACTGGAACATAATGGCTGAATCATAAGGGTCTTCCGTATTATCCTGCAGGTAGCGTTGTGATACCAGGCGCATTGCCCAGCAGCATGATTCATATTCGATACCAAACAGTTTTTCAATGTCTCTTTCTTCCGTTATAGAATAGTTCCATCGGCCAACCAGCGAGTAGCGATTATTAATTGGCCAGGCAAATGAAACATCGGTTTGTTCTAGATTTTCCGTTTCATCTGCGAGGTTGCGACGAAACCGATAAGCCAGATTAAAAATGCGTTTTTCATCAGCCTGGTAATGCAATTGAATGCTGCGCTTATCGGTTGTGTCGGTATCTGGATTCCATTGCAATGTCGCTCTACCCGTCCAGTCATTAATTCGACCGCTGAATTCCGATACCACATCGGATTCATTTTCAACTGGACTTATATTATTCAGGCTAACCTGGCGATCATTAGAATAAAAAATTTGTCCCAGACTAATGCTCATGAATTCATCGCCATTATGTTTGTCCAGGATGCGACTGGTGAGTGCGACCGTGACCTGGTCCGTGTCACCAACCCGATCGATGCCATTGAAGCGGTTTTCGCGAAATAACTGCGCGAAGCTAAAGTCCGGTTCCGAGGTATCGAATAACGGAATACTGGTCTGGTCTTCATAGGGGATATGTAAGAAATATAAACGCGGTTCCAGTGTCTGAATTAATTTGTTGCTGCCCATTTCACGCTCAAAAAACAAACCCGTATCCAGGCTGGCAATATTTAAATTACGATTTTCAATATCGATTTCAGTGCCGCTACTATCGATTAGATCGTACTGGGTGTGCATGAAACCAATTGACGGTGTAATAAACCAGGCATTGCCCACCAGTGGCCAGCTAAATTTAGGATGGATGTGCACACGCTGACCCGTTTCCTGGTTAGTGCTTTCGTGTTCAAAATCCACCCATTCACTTTCCAGGCTAAATAAAATATCGCTGTTGGCGATATAATCTGAGCCAGTGACTTGCAGTTGGGGCAGGCGCCTGTACGGGTGACGATCCAGGGCAATTTGTTCATCGATGGTGTCATAGGACTGGGCCAGTAAATTGAACGTCCAGGGGCCGGTGTGGTATTTTAAATTTGCGTTGCGTTCAAGGTGGGTAGTGTTTGTCAGTTCTATGCTGCCGCCAAGATCATCCAGGTAATCGTCGTCTGAAGCTGCATTGAGCAGCACATCAAAATCAATATTGCTGCCCAGGTCGCTGTGGTTGCTGTAATTAATCAGATAGCGTTTATCCTCCAGTTGCGTGTCATTGTGCAGATACTCAACTGCAAGTTCACCTGTACTGGTGTGAGTCAGGTAGCGATAGTCGGTAATGAGCTGGGAGCCTCTTTTGTTCATGTATCGAGGGGTGAGCACTGCATCCTGATTGGGCGCAATATTCCAGTACCAGGGTGTGCTGAGTTCCCAGCCTCTGGAGCCAGAAGAACCGAAACTGGGCATTAGAAACCCAGAGCGCCGCTCCTCACCCAGAGGGAAGCTGATGTAGGGAAAATAGAAAATTGGCGCCTGTTTGAACCAGAGTACCGCATGTTTGGCTGTACCGGTTGCCGTTTCATGATCCAGTTTTAACAGCCCCGTATCCAGGTGCCAGTCCAGTTTTTCGGGCGGGCAACTGGTAAAGCTGCTGTCTACCAGCAAGGTCTGCTTTTTGCCCTCGATACTCAGCCTGGGCGTTGTGCCCTGAAAATGGGAATTAACAATAAAATACTGACTGTTATAGAGTTCGCCGATATTGTTTTTTATATCAAACCAGCCGCGTTCTCCCGTGATCATCATGTATTCGGCGCTGGCACGCACATGACCTGCAATATCCAGAATTTGTTTGGGCTGATCAAAAATTGCTGTATCGGCTTCCAGTATTAACTGGCTTCTTTCGATCAACACATCGCCGCTAAAAGTCGTAATATCGCCAGTGGCATTTTCCACCTGCAGGGCGCTAATACGCGTGTCGTCTTTTTTATCCTCAGCAAATGCTGGTGGTGGACTATAATTGTGAAAACCGGAAGTGGTTTGAGGACATAACAGCCAGGGATCGGATGGTTTTTCATTGGTCTCGGTTTCAGCCCTGAGCAGTACTGGCCAGGCAAGCAGGATGAATAGGAAACCGGGCTGAAATCTCATGAATTGATCAAATCTCGTTGATGTAATGGCTGCATATTGTATGCGACCCGATAGTGCTATGGATAGACCGTAATATTAAACTAACGTTGCAGCAGGATTAAAAACAGATATGGCTGATGAAGTAGAAGAATTTTTAATAGAGGCTAGAAAACGTGCAGGCATTTTAGACCAGGCGCCTCCGCAGACGAAACAGAAAGAAAAACGCAAACATACGCGATTCAGGGTCAATATGCCGGCTTTTATTCGTTTATCTAGTGGCGATGTTGTAAAGGCGCAAGCGGTCGACCTGTCCATGGGTGGCATGTATATCGAATATGGCTCGCCAGCCGATGCCGGCAAAGTGTTTGAATTGCTGTTTGATCTACCCTTCGACAATGACTTCAAACGTGTTTATGTTAAAGCTGAGGTCGTGCGTTCCATCATCATTGGTGATCGCGACGTGTTTGGCATAGCCCTGGTATTCAGGGAATTTGCCAGAGATACCGAGCAGGTGCTTGGCAAGTATCTGGATTTACGGGCCCTCAAACGATCTCTATAAAGCTTACTGCGTGAGTAGAAATTCCAGGAGCGCTTTCTGTGCATGCAGGCGATTTTCCGCCTCATCCCAGACCACACTTTGTTTGCCGTCGATCACCTCGGCACTGACTTCTTCACCGCGGTGAGCCGGCAGGCAGTGCATAAATAAGGCATCATCGTTCGCCAGCGCCATCATTTCGGCAGTGACCTGATAGCCTGCAAACGCCTGTTCACGTTGTTGCTGTTCTTCTTCCTGACCCATGCTGGCCCAGACGTCAGTCACAATCATATCTGAGCCCCGACAGGCTGCTTGAGGATCACGGTGAATTGATACCCGGTCGCCGGCAGCTTTCAGCAGTTCTGCGTCCGGGTCATAATTTTCCGGGCAGGCGATATTCAGTTTGAAGTCGAGCTGGCGTGCGGCATTGATATAAGAATGGCACATGTTGTTGCCATCGCCCACGTAGGTCGCTGTTTTGCCAGTGATGTCGCCGCGGTGTTCCATCCAGGTCTGCATGTCGGCTAATAGCTGGCAGGGATGCACCCAGTCGGTGAGCCCGTTAATGACGGGTACGGATGAATATTGGGCCAGTGTTTCCAGCTTTTCATGTTCGAAGGTGCGCACCATGATGATATCGACCATGCTGGATAACACGCGTGCGGTATCTTCGATGGGTTCGCCGCGACCCAACTGGGTATCGCGGGGTGACAGGAACATTGCTTGACCACCAAGTTGCGCCATGCCTGCCTCAAATGAAACGCGGGTACGGGTGGATGACTTTTCAAATATCATCGCCAGTACCCTGTTTTTCAAAGGCTCATAAATTTCGCCTGCACGGTGCATGGCCTTTAACTCAATTGCCCGTTTCAACAATTGAGTTAATTCAGTGGGAGAAAAATCGAGTAAGCTTAAAAAATGCCGTGTCGCCATGGGCGTCTCCGGTAAGGATTATTTTAGAAATGACCTGATCAGTTCACTGACGGTATCGATTACCTGGTCAGCCTGAGCATTAGTCATGATTAAAGGGGGCAGCAAACGTACAACGCTGCCAGCGGTGACATTGATCAGTAGCCCCTGAGCCAGTGCCTGGCTGACCAGTTCAGTGCAGTCTCTGTCCAGTGCGATGCCAATCATCAGGCCAAAAGCGCGAATTTCTTTTACGCCATCCAGATCTGCCAGTTGCTCGCTAAATTTGTCAAAAAAGTAATTACCCAGTTCAGCCGCTCGCGTAACCAGTTGTTCCTGCTCTATGGTGTCAATGACAGCACTGGCTGCCGCACAGGCCAGCGGATTGCCGCCAAACGTGGAACCGTGATTGCCGGGATGGAATAGTTCGGCTGCTTTGCCTCTGGCAACACAGGCGCCAATGGGTACGCCATTGGCAAGGCCTTTGGCCAGTGTCATCACATCCGGGTAAATGTCATTGTGCTGGAAGGCAAACCACTGGCCGGTTCTCGCCATGCCGGTCTGGATTTCATCCAGCATCATAAGCCAGTTGTGTTCATCACACAGCTCGCGCAACTGGTTCAGGTAGTTGCTGTCCGGCAGGTTGATGCCACCTTCACCCTGGGCGGGTTCTACCAGTACCGCCACGATATTGGCGCTGTTCTGGGCGATATTGCGGATGGCCTCAATATCATTATAGGGCGCCCGCACAAAACCCTGTACCAGTGGCTCAAAGCCGGCCTGTACTTTGCGATTGCCGGTGGCGCTTAGCGTGGCCATGGTACGGCCATGGAAGCTGCCATCGGTGACGATAATAGCCGGGTTGTCGATGCCTTGCTGATGGCCATACAGGCGGGCTAACTTGATTGCGGCTTCATTCGCTTCGGCCCCCGAGTTGGCGAAGAATACCCGATCCATACCCGAAATGGCGCACAGTTTATCAGCCAGTTCCTGTTGTCGCTGGATGCAGTATAAATTGGACGTATGCAGCAGCTTGCCCGCCTGTTTGCTTATTGCTTCAGTCACGGCGGGGTGTGCATGACCCAGACCACAGACTGCGATACCCGCCAGCGCATCCAGATATTCTTTACCCTGGTTGTCGCGCAGCACCGCACCTTTGCCCTGCTCGAAGCAAACGGGCAGTGGCGCATAGTTGGTCATCAGGTGTTCATTGGTCGACATTTAGATATCCCAAAAAAGCAAAAACGGCAGTCAAAAGCTGCCGCGAAACAGGAAATTATACCTGTATGAGGGGGTATTTCAAATAGTCGTGGTTATTTATGGTTTTCCAGCCAGAGACAGACCAGTAGAGTACAGTTTGTGACCGGCTATGGTTATAGCAGCAGAAACATAAAACCAGCAAAACAATCCATCGGCTAGATATGCTGGTGGTTTCCTCTTCAACAATAAGCACGCATCTAATGGTTCTCCGCCAGATAAAAGTACCGGGCAAAAAAAACGGCGGGCCAGGCCCACCGTTTTTTAAACTGCATATTGATTATTGGCTTAGAAGGGCATGCCGTGCATGTGAGCAGTCATACCTAACAGCATTGGAATAGATAGCAGCGTGTTAGTACGTGAAGCCATCAGCGCCACAACTTTGGCTTTGGCAATCACTTCAGGGCTGTGTTCTTTACCGTCCAGACCCAGAATTTTCTTCTGGTTTGGCCAGATCAGACCCCAGACATTCAGCAGCATGATAGTGCCTAACCATGCACCCATACCAATGATCTGGTAGCCTTGCTGGAAAGTGAAGGCAGCGACGAAGCCAGAACCTTCAACTGTGTGCATGGCTTCAAGTGCCAGTGCACCAGTGATCCAGGTGGCAACTGCTGCCCAGCGGAACCATAATAGCGCCGTAGGAGCCACATATTTGTTGATCGCTGCAGGGCCAGGACCACCGTCGCTGGCTTCAGCCAGTGCTTTACCGACGCCAGGAACCTGAACGAAGTTAAAGTAATAGAGCAGACCGATCCAGGTAATACCTACTATTACATGGAACCATACCCAAAGTTGCCATGGATTGAATGTACCGCCGGTACCGAGAATGAACATAAGTACGATCGCCAGCACGAAGCCAGAGATGATTGTGCCCGAAATTGATTTTAATGGATTCATTATTGTTACCTAAATAATAAAGGGAGTTAGAATACTTGATTGTTTTAGTCGGGCATTAAGATATGTTAGAAAGCGCTACTTTTCAAGCACTTCTTTGATTTAAGTCATTTGTTTAACTGGGGATTTATGAATGCCATAGCCTTAAGTATCTTTTCCAGCCGCATTGAGGCGGTGTGTGAAGAAATGGGTGCCGTACTGAAGCGGGTGGCGTTTTCACCCAATATCAAGGATCGGCTGGACTATTCCTGTGCCGTGTTTGACGCGCGCGGTGAGTTGTGCGCCCAGGCGGCCCATATCCCGGTACACCTGGGCAGTATGGCCTACGCCATGGCCGGTATCGTAGAAAATATTCACTGGCAGGACGGTGATATGGTGATGCTGAATGATCCCTATCTTGGTGGCACCCATTTACCCGATGTTACCGTCATCGCACCGGTATTCATTGAGCAGCAATTGCTGGGTTTTGTAGCCAATCGCGCCCACCATGCCGATATCGGTGCAGATAGCCCTGGCTCGATGCCAATTTCAAAAGATTTGCATGATGAAGGTCGGGTCATTCCACCGACCCGAATTGTGAAAAACGATGAACTGCAGTCGCCCATTATGGCCGAGCTAATGGGGTTTATGCGCAATCCGGTGGACTCCATGGGGGATTTCACTGCCCAGATCAGCGCCAATCGACGAGGTCTGGCGCGGCTTAAGGAGTTAATCAATAAGCAGGGGCTCGTCGGTTATTTACAGTCTTTGAATGCGCTCAACGACTATGCGGAAAAGCTGGCAATGGATGCACTTAAAACTTTACCCGATGGTCGATATTGTTTCGAAGACCTGATGGATGACGATGGACTGGGCCATAGTGATATTCCTGTCAAGGTCTGTTTGACGTTGAATGCGGGGAGAGTGAATGTCGATTTTAGCGGCACCGCGGCCCAGGTGGCGGGCAATATCAACTGCCCTCTGTCGGTGGCTGCCGCCGGGGTGTTTTATGTATTTCGTTGTCTGATGCCGGCGCAAACCCCGGCCTGTGCCGGGACTTTTCGTTCAATCAGCATACAGGCCCCCGAAGGTTGTTTGCTAAATGCCAGTCGACCGGCAGCGGTGGCCGCGGGTAACGTGGAAACCAGTAGCCGTGTGGTTGATGCCGTAATGGGAGCACTGGCCAAAGCCGCAGCCGGAAAAATCCCGGCAGCATCTCATGGCAGCATGAATAATCTGGCCATGGGAGCCAGCGGTGATGGCCGACACCCGGCCTGGGACTACTATGAAACGATTGGCGGC
>JAPHRO010000040.1 GCA_026195895.1 Gammaproteobacteria bacterium
CTTCCGGGAGCTGGTCAGTGGAGTGGCTTCGTGTGCGATCTACAAAAGTATCACGCAAATCCTGAACGTGCTCCATGGCATCCGGAATATTAATGCGAAGTGCTTCTTTACCTTCAATGCCTTCGCGATCGAAAATGGATTTACGATGAAAATCTTCAGCGACCTGAATAAGGGCTTTGGATGGCATGCAGCCTACCCGTGCGCAAGTGGTGCCCAGTTCACCGCCGTCAATGAGAACAAAATTATCTGTAAAACGTTTAACCTGGCTCATTGCGTACAGACCGGCGCTGCCAGCTCCAATAATTGCTACATCAACTTCACGGTTCATGATAAATGCCTTTGTAAATAACTCTATGAATACTAATACTGAATTCCAGACGTGTCACTTGCACCATTCAATCTTACACGAGTAAGCGTGTTTTTAATAAACAGTAATTTGTAAACGGTTATTTTTCTGTCGAATAATTTCACCGTCGTGAATTTCGCATTTACCCGCTTTTTTATCTGTGTAATACAGTGCTAATGTTTCTTTGATAACAGGAAACGCCAGCTCATCCCAGGGTATTTCCGCTTCACTAAAAAGCTGAACTTCCAGGCTCTCTGGGCCGGGCCTGGCAAAACCGTTTTTTAGTTCACCACGATACATCATATAGACCTGAGATATATGCGGGATGCTGAACATGCAATACAGTGACATATCATTCAATTCTGCATGAGCTTCTTCAAAAGATTCTCGCGCCGCACCCTGAAGGGTCGTTTCACCATTTTCCATGAAGCCTGCCGGTAGCGTCCACAAGCCATGCCGAGGCTCTATAGCTCGACGGCACAGTAAAATTTTGTCCTGCCACTCAGGAATACAGCCGGCAATAATTCTTGGATTCTGGTAATGGATGGTGTTGCAGTTGTTGCATATAAATCGTGGAAGATGATCACCTTCGGGAATTCTATAACTGACACTGGATCCGCAATGATTGCAAAATTTCATCTTTTTGAATTACTCTTCCGGGTATTGTCTCAGGGTAAGGCTATTGCCTCGCTGTGTAAATTCCAGATGTTTTAAAAAACTCATGCCAAGTAGAATATTATCACCCTGAACATTAGGATTAATTGTTGCGCGTATATTATAAAGCCGAATCTCGCCTATGGATATTTCCTGTAAGCGTGTGGCATAAACATTAATTTTACCGTTCGCTGTCTGGTAAGTCATCTGGCGGCCTTTGCTTAGTCCAATTCTGTTGGCAACTGACTCGGGAATTGAGACATCAGTGGCGCCAGTATCAAGCATAAAAACCACAGAAGTATTATTGATTTTACCGTCAGTCACATAGTGCCCAAAACGGTTGCGTTGCAAGCTGAGTTCCTTGATGCCGTCAGCGGTGCTGAGCGTATTGATGTTTGTGTTTGGATTATGCTGTTCATCGAGGATACCGCTGAATATAAATGCGAGTAATGCCATTAACGACAACCACATGGCAGCAATCATGGTTGCACCCACACGTTTCTGCTGGGAAATTTCGGAATTTGTTTTTTCAGTCGGTTTCATATGATATTGGCTTGCATTGCTTTGTGTAATATTAACAGAATACGACCAGTGGTTCATTTGTGCCTGGTTTGAACTAGACTTGATAAATGGCAAAATTAAATGAACGCAGGCGCCATGTAAGGTTGCTGCGTGATGACAAATTATTTATCCAGATACTTGCGGCCAGTGAGACGCCGGATATTGTGGGGGATACTTTTTATTGCGCGACGGTCGATGTGGCTGAATCCGGGATTAGACTGGAGGTAAGCAGGGAAGTTGCGGTTAATAGCGAAATTGATCTCTGGATAGATGTAAAAGTCTGTGCCAGAAAATATTTCCTGCGTGGTCAGGTCAAATGGTGTTATGTTCTGGATGCGTCCACAGATATTTATCAATTGGGTATAGAGCTCTATGATCAGAACGGTACTGATTTCGAGGAATGGCAAATGCTGTTTATCGGTATGAATAAAACTGAATACATTGATACATAAAATGAAATTTTACTGTGATGAAATGTTGGCCAGGGTAGGACGCTGGTTAAGAACGGCAGGATATAACACAAAAATCGCATCGAATGCACTGTCCGACAGAATAATGCTCGAGCAGGCTATCAATGAGGGGCGGTTGTTATTGAGTCGAGATCGTAAGCTGGCCGAATTTCGAATGGCTAAAGATATTGTTGTGTTACTTGATTGTAATGACTTTAATGAGTGTATTAAAGAGATTACAGAAAGACTCCGTATTAACTGGCTGTACAGGCCTTTTTCTCGCTGTATCAACTGTAATTCTGAGCTGGTGCATGCGAATGTGATGCAGCTCGAAAAAGTGCCAGAAGATTTTAAAAAATTCGCTAAGAAGATATGGTATTGTCAGCATTGTGACCAGGTGTACTGGCCAGGAGGGCATATGAAACGTATGCAAACAAAACTGCAGGATTTTACAGGGTACTCTTTGTGACAGAAGAAAAATTACAGGACCAGCAGGCACTTGAACAGGCATTAATTGATCAGGCGCTAATCGATCAGGAAAATGAACTGGAGGAACTGGTATTAACGGAATCCATAGTTAGTGCTACGGGCCTGAATCAGAATAGTTTACAAATAGGCATCAAGGGCGACCCTTCCTTAAGGGAAACTTCATTAGAGCGGAAAAAATATGAAAGTCCGGTCGATAAAGTTATGGATGCGCTTATTGTCAATATGGAAGACCTGCTGCTGAAGCGCAGTATTTATCGTATTTTTATAGGATTTAATAGTGGTGAGGTCCACACCTATTCAATATTCGATCCATTACGCAATGAAATTCACGCCGCAGAAAAGCTAGCTGACAAGGCATATATGAGTCGGCATTTTCCGGAGCTGGAGTTTGAAGATAAAATCCAGGCAATGCGTGACATTTATGACGGTATTATTAATAGCAGGGTATTTGACAAGGTGCCCGGATACTGGAAGAAAATATTTCTTAAACGTCATGACTCGTGGGGGCCGATGACGCGTGAGGAAATACATACGGTTATATCAACACTAAAAATTATGCGCAGCCTGCCCGATTTCTACCTGCGTAATATCACTATCTGTATAGTGCAGAATATGATTCGTATGCAGTTTAACTGCGATGGTACGCAGATTATTAGCGCCGAGAACTACCAGAAATTTATTGAAGACAATATGCCAGTTTAGACTGGTTGGTTATTGTGGCTGGTCAATCATTATTCAAATAGCTCGTCTTCACTAAATTCAGTCTCTTCTTCTGGTGGATTGCCGTCATGCACCAGATTTTTTCTACGCTGTAGATAGGCTTCCCGAATAAAGATATAGCGATCGAGCGCTGCTTCATCAAGAATAGCTTCTGCCTTGAGTAATTGCGCGCGATTATCGATTGCCTTGATGGCGGTCATCGTCCAGGCGGGTTTTTCTTCGCGGGCGGTAATAGGGAAGCCATCATGCAGTTCGTTATACATTGGATCGTAGCCATAACTTTCGGTAACAAAACCGCCGGCATCTCGAATCGTGCTCGGTCCCCAGAAGGGCAGAACAAAATAGGGGCCGCTGGGAACACCCCAGTATCCCAGTGTCTGGCCTAAATCTTCATTGTGTTTTTCCAGACCCATATCTGAAGCCCAGTCGATAAGACCAAAAATACCCAGAGTACTGTTGATTACAAAGCGGCCGGTATCTGAGGCAAATTGCCTGAATTTAAGCTGGAACAGGTCATTAATCATCACCAGTACATCATCCAGATTACTGAAGAAATTACTGACGCCTTTTTGTACAGGTGCCGGGGTGACAGTATCATAGCCTTGTGCCACAGGTTTCAGCACATAACGATCTACCGTGTCGTTAAATTTGTGTATGCTGCGATTGTAGCTTTCAAAAGGATCATTAGGGTCTGTTGATCCTTCAATGGTTGCACAACCGGATAGTAATAAGTTGCTGAGCAGAAAAAATCCGCATAAAACACGTATAAACATAGTTTTTGTTCTTAGTTGATTGTGCTGGCAAGATTACACCAGATTAACTGAAAGTAGAAATAGCCAGTACATGCTTCTTACTCCCATTTTCGGGGCTTAAGCTTAATATTCCATATAGGCAGAGATATCTGGTTGATGACCTATACTCTTAACAGGAACTGAATCTGGAATTATTGCCGTGTTTTACTACACATTACGAATAGCCAAAATGACTGCTTTATGGGCTGATTTGCTCATTCTGACAATAGTGCTTTATTTGTTGTCATGGCTACCTGAAGCCTGGTTGGGCCGGCCGTACTACAGAATGTTTCGTGTCTGGTGTAAAGCTTTTGTCCGAGCTCTGGATGTTGATCTGAAATTACACCAGAAAAACCTCAATCCTGTGCCGCGCCAGTATATTTTAATTGCGAATCACCCGTCAGCTTTCGAAGATATTGGCATTCCGGCATTATTTGAAGTTTATTCCCTGGCAAAAATAGAGGTAAAAAAATGGTGGATAGTGGGTCGTATATCGGCAGCTGCGGGAACATTGTACGTAAAGCGTGAATCAAAAGAATCAAGACGACAGGTCGCGCAGCAGTTAGTTGGTGAGCTCATGCAAGGAAAAAATATTGCGCTGTACCCAGAGGGCGGCTGTAAGGGAAAGCGTATTTTTGAATCATTCCGTTATGGTGCTTTTGATGTTTCCATGCAAACAGGCGTTCCTGTATTGCCTGTTTTTTTACATTATGAGGCGCAGGAGGATTTTGAATGGCGTGAGCCTCATACCTTGATTGATAAATTATTCCATTTTTTAAATACTAAAAATAATACTGCTAACTATTATGTGTTTGATGCTATTGATCCTGCACAATTCGATTCTAAAGAAGAATTTACAGATTATGCCTGGAATCTATATAAACAATGGCAAAAGAAATATCTTGAATAGCCTGAAACACTAATCATTATGGAAAGAAAAACGATACAGGATGCAGATGCCTTGCTGCTCTATCGAGTAGGACCTGTCTATTGTTGTTCACCGACATTGTCGGTGGAGTCCGTTATCATGCCGCCCAGACTGACGCACATGCCGGGTACTTCCCGAGCTGAGCCTGGGGTGTTTAAATTCCCCAGTGGCATTGTGCGCACCGTTGATTTGCGTGAACGTTTTGGGGTTGATGAAAAAAGCCGGGAACACCCGGGGCGGGTTGTTGTTGTTGAAGTGGAAGGCGGACATGCCGGTTTCTGGGTTGATGAAATAATCGATGTGATTCATTTTCCAGAACAGGGCTGGGGAATTGTGCCTGCACATATCCCGCGAAGTGTTTTCAGTCGAACACTGCTATTTAATAATAAAATTCAATTGTATGCGGATTTTGAAAATCTTAATAATTTTCGAGAAGTGGGTTATTTAAGAAAATATATCGAATTGCTGAAAGGAGATCCTGAAAAAGTTGCCGCAAATAAATCTGCAACGGATGATGCGCGGCCAAAGTTAGTACCGGAATCAAGCGCCAGGAAATCAGCAAAAGAAAACCTTGCTCTATCATCTATTGATGCGAAAAAAACAGATAATTTGCCAAACTCTGTTTTGTCAACCGGGTCAGGTCATAAAATCTCTACAGGGTCACAACTAAATAATGTTGCAGATGATTCAAAGATTTCCACTGATCGAAAAATCATAGAGTCCAGAGAAAAAGTTTTACAGAATAAAATTCAACAGTCGTCGTTTAATTCAGTCAAATCAAAACCCGGACCTGACAGGCCTGTTAGTTTTAATCAGCATTCGGCAAAGGACACTGCAATGCATCGAGATAGCAGACAGTTGACTGCTACAACAGAGGCTTCTCTGGAATTGAATAGAGGAACTGTTGATTATCAGAGTTCCAGGGATAAAAGCAGCAATCAGTATCCGCCAAATAAAGAATCTTCTTATCAGGTTGATGAAGATGTGGATAACTCTGCTCTATGGGTGCATGGAAGCTTGTTTATATTTATTCTGATTGGAGTTTTTTATTTTATTAATGATATGGTTTTTACTGAAAAAGATCTAATAGTGGATGACGATTCTTCTTTGGTGCAAACCCCAGCTATAGTATCGACTATTCCTTCGGGCGCCGAAAAGATAACTCTAGCAGCGGATGATGTTGCTTTCGATGGCGTGCTGGAAAGTGAACAGTTTGTGGAAGCCGAGGTTATTGCAGAAGATAATTATGCGGATGACTATCATGCGATAATTGATGAAAATGAAGAAGGCGTGGTGATTGTATTGAATCAGTCTTATAAAGCCATGGAGAAATCATTAACTATTACGCAAGAGGGTATTGCGCAGGCTCGAGTCGGAGACATAAAAGAAAGTCAGCAAATAGAAAGTGCAGATGGTCAGCCGCTAGAGCATGATTATACCGGATCGCTTATAGACGAGAGCAAAGATGAGTCTCTGGCAGTTGAAATAGAGCCAGAAGTGCCAGTCATTAACGAAATAAAGCAGCCTGATTTTATTATCCATGTTGTAGTTAAGGGTGATACCCTGTGGCACATTGCCAGGCGTTACATACACAATCCATTCAGATATCCAGAGCTGGCTCGGCTAAGTAAAATAAAAAACCCTGATTTAATATATCCCGGTGATAAAGTTAAAATCATATTTAATAGTAAATAGCTGGCTTGTTTATATCGTTTTGTCGTCGGCTAAAATACAGGTTTTAATAATATCTCTATTAGTCAGGACTGAGTGGCTACTAAAAGCAAAAGGTGGTCATGTTGTCGTTGTTTCAGGTTCAGGTTTTAAAGTTAGAAATAATTTTTCCAATATTTTCTGAAACACCTCTGAGTTCAGTTTCGGCTGAGTTAATATGCTCAGTGCCCCGAGAGGTTAATTCGGCGAGCTGGCTGATAGAAACAACATTGCGGCTAATTTCTTCAGCGGTTGAACTTTGCTGCTCGGATGCTGCAGCCATTTGAGCTAGCATGGAATTAATAGTGTTTATTTCTCCGGCAATGCCACCCAGTGCTTCAGCTACACGTTCAACCTGTTCACTATTAATGTTTACCTCTTTGATGGCGCGCCCCATGGCATCAACTGCATCACCGGAGCCAGTCTGTAATTTATCAATAAGATCTTTAATTTGGTTGGTTGATTCCTGGGTGCGACTGGCCAGAGTGCGAACTTCATCGGCAACGACAGCAAAACCTCTACCCTGTTCGCCAGCTCGAGCGGCTTCAATTGCAGCATTGAGTGCAAGTAAATTCGTTTGCGCAGAAATACTGCTGATAACATCCAGTACCACGCTGATGTTTTCTGATTCAGCCTGCAGGTTCTGGATGACATCGGAAGCATTGTTTAAATCATTTACCAGATGATTAATGCCGCCCAGGGCTTCTGCTGAAGCATAAGCGCCATCCTGTGACTGCTGATTGGCCTGCCGTGCAGAATCGGCTGCGCTGGATGCATTAGAGGCAATTTCCTGAGCTGTCGCCGTCATTTGCTCAACGGCGGTGGCGACCATTTCAGTTTCCTGATGCTGTTGCTGGATATTATTGCTGGTTTCCCGGGTAACATTCGACATTTCGGTAGATGCTATTTGTAATCTGTCTGTTGCCATTTGCATCTCTTTTACCATGGCGGCAAGTTGCGTGGCAAAGTTATTAATGATGGCTGAAATCATCCCTACTTCGCCTACCCGGTTTTCATTTAATTGAATAGTGAAATCGCCTGCAGACATACGTTGTAAACTGTTTTTAATTTCTTTGGTTATGGTGGTTACCTGCCGTGAACTGGTGAGGGCGATGAGTACACCCACGATCAAGGCAATTAATGATAGTGTTATCAGCACTACACTGGTGTTGCTGATTTTCTTAATGAGTTGCTGGTTGCCGGCATCAACGCCATTGCTTTGATGATTGACTATATCATTAACCAGGCCTGATATTTTTCCCATTAGCGGACCAAGTTGAGTGCGAATTAATGTGCTGTCTTTACGCCATTGGTTGTTTTTGAATATTTCAAATACCTGGTTTATAAAAGAAAAATAAAGAGAGGCATTGGTTTTTAATCTTTCAGCGCCTTCTTCCTGTTCAAAGGTGAAAAGCTCGGCGCTGGCATTTAATTTGTTTTCCAGTTTCGAATGTAAATCTATATACAGCTCGACCTGATCTATACGTGCTGCATTGGGTGCGGCCAGAAAGGTACGAAAGGTGGCAACAATGCTCATCCAGTTATGCCGTATCTGATTTATATCTATAAGTAATTGTCGGCGACTTTTGCTTGCAGGTTCTTCCAGTTCGGATTCAATCATAGCATCAAAAATCTGCATGGATTCTTTATAGACTGGGTTAATGTTCTGGTTGGATATTTTCAGGGCTGGGAAATTTTCCACAAAATTTTGCGTTAGATAATCGAGTGTTTTCTGGATTTTTAAATATTCTGTCAGTAGTTGAGATAACTGACCGGTAAGGTCGATGAGTTTTTCATCATCGCTGTGTTGCGTGAGCTGTTTGTAATTATCCAGTCTAATCTGCAATTCTTTCAGGCTGGCGTGATAACTGTCGGCATATTCGGGGCTGTTATTGATAATATAAAGCCCCATTAAACTGGCAGAATAATTAATCTGGCTTTGCAGGCGTAGTGCTGAAACCATGGCGGGTTGAGCTTCATCGCTAATACTTAGCGCCTGTTCCCTGGTGGAATTCAGGCTAATAGTGGCAGCGACAGAAATAATAATCATCAGCGACAGGATAACGAAAAAGCCACCCCATACCTGATATTTGATCGAGAGATTGTTAAGAAATTTCATCATGGTTGTTGGATTTTCTATTGTTTTAGTTGAAGCTGTTTTCATCAAACAGTATAGCTATTCCAGTGCAGTAAAGAACTGGTTCTGGCTAGACGTTCAAAATGCCTGATTATCAATGTAAGCATAGTCCAGATTATTGATGCTGCCAAAGTAGCTATCGGCCAGTCAATGAATAGCTTTACCCGATGTTTTATATGGCATTTCCATGTCTGCTGGAAATTAATTGAAATATTTCTGCAAAGGATATGGATTATGGCGGACCGTATGGCGCTAGCGTCATGTCGGTGACAACTGGCTATTTGATTCGGTCAACCAGGCCCTGGTTCAGAAAGTTAAGAACGGATATTCTGCAGGAATGTACAAGCTGCTACCTCTTTTCAGATCCCTGCTATCGGAGCTTTTATTGTAGCCGCCTGATGATGTTCGGACCCTGGCGAATGAATGTCTGCATCGTATTGATGAGCTGTCAGAATTGTTTATTGGCGTCGATGTTTTTGAATCAGCGAATGTGGCCAGGTCCAGCATGTTTGATTTCTAACAGTCTAAATATCATGGTAGTAATTATTTTAAATGAATGACAGTTAAGACAGTTTATATATAAGTTACAGGTAAGTATGAAAATCCGAGCTATACTTCAATAATGGATAAGCAAATTCTTACTACGGGTGATGTTGCTCGCTACTGCAATGTCAATTTTCGTACCGTTATTCGCTGGATTGAGCGTGGCATACTCAATGCCTATAAGTTGCCGGGCAGGGGCGATAATCGTATATCCAGAGAGGATTTTATTGAATTCCTCCAGGATAACGATATGCCTGTTCCGGCGGAGTTCAGGCCCAGTGAAAACAGGGTGCTGGTGGTTGAGGATGATGTAACAACCGCGAAGATCATCCAAAAGGTGCTGGAAAAAGATGCTATTGAAACCTGTGTGGTGCACGATGGTTTTCACGCGGGTATCAAACTGAATGAATTTTCTCCGGCGGTGGTTTCGCTGGATCTGGATATACCGGGCCTGAAAGGACTGGATGTTCTGCGCTATATTAGAAAAACCGATAATTTGAAGCATATTAAGGTTCTGGTTGTATCGGGTCTGCCCGAGGCAGAACTACTAGCTGCCCAGGCTGCCGGTGCTGATGATGTGCTGTCCAAACCGATTAAGCCTGAAGTGCTGCAGGAAAGAATGTCTCGATTATTAAGCTCAAACTAGCGTTTTAAACTTGTGCAGGTTTTCGATATCTGGTTAGACTTGTGCACATGCTGATAATCGCTGTTCAATCTTCGTATTGATGAAGATTATCGCTACAAGTTATTGATTTATATGGTTGCGCCATTCTAACGTATTGAAAAATAAGTAATTATCGAGATGATTAAAAAACGATCAGTTTGTTACGGAGCCGTGAATAATGGGGATTGACGAGATTTCTACAGTGCTTGTCCACAAAGTTATGCACAGATTCTGTGGATAGTTCTATCGTCAATTTCCGGTTTACCGATATCAGGTGTCATCGAGTTTGTCTGGCTGTTTTATACTAATAGATAAATACTAGTTTTAAGGAGAGATCGTGCCACGCATTCTGCTTCTTCTCTTACTCGTTGCGGCGTTGTTATTGCTGTTCTACCGGTTTCGCGGTTTGACGTCTGCACGGAAAAAGCAAGTTCTCAAATATTTGCTCATATTGCTTGTTGTCGCTGTGTTTGCTGGGCTGGCTATCACAGGTCGACTGAGCTGGTTGTTTGCGCTAGTGGCTTCGGTGATTCCGTTGATACCGCGGATTATCGCGTGGCTGGTCAGAATACTGCCATCACTGCAGCCATTGTTGAAATATTTTAAAATATCGAGAAAAGCTGATAACCAGCCGCAGATGGAAACTCGCTATCTGCGAGTAACGCTCAATGAAAAGACCCGTGACATGGAAGGTGTCGTAGTTCGGGGCGTTTTTCGGGGGCGTTTGCTGCAATCTCTTTCGATAGATGAATTATTGCGTCTGCTGGATGAATGCAGTCATAGTGATGTTGAGTCGGTGGCATTATTAATGGCGTTCATGGATCGATATCATCATGGCTGGCGCAAGCAGCAGGGGGCGCAGGGTAACGGCCATGCCAGCACCGGGAACATGACTCGACAGGAGGCGCGGGAAATATTGCAGGTGTCTGAGTCCGCAACTGAAAAAGAAATAATTGAAGCTCATCGGCGGCTGATTCAGAAACTCCACCCCGATCGGGGCGGTTCTGATTATCTGGCGGCTAAAATTAATCAGGCCAAGGAAACTTTGCTGGTCTGACGCATTGAATTTAACGGGCTTAAAAAATATAGCCCAGGTTAATGCCGAAGGTGGTAATGCCCAGGCCGATGCTGGCGCCGGTGGTCGGTGAAGTATAGGTTTTATCTGCGGCTTTCGAGCCATGGAAGCCTAATTCCCAGTGTTTGTTCAGTTGATAGTCGCCGCCAAAGGCATAGTGGGTTTCAGTTACCGCGGGGAGTATGTAATTACTGTCGGTATCCGCTTCATCAAAAGGCGCATCGGCCTGATTGTATCCCAGACGTAGATTCAGCTTAGAGTTGACGGCAAACTCGACGCCCAGGGCGATAACCGTCTGGTCATCCCAGTTGGCCGGCAGGCTGATTCGTTCACCGTTCGGGCCAATAATATCCAGTGATGATAAGGTAGATGACCACTCAATGCGCTTAACATCAAATGACAGGCTAAGCATTTCATTTAGCTGGTAAGCGATACCCAGCGAGTACATGGCGGGAAAATCCAGATCCAGTGTGTAGGTGCCGGCAGGGCAAACTCTTGGCCCACCGCTGGCGCCACAGCCATTGGAGATCGGTAGCTGCTGACCAGAAACATCCATGATGGCGCCGTGTGACAACTGGTATTCGAGTTCGCTGAAGTTTTGCTTGCTCTTATAGCTGGCGCCAAGGGTTAAATCATCTGAGATATCGTAGAGCAGGCCGAAACTCAGTCCATAGCCAAAAGCCTGGGCAGTACGACTTAAATCAAAGTTGACCATGGTGCCGTCATCAGCAACGCCATCGGCATTCCCGCTGCCGTTGCCATCCATGTGGAAAGCCTGTTTGAAGGCAACCGATTGATAGTCAATGTTTAGCGATACCCCCAGACTGAGTTCTTTTTTAGGGCTCCAGGCTATAGTGGGGGCCATTTGCCAGAATTGAATGGCTGAAAAACCTTCAAAAAAGAGGCCAGGCTGCGTTCCCACTACTTCAGGAGAAAACCGGGTTAGAGGGTAATCGGTGCCCAGACCTGAAGTGCCGTATATGCCGCCGCCAAAGAAAACGTCAGAGCCTTCTGCAACCGGTGCTGTCCAGCCCAGAGCGGGTACGCCATATTGCTCGGCGGCTGAGTCGTTCTTTTCACCGCCCAGCGCCTGAAAATCAACAAAACGTTCAGGCATAAACATCTCCAGGCTGAAGTCTGTGCGGCTACCTATGCGAGCCATGCCCGCAGGGTTGGTAATAGCGGTCATGGCTGAGCCGGGGTTGGCGGTTACTGCGCCGCCCAGGCTTTTCTGATAGGCGCCGATGCCGGTCAACTGGTAACCGTTGGTAGCATTTGCATTACAGGAAATGGCAAGACAGGCAAGCAGAAGCAGGGACTGGTTTTTGGTATTCATATCGAACTCGCAGGTGGTGCTGCCAGTTGCATTCAGCAGCTTGATTTGGTCAGTGCACTTAAGAATTAACTTAATTACAGTCAGTATTATTTCAGAGTGGCGCTACTCAGTAATTGGTCAAAAGGCGATGCCGGGCCTATTTCAATCACGATGGTTTCACTTAATGGCACTTCATCGGACTCGATGTGGGGCAGTATTTGCTCTGAAATTTGCAGTATGGTCAATATGCCCTGTTGCGTGGCGCTATCTTCCGATGCCTGGCTTTGCTGCTGTAATGCTGTAATGTGATCACGAAAATCTTTAATACGTGATTCATGATCCAGTTTTTGAAATTCAGGCGAAAAACTTAAATGAAGTTCACGGCTAGCTGCGTCAGAGTTATCCACGATCTGGATATGAAAAGGGCCTTCGATAAGCATGTTTTTAGTGTTCCACGAAATATTACAGGATGCTAATTGTCCATGCAGCCGGGCAGATTGTAAAGTCAGCACCGATATGGTTATTTTCGTTCCCGCTTAATCTGGTCATAGGCGGCTTTTATTTCCTGGGTTTTTTCTGTTGCCAGCTTAAGCATTTCTTCCGGTAGACCTTTAGCCACTAATTTATCCGGATGATGCTGGCTCATCAATCTGCGATAAGCTTTTTTAACTTCAGCATCGGTAGCGGTAGAGCTTACTCCTAGCACCGTATACGCATCCTTTAGCGAGGTTTTGTGAGTGCCCTGCTGGGCGCCGGCATACTGTTGCTGCGCCATAACCATCTGAATTAGTTGTTCAAGCTGAGCACTACTGAATCCCAGTGAGTTACTGACATGGTTGAGCGCTTTGTGTTCTTCCGGGTGCAGCTTGCCATCCGCGAATGCTGTGGCTATAAGGATTTCCAGGAACATTTGAATCAAATTGCGGCGCCGATGACACTCTCGTTTGAACTGTTGCAGCACGTCTGCCAGTGGAAAATCATCCTGTTTGCCCTGATTGAATAAGTCGATAGCGGCAGCGCGCTGTTCAGCAGACAAATTCATCTGAGCCATAATATTTTCGGCCATTTGAATTTCGTCTCGGGTGACCTGGCCATCAGCTTTGGCGAGGTACCCCATCACCGAGAAGCTGGTAGTGAAGAATGCGGCCTGGGTGCGTTGCGTATCACCCACATCAAGATCAAGCCCACTAATGCCTCTATCGAATTGATGTCCGAAGGTGGCACCAAGCAGAGCGCCTAGCGGGCCGCCAAGCATAAAGCCAAATCCGCCTCCGATTATTTTACCCCACCAGCTCATGAATATTTATCCGCCAAAAATGATGGCGAGTATTATAAAGTATTTTATCAATGGGGTAGCAGTTTAGATGTGGAAGAAATCGGGGAAATTAAATTATATTGTCTTCATGTAATGCAGTATCAAGTTCATGATCATCGATAGATACCCCATTTAAAATATTTAGCATGAGTTTGCGTTGCTGGCTGACGTTGGCATTTAGCTCATGATGGATTCTGTCATAATGATGGTTGATGGCCGCTTCAAAGTCGTTGTAGATGCTGCTGTTAAGTATGATGTGATGGTTGTTTTGCTGGAATTCGTGTTCAATAAAATGGATGCTATTAAGTAGAGTTTCTCGTGATAAGCAGTCATTTTTGCTGTTTTTTCCTGAATAAGTAATAAAGGCGTAATTTCTGAGGGCTTCGCACAATATATTTTTTACTGTTGTTGAGCATTTGATCTGAATTGAGTTCTTTTTCATTTTAAGCGGCCTCAACCTGATAAGCTAATGCCTGTCTTCTATATGATTGAGCTGCTTTATTATTGCCAGCACGCACATAATATTTGGTAATTAGCTGGCAGGCCATGACGGTAAAGCTGCTATCTAGTTTAATGGTGTTCTCTAATGCTTCGATGCCGCTATCATCCATTTTTGCTATGAGTGTGCGTCCAATATCAAAACTAATTCGAGGATCTCGAGGATTATATTTTAATATTTGTTTATAAAGTTCGCTTGCCTCAGGTTCGTCAACATAACGTTTTATTAGAAGAATATATTCCCAGATTTTAGTGTCAGAGAGCAGGCCTTTGCTGGCCTGAATCCTGTATTCTTTTAAAAGGTTCTGTTCTAGCTGACCTTTTTTGTATTTTTGTTGCCAGTCAAACCGGTGCGTTATAAACCAGACTTTATCCATTTGTTTAGTGATCTCGGCAAGAGAGCTATTTAAAAAATGATGAGCGGAACTTTCGGTTACAGGCTCTGGCAGGTTGTTGCCGGTATGTCCCAGATTTTCGAATCTGGTGCGTAGTGAAGGCATAAAGTTTGAGTGATTTTCTGTTTGTAGTTCATGGTCCAGCCATGACTGAGCGCTTTCTCTATCGATATTTATTCTAAGATTTCTTTCCAGGCTCGAATAAGGAAAGTAGGGTGGGGATTTGTATTTATAGGCTTTATTAAAAAGGTGCGGCCAATAATTTTCTTCAAGGTATTTTTTACAGATGCTGCTGGTGGTCAACATATTAACGATGGAGTTATCTATCATTGCCTGGCTTGCTGCGGCATCAGCATAGAGTTCCTCCTGCCTGCAGGCAGCTTGCGCCAGTAGTCGAAAAACTGGAGTGAACCATGAGAAAAAAGCTAGCATGAATATATTTGGTAGTTGCCATTGCTTGCTATGGGCTTTCTTATAGAGACTCAATGTTTTTTGATAAAAATATATCCATGCTGTTGGGCGTTTATATGTGCCGGTGAGATGTATGATTTTTCTGTATATTGCAGCCTTTAGTTGTATGGGTGACAGGCTTTGCATTAATGGCAGGCCAATTAAAAGCGTGTTAGTGAATAATACTGGAAAGCCATTTGTAGGGGTTCGTATAATTTCTATTTCACAAATATTAGTCAGTTTTATAAAGTCAATTTTTGGTGCATTGCAGTCATCACATATTTCATTGACTAGTGCAATGAGTGAGGCGGAATCTTCATTGGAAAGTGGCCGGCCAGCAGGTAAATCAATATTAAGTTTAAATAAATAATAGCTAAGTATGGTTGCTATTGTAGCGACACTTATCTGGGTCAATATTATCGTTGCGTCCAGGTAGTCGCTGGCAGCAATTATATTACTGGGTATGGAAATTACTAAATAAAGGGCAATGATCGGAATTGAGAATAAAAAAAATGTTGCCAGCAGGGAAAGCACGAGTATCACTGCAATATACAGATGGGGGTGTCTCTCAGTCAGGCTTTTTTTAGTATCATCTTCCGGTTTGCTGGATAAAATGCTGCGTTCCAGTGCGTCAAGCGGGTCACTCATTTGAATCTTTCCTTTTTAAATATTATCAATTAGTTGCAATTGCAATAAAAAAACAGATGAAAATGCGTGGTAAAAAAGCAATCAGGCTGCAATGAATGAGTGATGTTTTATAGGGTCATTTATAATCCTGTGGATAACTAAATAAACAGGCGGGTTATTTTATAATTATTGTTTATTGCAGCGGGCTATCAAGTTAAGTCAATCATGAATGTGGGGTCAAGCTGGCGGGTGTGCTAGATGTGATATTTGAGATAAATATCACGTTTTTATATCCATATAAGAAATTAACTGTATTTTTATGTTTTATTGGTGAAGTCCATTTCGCCAGTTCGTATCAGCTCGGCTACCTGCAATGTGGGCTCATCAGGAAATAGTTTTCGTAAATCTTCCATGGTGAGTGATTCACCTTTTTCATCGTAACGCTGCCAGATCTTCTCCCAGCGCTCATCATCAAAATAAAATCCCACCGGCAGCAGAGCCACGGGTTTATTATTAAAATCAGTTATTACTTTGGGCTCTATTAATTTACCAGGCATAACGGGTATCTATTGTGAATTGGAAGAATATTATAACTCAGCTTTTCCACCACAGGGTAAGAAATGGTATATATGAAATAAGTCCCAGCCAAATTAACATAATAACCAGGAAAGGGAAGGTGGATCGAAATAAGGTTAAAATTGATTTGCCGAAGCGTTGGCTGGCAATAAATAAATTTATACCGACAGGAGGTGTCATATAGCCAATTTCAAGATTGGCCAGAAAAATTATCCCCAGATGAACCGGATCAATTTGATAACGGGTTGCCAGTGGGAGAATCAGGGGAACCACCACAACGATGGCGGAAAAAATATCCATCATCGCACCTACGATAAGTAAAAACAGGTTGAGTAGCAGGAGAAATTGTAGCTGACTGTCTATTCGTTGCTCCAGCATAGAGAGCAGTTGCATGGGTATCTGGCTGTCAATCAGAATATTGGTTAAACCCATGGTGATGCCAAGAATAATGAGAATGCTGCCAACCAGAGTAGAAGTATCTATAAGTATTTTAGCAAGATCATTATGCAGATCGAGTTCTTTATAAATTATGATCTCCATGAGAAATACATAAGTTGCGGTGAAAGCGGCTGCCTCGGTAACCGTAACGAAACCACCAAAAATTCCAGTAATAATAAGAACCGGTAATAAAATATCCCAGAAACTATCTTTGGCAGCAGCTAATGCTTTGGACAGAGAAAAATCATGGATGGGTTCATGCCAGTTGAGAGCGGATTTATAACTATAAAGAGACAGCATAATAAGCAGTATCAGTCCGGGTATTACCCCGGCCAGGAATAGTTCGTCAATGCTTGCACCGGAAACTATGCCATAAAGCAGAATAGCCAGACTTGGTGCAAACAATAATCCCAGTGAGCCTGATGATGTTAATAAACCCAGAGAAAATTTATCATCATAGTTTGCCTGTTTGAATAATGGATAAAGTAATCCACCCAGAGCAATTATTGTTACTCCAGAAGCACCGGTAAAAGCAGTAAAAAAAGCACAGGAAATAATGGTAACAATGGCCAGGCCGCCAGGGAGCCAGCAAAATAATGAATTGAATAAATTTATTAGTCGTTTTGGGCCGCCGCCTGCGGCCAGGGTCATTCCGGCCAGAGTGAATAGCGGGATCGCAATAAGATTTGGCTGTGAGGCCAGTCGATACAGTTCAATAATTAAAATTGCAGGATCAAGATTAACACTGTTGCTGGCAACCAGCCCGCCTGCGCCCAGAACAACAAACAGTGGTACGCCTAATATAGCCAGGACAATGAGTAAAACGACAATCATGTTTTGACTGCTATTTGTTCATGTTCAAAGCCGGTTAGGAGAAGCAGGAAAAAATGCATACTTAAAATGATAAAACCAACAGGGATAATGAGTGCCATGAATAGCGCCCACTGTTCATTGGCTGGGGCATAGTTCCATTCGTCAATCCAGAACTGGATGCTATAGTAGGAAAATATCGCGCAGATGAATGTGCTTATTATGAGTAGAGAGCGTGCCAGTTTTTCTTTTTGTCGGGAGTTTAAAAAAGCTGACAGAATGTCTATTTTAATGTGATTGTTCTGTTCGGAAACCAGGGCTGCGCCCATAAATGTAATGAATAGCACCAGGTGTCGGGAAATGACGTCCAGGTGTGGGAAACCAGTGTCAAAAAAATTACGCGCAATAATCTGTGACAAGGTAAATAACAATAGCAGTACCAGACTGCTGGCAGACAGTAGTTTTTCAATAGCTATTAGCCCCTGTTTTGTTTTCAGGGCAAAGCTGTGCCAATGAGACATTAATTTTTTTCCTGTGCCGAACGATAGGTTTTTAGCAGTTGTTTACTGCGCGTGAAATATTGTTCAGGGATATAATTGCTCCTGGCCAGAATTTCTGCAGCCTCATCTCGTATATCCAGCATTGCCTGTTTTTCTTTTTCATTCCAGTCCCACATGAATTCAATTCCGCTCTGCTTTAGCAGGTCAATGCTTTTTTGATTGTCGCGTCGTGATATTTTGTTTATTTTTTCACCCGTGGCTTTGCCGGTAGTGCTTAACAGTTGCTGAAGATCTGCGGGCAGTTTGTTGAAAAAATGCTGGCTGACAATCAGTCCTCCGATTGCATTAGTGGCTGGAAGTATGGAGGCGTAGTTAACTTTGGTATGCCATTGCATGGCCAGCGCGCCAAATGGGGAATTAAAAACGGTATCTATACTGCCATGTTTGGCTGAAAGCTGAGTGTATACATCCATGATTGATAGTGGTACAGGTGATATTCCTGCAACCTGAGTTAATGCTTCTCCCATAGGGTCACCTTGCCAGATCCAGATTCGACGTTGTTTCATTTCTTCAAGAGAACCAATGGGCTGCTTGGAGAAAAAATGAATAAAACCAACTTCAGGCCAGCCAAGTAGTTTAAATCCCTGTTTGTTAAAACCTGCCTCGATATCAGGCATAATTTGTTTCCGTACATAATCGGATTCATCGGTATTGCGGAAAAGAAATGGCATTTCCAGTACGCGGGCCGGCGAAAAAATTCGCCCTATTCCGTAGCCGGTAAAAAAAGCACCCTGTAACTGACGGCTTCTTATTTTGCGTAATACATCCGGTTCATCACCCATGACGCCGCCGGGATAGATTTTGAACTTTAGGCGGCCATTGCTTTGCCTGTAGATTTCATCGGCCCAGCTATTGATTTCGTTCATCCATGCGGTATCGTCTGGAACCAGGGTGGCAAATTTAAGGGTATATTGTTCTTTGCTAAATGCGCTAAGAGATGAACAGCATAGACTAAAAAATAAAAGCAGTTTTATTAAAACCATTGTGATTCCTTGTCGAGTAACAGGGCTGCTTTTTGTCTGGCAATGTTATTGATTAATGACTGTTCAGGATAAATATCCTCTGCGCTGTTAATGATGCCTGTAAGCCTGGAATGGAAAGACTGTTGATCATAGCGCTGACGGTCCAGGTATTGTGCGCGTAACAGGTCAATAATGAGTAATTTGTTTTCATTGTGTTTGTTAGCTTTATCAAAATATTTTTCTGCTAATGCAAAATCTCCGCCTAACATAGGTGAGCGACTACCATAATATACGCCAAAGAAAATGTTTGGACCGCTCATAAAAAAGTGCTCGTCCAGTTCCAGTGCCCGTTGCATTAAAATCACTGCCATGGGGAGTTGCGCCAGGCTTGCCGCTTTGTCACGATTGAGATCAATCCATTTTGCCCAGCAGGAGGCGGCCCAGAATAATGCAGGAACGGAATCATCATTGAGTTGTTTAATAGCTGTTTGTAGTTTGTTTGGATCCCCATAGAAAAAGCCATGTTCTATACCCTGGTTAATGAGAATGTTCCTGGCATGTAAAAAACCCCGGTAGTAGAAATTCGCAGCACGCTGTTTTTTGATGTCTTCTACGAAGCCAAAAGCGTAGCCATAATAAGCCTGTGCCAAATAAGCCTGTAGCTGGCTGTTACCAGGATCGTTAATTAACATGCCTTCCATGAGTTCGATGTTTGGAGGGAAGGCGGCTTTTGCTAATTCCAGGTCGGTTTCTTTGTTTAATGCAGTAATGCCACCTTCAATCATGGGCATTGACATGCGTACGGTCATTTGTTTTATTGAACAGGAAGCCAGCAATATTAAGGTCAGAGAGAGGCAGACGGTTTTAAATAGATGATTCATTTGTTTTTATAAATCCGTATAAAAATTTGCATGAGCCTTAAAATACAGGGAATCCATCATTCTGTTTATGCTTAGTTGCTGGCCAGCTGAAGACTTTCCCAGTCATTTTCTTCAATTTCGTAAATATGCTCTTCTATAACAGAAGGATCAAATTTTTTCACACCCAGTAAAGCGTAATATGAGAAAGGTCGCTGATGTTTTTTATTGTAGCGATAAACCAGAAAATAGCCCTCGGCTATATGGCGTCGGTCTTCATCGGTCAGCTTGTCAGGGTGGCCATACAAAGCAGGTAATGTGATGGTGCGTCCGATGAGTAATTTATTGGGGTTGTAAATATATTTGCTATTGGCCTGATAAATATGCGGCCAGTAAAATGGATTGATATAATTTTTCTTTGATAAGCGCCAGAGGCTGTCGCCATTCACCAGATGGTGAGATTTTTCGGGAAAAAATGCTGCGGGTTTATTCTCTGTAACCATCGATTCGCTGTTGGTTGCTATCACATTGACAGTGGCTTGTTCGATGGGTGCTACTGGTTCAGGCTCATTGGCATATTGCAGAATGGCTGGCTCAAGGCTAATGGTTTCAGTTGTTTTTTGTGTGGCTGCTGGAGCCACCTGTTTTTTTTCGTCCACGACTTCGGTGGTGAGTGAGTTGATATTATTCGTATTGCTTTTGCCTGAGGTGTCGATGGTCAGAGTAGTTTCTGTTTCTATAGCAGGCTGATATAAATAAAATGCAAAGGCTGCGATTATCAGTGCGGCCGCAATTGATTTTATTGGCGGTTGATTACTGGATTTAATATCGGTATTTTTGTGTTTAATATTTTTACTTAAATAAGGTTCTCTGATAATTGTTTTTTGATTATTGGAATCAGTTGCAGTGGGTGAGGTTGCCGTGCTCGATTGAGCTGCGGTGACGGTCGACTGGACTGGCGGTATGTTGCTGCTGATTTCTGCATTTGCTTTTGTTGCCGATATTGTCGCATCGTCCAGTTGCTGATCCTGAGTTTTATCTTTTAATGCTTTGGCCGGGGTAAATACAACACGAGGATGCGCGGCAATAATCAGGCTTTCACCGGTACGTGGGTTCCTTCCTTTGCGCTCCCGGGTCCAGTGAAGTTTAAAGCTGCCAAACTGATACAGCCGCACATGGCCATCATCGAGCAGGCCCTGTCGAATAGCATTAAAGAGTTCCCGGGAAAAATTTCGCAGTAGTGTTTTATTGTCGCCGCTGATGCGAGCTATTTGATCACGAATAGCGCCTTCATGGATGCGCCCACTCATGACGGCGGATCCTCTGGCTTCCAGGGTTTGACGAAGTCTTTTAATTTTTGTGAGGCGCGGAAAAACAGATTTTTTCGTCCGCTCTGAATATTGCGGCTATCCCGCAAGCCCAGTGTGCCAAAGCCACGGATGATCACATTTTTGCCTTCACCAAGATGTCGAGCCATTGCGTCCAGTTCCTGATGCAGCAATCTGTGGGCTTCTTTCTGGGTGATATTCAGTTGCTGAGCCAGCTGTCTAATGAGTTCGCTTGTCGTCATAACAGGAAAAGTTAGCGGTAATTAATTTAACTATAGACCTAAAATTGCGATCTGGCAAAGTATGGCTAGTGTAAGTTGTTGATTATAAATAGATAAATTATCGATCATGGTGGGCATATATATACCCGGAAAAGCCTTGTTATAATGGGCTCCTTTTAGCGATCGACAGGAACCCATGGCAGCCGACAATACCCTGCTTACCATCATAGAATTAGGCGGTTATCCTAATTTTTCCCCCCTGTACCAGCGCAAGGGTTTTCAAACTGAAATTATTGATAGTATGCGCAAGGCCATCAAGTGGCTGAAAAAGAATCAGCCCAAAGTGATTGTGGCGGAGTTTAATTTTCAGATTGATTTTCGAGATCGAAGCAGTAACCTGGATTCGCTGATGGCGGTATTGCAGCGCATGCCCGATACCCGGCTCATCGTATTCTATGATCAGGATCAGCGGCCACAACTGGATGATTTTCTGGCGGTGTATCCGGTTTTTGAAATCATCGCTTTCCCGATCGAGGAGCAGGCTCTGGAAGCGGCGCTGGATCGTGCCATAGAGGAGGCTGCATGAGCGTCATGTTTAGCCAGTATCCGGGAACGCGCGAGCGTCATTTACAACGCAAGTTCGAGAATCCACTATTTGGCGATGAGCCGGTCAGTTTGCTGGATATCCAGCAGGCGCAGCAACAGGATGCGCAGGAAGTGGATGATTTTATGAATGAATTCCGTGATCTGGTACAGCGGGCGGTGGAGCTGGAGGCCAATGCGGAGGCCGATGTAATTTTAAAGCTGAAAGAACAGCTGGATAAAAGCTACGAGCGTTGTACCGGGCTGGCCGGCGATCAGAGCGAGATCAAGCAAATGCTCAGGCGGCTGGTGGCAGCTATTATGCAGTCCATGTGGCAGGCCATTGGTCAGGACGCGCAGGCGCATGCCAAACTGCAGATGGAAGAGCAGGCGCGAGAATCCCATTTCGCCATGCTGGAAAATCCACTGATTTCCGATTTGCTCAGACCGGATAGCTGTATTGGTGAAGATGATCTGGTGCCGACCCTGTTGAGTGAATCACGAGAAGCCGTATTGCTTGCCATGCAAATGTTTATACCGGAACAGCAGGCGGTAGTGTGCAAGAAGGCCGGCGAGTTAATTGCACAATGCGCGGATTCCGATTCTGCTGCAATAACAACAGCCAGACAGCGCCTGCTGGATATGGAAACCGCCCTCCAGCCTGGTAACCAGATGCCGGGTTAGATGCTGGCATGGGCTTGATATTTCAGCATAAGCCATAATATTAGTGTGTTGTATTAATCCGTGCTTTTCTATAAAAAGCACTTCTGCAAAAATATGAAGTTAAAGAGTTATGAGTAAAGACGACGGTATAGTTCCACAGCAGGCCATTATCGAAGGTTCCGATGATGAACAGGCGAAAGCATTTTTAGCGGAGCGGCTGGCGAATTTAAAAAGTGATTTAAATGCGCTGCCGGCAGATGCTAGCCCCACTGAACGGGCGCGTATTCAGCTTGATATGGCCAATGCCATGCTTGGGCTGGAGCAGGCAGAAGCAGCCTGGAATGAAGCGCGACAGGCGTTCGATGTTTTTATTGAACACGAGCAATGGCCCGATGCGGTGGAAGCCTGCGATATCATGTATCAGACAGATCAGCCCGCTTCTATTCTGGCGCTGGCCCATGGCGTCTGGTTGTCGGTTACTTATCCCATCGATCCCGAACACTCCATTGTGCTGCTGACTTATGTGGTGGATGAAACACCCAAAGACTCAGACGGTGCTGCGGTTGCGGCGGCCACTGCACACTATATTGTAGGGCTGCGTGCCAGTGATGAGCAGCACGATAGCTTGAGTTTCCTGACCACCAATCTGATTGCCAAAGTTGGGCAGCGCCACGGTGATGTCAAGTCACAGGAAGCGCTGGATTTCTGGATGGAAAAAATGGAGCTGAATGATCCGCAGATTTTCCTGCCGCGTATGGCAACCGTGCTGGATGCAATTGTTCAGGACCAGTGGTGGTTTGATCGTGATGCTTTGCGGGAAAAACTGCCGGTTAATTAACTCGCGTCACATTACTCGGACAGCCGGCGCATTTCCGTGTCGGACCATCTGAGTCGATCGCTCAACTCACGACCCAGTCGCATGACCAGTTTAATCGCCGCGTCCGGGTTTTGTTGTTTCAGTAGTTGAAAACCATCGCTGTCCAGCATTAATAATTTAGCATCAGTAATGGCTCGAGCATCCGCCGTCCGCGGCCCTGGTTTCAGGAAAACAATTTCACCAAAAAATGCGCCGGCGCCAAATTTGGAAAGTCGCTTGTAGTGGTGATGTCCGTAGGGCAACAGAATATCGATTTCACCTTCGGTCACAATAAATAATTCGCTGCCCATATCATTTGTTTTAAACAGGATTTCACCGGATTTAAGCGCCACCGGTTTCATGGCCTTTTGTAGCGTTGCTAAAACATCTGCGGATAAGCCGTAACAGAGATCGCTATCCTGTAGTGCTATCTGCTTGAGCGGTTTCTGTTTTTCGCCCAGTTTTTCCAGTAATTTATTTTCCGCATACTCGATGGCTTCATCGGCGTCGATAAATGTTCGTACCGGATAATTACCACTGTGATGCGGGCTGATCTGGCGTAATGTTTTTTCCACTTTCTGACTCAGACCTTTGCCTTTACGCACATTGGTGAAAATAAGTTCGCCATTTACCTTATGCAATCTATCCGCCATTTGTTGCAGCATGCGTACGGCGGTTAAATCAACCTGCTGTACTCGCGCCATGTCGAGAATGATCGTTACCGGGCGACTGAGTTCAGCATTAAACTGTTCAAATAATTTATCGACGGTGCCAAAAAACAGATTGCCTTTAAGTTCATAAATGAGTACCTCTTCGGCATGTTGCTGCAGTAGTGCTCGGTTCTTTTCGCTGCGTCGGCGTAACGATGGGTGCTGCGCAACAGTGGAGCGCCGATGCACCACAGGTGACAGGATTTGTGCGCGCACGAACTGGAAAGTGGCCAGTAGCAAACCGACACCCACAGCAACCATCAGGTCATAGGCTACGGTGACCCCTGTTACCAGCAGTGCGGTGGATGCGTCAAGCCGACTGCGGCGACGTTTAAGCCAGAACAGAATGTCTCTTTCCAGCATGCTAATAATGGCAACATGCAAAATGATGCCGGCCAGCACGCTGATCGGGAGTAATGCGGCAATCGGCCCCAGCAATACGATAACCAGCACAAAGGTGAGCGCACTGATAATAGCTGCCCAGTAGCGACCTCCTGATTTGATGGCGACCAGTGAAGCGCCAGTGGTGCCAGCACCGGCTATGCCGCCAAACAGTGCGGCAACCATCTGGCCAATGCCCTGGCCGGTTAATTCGCGTTTGGCATGGTGGCGATCGGTCGTTGCCACATCAGCGACTACCGATGTTAACAGGCTATCCAGGGATGAAAGTACGGCTAGCGCCAGGCTGACCGGCAGAATAATATCCCAGGGAATATTGTCCAGCGATGCAGGCATAACCAGCTGGATACTGGCAATATTGGGCAGACTGCCCACCACCCATTGATCGGGATAAGTAAAGCCGGTCACATTACTCAATATATGGAATATGACAGAACCGGTGAGCAGGCCAGAAACCGTGCCGGGAATCGCGGGTAAAAGTTTCGGCAGGAATGACATGGCGGCAAAAGTAACCAGTGCTGTCACCCAGGGGAGCCACAGCGTCTGCTGCAGCATCTGATCGAAGGCGAATAAATCCAGCATATCCACCTGTGAATTTATCATCAGAATGGCAGAGCCGGTCATGAAGCCCGCGACGACCGGGTAGGGGATGAATTTAATCAGGCGGCCGCCACTGGATAGCCCGATAAGGATCTGGATGATGCCGGTGATAAACAGCATGATGGCTATATTGTTCACCAGCTCGGTGCCGGAAATACCGCGGGCGTTCAGGCTAACCAGTGCTCCGGCAACCAGCACCATGGTGGGGCCGGTGGGCGAGCTGACCATGCCGGTAGTGCCACCACTGAGTCCGGAGAAAAAACACAGGGCAATGGCCGTAATCAGGCCGGCCATTGCCCCCAGTGCAGGATCCTGGCTATAGGGCGCCCACAGGGCGATACCGAAGGCGGTTGCCTGTGGCAACATGACTGCTGAGGCTGACAGCCCGCCCCAGAAGTCGCCCTTGTTGAAGCGTATTTTCAAACGGGGGTCCTTTTTTATTATCAGACTTATATTTTAATTGTAGTTGTTATCGATAACGACTGAAAAAGGAGGTCGGCAATAGCCGGGAAAAAGCAGGAAGTTGACTGGACGGGCGCCGCCCGCCCTGGAACAGGGGTGTATTTACTTGTTGTTATCGTCTTTTTTCATGCCATGCAAGTTGACGACATTGGAAGTCGGTGTTTCATCGGTAAATCGGGGGCGGTGCAGGCTAGGCTTGCCAGCTGCATCGGCGATTTCTTTTTCTCGGGCTGCAATCAGTGAAAAACTCTGGCGGACATCTTCCATGGTCTGCTGGCTCAATGGATGGCGCATGCCGGGTTCCGGGGTGATTTCGCGCACAACGCTGGACAGCACCTTGCGCAGGGTGACCAGTATTTGCAATTCTTTCGATGTTTCCGAATCCATAATGACTTCTACCTGTGGAAAATTGTTGCATATTATATACTAATTTCAGTTATAATACCTGACTAATTTACTCGGTTTTATTGTCTATATCAACCAAAGGGTGCTGTATGCCTTATTACGTATTTCGAATTGAAGAAGCTGAATTGGCGATGCTGAAACAACTGGATCTGATTAAAGATTTCGAGTCTTTTAAAGAAGCGAAAAATTTTGCCAGAGAACAGAGGGCGGCGCAGCCGGAAGGCGATCAGGCAATTATTAAAGTGATGTTCGCTGACAACCAGCTAGCGGCTGAAGAAATGTTGATGGAAAAACGTGAACAGCCTATTGTGATGGAACACGAGAAATAGTTCTGCCATTATCCTGAATCCAATTCCCCCCCTTTACGATGGACGAAGACGAATACAGAAAAACCTACCAGCAAATCACCGAGCTGCAATGCGTATTTGAGAAAGCGTTGTGTTCCCTGCGCTGCAATTGTTCGCAGGGCGAAATGTTTCGCCTGGCGGATCGCCATGGCGTGACCTGTAAAAATGCCGACAGTCAGCAAAACTGTGTCGCCCTGCTGAATCATTTGCGCAGCCAGACACGATTTGTTTTCAAAATAAACGAAATCGATGGCCCCTTCCCGCACAACAAGGAAATTCGGGTGCAGAACGGTGGCTTGCTGGGTATTCAGAAATTGCTCGACGGCGACGCCTCAACAGAGATGGTTGCGGATGTATCCAGCGTGGTCGCAACGGCCGTTGAAAAATATGGCAGTGTAGAAAACCTGCCCTATGACCAGATCATGCCGTCGGTGATGGCATTCAAGGCCCGGCCTAAACGGCGCAATAAAAAATAATCGTTGAACACGCGTAGGTCAGTCAGGCAATACCATGGTTAGCGGTATTTATGGGCTATGCAAGTCGCGCTATAAGCAGGGCTGTGCTGATTAGCAATGCGGGGTAAAATATCGAGCTTACAACTTTTGAGGTGGTTAGATGAAACGAGCAAGAACCGTTGATGAGTACGTGGCTCTGGTTAAAGATGCCCTGTATGAAGTCGAAGATATGCGCGCCGCAATCGATTTCGATTCCGAAGGTATGGGTGAAGCGCCCAAATTTATTGATGATCTGGAAGATACCCTGAAAGGTATTTTTACGTCCATGCAGGAAGGCACTTATTGCTGGCGCACCGGCGATCTGGCTTATATGGAATTCGTGCGCAATATGGATGAATCGGCTATCCCGTTTCGGACATTGCTGGTGCGCATAAATGATACGCACAAAAATGGCCTGGAAACCGATGACGAAGACTGAGTCGAATTCCAGTCCCTGGCAGACTCTGGAAAGCCGGGATGTATATGAAAATCCCTGGATTAAATTAGAAGAACATCAGGTCATCAATCCCGGCGGGAGTCCCGGTGTTTATGGCAAGGTATGTTTTAAAAGTCAGGCGGTAGGCATTATTCCCGTTGATGGGCAGGGCAACACCTGGCTGGTCGGGCAGCATCGCTACACGCTCGATGAGTGGTCGTGGGAGATTCCCATGGGCGGCTCTCCGCTGGGTGAGGATTGTATGCAGACTGCGCAGCGTGAACTGGAAGAGGAAACCGGTTTAATCGCCGGTGATGTTCAGCAGATTATGCATGTACATACTTCGAACTCGATAACCGACGAGCAGGGCTATCTGTTTTTAGCACGTGATCTGAAGCCGGGGCAGCAGCAATTAGAAGATACCGAAAAAGACCTGCAGCTAAAAAAATTGCCCTTGCTGGACGCGATTGAAATGGCCCAGGATGGTCGGATAACTGACGCCATGAGTGTGGCTGGTTTGCTTTATCTCGCTTTGAACAGGGATAAATATCCAGGTATGGAATAATTCACCAAAGCTAATGTTGCAATACATTCCATTAGCGAATGCCGGTGCTGTTCTTCGTAAAGCAAAAAAATTAAGGGGTGAATTTGTGCAGCAGAATGATCAGCCCAGGGTGGGCGTCGCCGTTATTGTGCTCAGGCAGGGAAAAGTGTTACTGGGCAGGCGGATGAAAATGCCGGGACGTAATACCTGGCAATGCCCCGGTGGCTATATGCAGCAGGGTGAATCGGTGTTTGAAAGTGCACGCCGGGAAGTTGCGGAAGCGTCAGGACTGGTCATCCACAATCTAAATTATGGACCTTATACCAACAATCGTTTTACCAATGGTGGACTGCATACGGTCACGCTCTATGTCGTAGCTGACTATATGGGCGGCGAGGCGATTGTAAAAGAGCCGAATGAAATTGAATGCTGGCAGTGGGTTGATATCAATGAAATGCCGCAGCCCCTGTTTTTACCCCTGCAGAAATTAATGGATAAGCATGGCGACTGGTTTACTGCACTTGGCCAATAAATTATTTGGCATAACTGAGAAGTGTCTGATAAATAAAATCAGTCAGTGCGGTATCCAGCTCTAGACTAACTCGCTTAAATTCTTCCGCAATCTTTTTGCCGTCAAAGATGCCGTCAGGCATCATGATAGGCGTCATTTTATAGCTGCCGTCACCCGGCTCGCCGTTATCAATTTTATCATGGCTGTAGCCCATTTTTTCTGACCAGCTTATCGAATGTTCGTTAATGTTTTTGTTATAACTGAATTGAAAAGCAATGGGCTTGTTGTGGTTATCAAACCAGACAAATAAATCATGTTGCTGGTCGCTGAACCAGACGCGATTCTTCTTTGCAGGATGATTTGATCTAATAGCGCGCAACATTGTTGTTGATTATATGGATGTATACGTTTTTCACACAATATATGATACAAATTGAACTATAACTAATACTAACTTATTAAATGTGAAGCACTTACACTCATTCAGTCAGGGACCGCATGAGCAACAATAATAAATCAGACATGCAAGCACTCTGGGATAGCGCCATGCTGGATGCCGGTAGTGCTGCCTGGGTAGAAGGCTTGTATGAGACTTTTCTGCGGAATCCCAATGCTGTTGAAAATCACTGGCGGGAATATTTTGAAACTTTACCCCGGGTTAATGGTTCGGCTGCAAAAGATATTCCCCACGATGAAATTCGCGAACAATTTCGCCAGCTAACCCAGCGATCGGGGGGGATTCAGGCAGCGCCCCATGGTGCGGCGGCCAGTATCAATCTTGAGTATGAGCGTAAACAGGTACAGGTCTTGCAGCTCATCAATGCCTATCGTTTTCGTGGCCATCAGCATGCCCGGCTTGACCCATTGCAGCGGCCTCTGCGAGAAACTATCGAAGAGCTTGATTTTCGGCATCACGAACTGACCGAGGCCGACCTGCAAACCTCGTTTGATACCGGTTCATTATTCGGTCCAGAACAGGCGTCGCTGGCTGAAATTCTCAATATTCTTCAGCAAACCTACTGCGGTTCTATTGGTGCAGAATATATGCACATTACCGAAACGGAAGAAAAACGCTGGATACAGCAGCGGCTGGAAAGTGTTCGTGGGAAAGCGGATTTAACAGCCGAACAGCAGCACAATATTTTAAGCCGGCTGACGGCGGCCGAAGGTCTGGAAAAATATTTACACACCAAGTATGTAGGACAGAAGCGTTTTTCTCTGGAAGGTGGTGAAACTCTGATTCCAGTTCTGGATGAAATCATCCGGCGGGCGGGTGGTAATTATGGCATGAAGGAAGTGGTCATCGCCATGGCGCATCGTGGTCGTTTAAATGTGCTGATTAATATCATGGGTAAAACCCCGAATGATCTGTTCATGGAATTCGAGGGCCGAAAATCCCATGGTAATTCCGCTGGCGATGTGAAATATCATATGGGTTTTTCATCGGATGTACAGACAGCGGAAGGCGTGGTGCATCTGGCACTGGCTTTTAATCCGTCACATCTGGAAATTGTTGCACCGGTAGCCGAAGGTGCGGTGCGGGCGCGGCAGGAAAGGCGCGGTGATGCCAAAGGCGTTGAGGTACTGCCGTTACAAATCCACGGCGATGCCGCTTTTGCTGGCCAGGGGGTAGTGATGGAAACCCTGCAAATGTCTCAGTCCCGAGGGTATTCAACCAAGGGCACGGTGCATGTCATCATTAATAATCAGATTGGGTTTACTACCAGTAATCTGCTGGATAGTCGTTCTGCTTATTACTGTACCGATGTGGCCAAAATGGTGGATGCGCCCATTTTCCATGTCAATGCAGACGATCCTGATGCGGCAATTCTGGTGACCCAGATGGCACTGGATTATCGCATGACATTTAAAAAAGATGTGGTGATCGACATGGTCTGTTATCGACGCCATGGACACAATGAAGCAGACGAGCCGTCGGCGACTCAGCCGATGATGTACAGGAGCATCAACAGCCTGCCCACTACACGCGCACTCTATGCTGAAAAACTGGTCAGAGAAAAAGTTCTGCTTGCTGATGAAGTGGAAAAAATGATTAGTCGTTTTCGGGATGAAATGGATGCAGGCCATTGTGTTGTGCCTAACATGATTGAAAACGGCGAAGCCAATTATGCGTTTCATATTGACTGGCATCCCTACGAAAACACTTCGCATGCTGCGCCAGCAAAAACAGCGATAAGCATAGAAGATATTCGTTATCTGTCTTCACGTCTTGAACAAATGCCGGAAGATTTTGAGCTGCACCCCAGGGTTGATAAAATTATGACCGACCGGCATAAAATGACTGCGGGAGCATTGCCGCTTGACTGGGGCTATGCGGAAATCATGGCTTATGCCTCACTGGTTAATGAAGATTATGCGGTGCGTCTTTCCGGCCAGGACTGTGGTCGAGGTACGTTTTTCCATCGCCATGCAGTATGGCATAACCAGCTAGATGGTCGTGCCTATGTGCCGCTCAGAAACATCAATAAAAAGCAGGCCAATTTTCTGGTTATTGATTCACTGTTGTCAGAAGCCGCAGTGCTGGGTTTTGAATATGGTTATGCCACCGCAGAGCCGGAAACGCTGGTGATCTGGGAGGCGCAGTTCGGTGATTTTGCCAATTGTGCGCAGGTGGTTATTGACCAGTTTATTGTCGCCGGTGAACAGAAATGGAACCGGTTATGTGGCCTGGTCATGTTTTTGCCCCATGGTTATGAAGGTCAGGGTGCTGAGCATTCGTCGGCCAGGCTTGAACGTTATTTGCAGCTTTGTGCGCAGGATAATATTCAGGTTTGTGTGCCTAGCACGCCGGCACAAATGTTTCATTTATTACGCCGTCAGATGGTACGTAAGTATCGCAAGCCGCTGATTACCATGACGCCAAAAAGTTTGTTACGGCATAAACTGGCTGTCAGTACACTGGAAGATTTAACGGAGGGCAAGTTTGTAGCGGTATTGCCCGAAGTCGATGATATCAATGACAGGGCAGTAAAGCGTGTCATCATGTGCAGTGGCAAAGTGTATTACGATTTACTGGAGAATAGACGTGCGGCTGAGAAAAATGATGTTGCAATTATTCGCATCGAAGAATTGTATCCCTTTCCGGCTAAGGCGCTTAACAATGTGTTAAAGCAGTATATGAATGCGAAAGAATTGATCTGGTGTCAGGAAGAGCCAAAAAACCAGGGCGGCTGGGATTATTTTGAGCCACGTATGGCGGCCAAATTAAAGCACCCCTGTGATGTTCGCTATGTTGGGCGCGAGCCTTCGGCAGCACCTGCAGTGGGCTCGGCAAAAGTTCATGCACGGCAGCAAAAGTCTCTGGTCGCCGAAGCCCTGGGTATTGAAATTAATTAAAGAGATTAGCCATGACAATAGAAGTTAAAGTTCCCGCTTTACCTGAATCAGTTGCCGATGCAGTCGTCGTTAGCTGGCATAAAAAGGCGGGAGATAGTGTACGACGAGATGAATCCCTGGTTGATATTGAAACAGATAAGGTCGTGCTGGAAGTGCCTGCACCGGTTGATGGTGTACTGCTGGAAGTTGTTGAACAGGAAGGGGCAAATGTAGTTGCCGATCAGCTATTGGCAAAATTGGAAGCTGGAGAAGTTGCCGCAGCAACAGAACCAACTGCAGCTGCAGCAGATGTTGTTAGTACAGACTCTGCTGAATCTATTATCACGCCCTCGGCAAAAAAAATGATTATTGAAAATAATCTCGATGCAGCGTTGATTCAGGGCAGTGGTAAAGCTGGACGAGTATTAAAAGAAGATGTCCAGGCGTTTATGCAACAACAAGCAACACAGCAAACAGCAGTTGAAAAAACGGCAGAAAAAGCCGTTGAGACTCAAGTGCCAGAGAAAGAAATTTTACCCGTTTTCGGCGAGCGAATTGAAAAGCGCGTGCCGATGACACGTTTGCGCGCACGGATTGCAGAACGTCTTGTTGAGGCACAGCATACGGCGGCTATCCTGACAACGTTCAACGAAGTTAATATGCAGCCGGTTATGGATTTGCGTAAAAAATATCAGCAACAGTTTGAAAAGAAATATGGCATTAAGCTTGGCTTTATGTCGTTTTTTATTAAGGCAAGCATCGAAGCATTAAAGCGTTTTCCAGGCGTCAATGCATCGATTGATGGCAATGATGTTGTCTATCATGGTTATTTTGACATAGGTGTAGCGGTGTCATCTCCCCGCGGGCTGGTAGTGCCGATTATTCGTAATGCCGATCAAATGAATCTGGCTGAAATTGAAAAAGCAATTGCTGATCATGTCGATGCGGCACAGAACAATACTCTTGCAATCGATGATATGATCGGTGGCACATTTACCTTATCCAATGGCGGCATATTTGGTTCATTATTGTCGACGCCGATACTCAATCCTCCCCAGAGTGGTATTCTTGGTATGCATAAAATTCAGTCTCGGCCAGTTGTTGAAGGCGAGGCAATTGTTGCAAGGCCGATGATGTATCTTGCTCTGTCTTATGATCATCGAATTATTGATGGCCGGGAAGCGGTACAGTTTCTGGTTACCATAAAAGATGTGCTGGAAGATCCAGCAAGAATGATTATTGGCGTATGAATCTAGCTTAATTCTGGTAAAAGAAAATGTCTGATAAATATGATGTTGTCGTTATAGGTGCAGGGCCGGCGGGTTATGTTGCCGCCATTCGTTGTGCGCAACTGGGTTTAACTACCGCCTGCGTGGACGACTGGGTTGATGAGCAGGGGAAACCAAGGCTGGGAGGAACCTGCCTGAATGTTGGCTGCATACCATCCAAGTCCTTGCTTGAGTCATCGGAGCTTTATGCGCGTTGTCAGCATGAGCTGGGTGAGCATGGTATAAAAACCCAGGATGTTTCCCTGGATCTCGCCGCGATGATGGCGCGAAAAAATAAAATTATCAGCGACCTTACTCTGGGCATTGCCGCTTTATTCAAATCGAATCAGGTTAGCTGGATTAAAGGACGGGGACGCTTACTGGCGGAAAAGCGCGTTGAAATAACTGCTGGCAAGAAAGTGACCAGCGTGGAAGCTGACAATATTATTATTGCCACAGGCTCATCATCCATTGATATAACGGCGGCACCTGTCGATGATGAATTTATAGTCGATTCTACCGGCGCATTGTGTTTTTCTGAGGTGCCAAAACGCCTCGGCGTGATCGGCGCGGGTGTAATAGGCCTGGAATTAGGTAGCGTATGGAAGCGTCTGGGCGCGGAGGTAGTAGTGCTGGAAGCGCAGGATGCTTTTTTGCCGATAACAGATGAACAAATTGCCAGAGACAGTTTAAAAGAATTTAAAAAACAGGGGCTGGATATTCGCCTCAATGCACGATTAATGCAAAGTAATATTAAGGCAAAAGGCAAAAATAAAGTTGTCGAGGTGCATTACCAGGATGATAAAGGGGATCAGAAAGAAACCTTTGATAAATTAATTATTGCGGTTGGCCGTCATCCGAATAGTGATAATGTTTTTGATGAAGAAGTTGATTTGCTACTGGATGAGCGCTTTTGTATTCATGTAAATGAGCAATGTGAAACATCCTTGCCAGGTGTTTATGCTATTGGCGATGTTGTGCGCGGACCTATGCTGGCGCATAAGGGTTCAGAAGAAGGCATCATGGTGGCAGAGCGTATTGCCGGCAATCATGGCGAGGTTAATTACGATCTAATTCCCTCGGTTATTTACACCCATCCAGAAATTGCCTGGGTAGGCAAAAACGAACAACATTTAAAAACCATAGGCGAAAATTATAAAGCAGGCATTTTTCCTTTTGCGGCTAGTGGTCGAGCACGAGCGTTGGGCACCACCACTGGATTTGTCAAAATACTATCCCATGCAGAAACAGATCGCATACTTGGCGTGCATGTGTTTGGTCCGCAGGCATCCGAACTTATTGCGCAAGCCGTGGTGGCCATGGAAATGGGTGCGAGTGCTGAAGATGTCGGGCTAACCACATTTGCGCATCCAACATTATCCGAGTCTTTCCATGAAGCGGCACTGGCAGTGAATGGCAATGCAATTCATGTGGCGAATAAGCGCAGTAAAAAATAAATCATGATGAATGATGCTGGCTGGGATAAAATAAAATTAGTACGCATTAACAGTAGAATAACCAGCGGGTATTTCGCAACAGCGGAGTGACATAATGAATTTACATGAATACCAGGCCAAACACCTGTTTGAAAATTACGGTATGCCAGTACCACAAAATCGCGTAGTCAGCTCGGCGGGTGATGTGCATGCCGCGATTGATTCTCTTGGCGGTGATCGTTGGGTGATAAAGGCACAGGTGCATGCAGGTGGTCGAGGTAAGGCGGGTGGCGTGAAGCTGGTTGATTCAATAGATGATGCTTCGCATCATGTGGGTGAAATGCTGGGAACACGACTGGTTACATATCAAACGGATGCTGATGGTCAGCCGATCAATCGTGTATTGATAGAAGAAACCTGCAATATAGCTAGTGAACTCTATCTGGGTGCGGTAGTAGACAGAGCAACCCGTCGAGTTGTCATTATGGCGTCTACCGAAGGTGGTGTTGAAATAGAAAAAGTTGCTGCCGAATCACCTGAAAAAATTCTTCGTACAACCCTGGATCCGATGTTGGGGCTCATGCCTTTTCAGTGCCGCAAGCTGGCTTTTGGTCTGGGTCTGCAGGATGATCAGGTCAAGCAATTTACCAAATTACTTTCCGGTCTGGCGAAGCTATTCATTGATAAAGATTTAAGCCTGGTTGAAATTAATCCGCTGGTTGTTACCAGAGAAGGGGATTTGATCTGTCTGGATGGAAAAATAAATGTCGATGATAATGCGTTATATCGCCAACCGGATTTAATGGAAATGCGTGATGCTTCGCAGGAAGATGAACGTGAAAATCGAGCCAAGGAATGGGATTTAAATTACATCGCCCTGGACGGCAGTATTGGTTGCATGGTAAATGGCGCAGGTCTTGCCATGGCAACGATGGATTTGATTAAACTACATGGTGGTGACCCGGCAAATTTTCTTGATGTTGGTGGTGGTGCAACCAGGGAACGAGTCGCAGAAGCCTTTAAAATTATTTTGTCTGACAGCAATGTGAAGACGGTTCTGGTTAATATTTTTGGCGGTATCGTGCGCTGCGATTTGATCGCCGAAGGTATTATCGGTGCGATTGAAGAAGTTGGTGTGAAGGTGCCAATAGTTGTGCGTCTTGAAGGCAATAATGCAGAACGCGGTTCACAGCTGCTTGAAGACAGTGGATTAAATATTATTGCTGCCCATGGTTTGACGGAAGCGGCCCAGAAAGCGGTTGCTGCAGCGGAGGGCAAATAAATGAGTGTTTTAATTAATGCCGAAACAAAAGTTATTTGCCAGGGCTTTACCGGAAAACAGGGCACATTTCACTCGGAACAGGCTATTGCCTACGGCACTAAAATGGTGGGCGGGGTTACCCCGGGGAAAGGTGGCCAGATACATCTGGAGTTGCCGGTATTTAATACTGTTAAGGAAGCGGTAACCAATACTGCAGCAACCGCTTCTGTGATCTATGTGCCAGCTGCTTTCTGTAAAGATTCTATTTTAGAAGCGGTGGACGCCGGGATTGAACTGATTGTATGCATTACTGAAGGTATTCCAACCCTGGATATGCTGGAAGCAAAAATAGCCGTTGATAATGCGGGCGCTCGTTTGATTGGCCCGAATTGCCCAGGTATTATTACCCCCGATGAATGCAAGATCGGCATTATGCCCGGCGTTATTCATCAGGCGGGTAAAGTCGGTGTGGTCTCGCGCTCAGGTACTCTGACTTATGAAGCGGTAAAACAAACTTCGGATTTAGGTTTTGGTCAGACCACCTGCATTGGTATCGGTGGTGATCCTATCCCCGGAACAAATTTTATTGATTGCCTGCAATTGTTTGAAGAAGACCCTGAAACAGAAGCCATATTAATGGTCGGCGAAATCGGTGGAACTGCCGAGGAAGAAGCGGCCGAATTTATTCAGACCAATGTCAGCAAGCCGGTGACTGCATTCATTGCGGGCGGTACAGCACCAAAAGGAAAACGAATGGGTCATGCGGGCGCAATCATTTCTGGGGGCAAGGGTACCGCGGAAGAGAAATTCACTGCACTGGAAAAAGCTGGCGTTACCACCGTGCGGTCTCCTGCTGATCTGGGCAAAGGTGTCGCTGATGCCACCGGTTGGAAGTAAAATTATAATTTTTTATCGTGTATAGCCGCCCAGCGATTGATATGATCTCATCCAGCCGATCATTAAATTAATTCGATAATTCGGATATCTTACGTGAACAATAAAACTCATCTGGCAGGCAAGCTTGTGGAGGATTATATTCTGAGTTCATGGCTTGCATAATCTGTCTCTATTATTTTGTCTCAGATACTATTTTCTTGCCAAAAGATTACAGAAAAATGATAGCAGGATTGTATTTTCGTATTAATTTCCAGGCTGATATGTATTTAATATTGCGGCTTGCTATTTGGGGCCAATATTGATTCCCAGTGATAGACGCATTTCCTGACTTCTGTTTTCGGTGACCTGGTGAATCATATCCGGCGGGAAAAACACGAACAGGCCTTCTTCCGGCTGTACTTCAATAGTGAAGTTTTTGTATTGTAAAATCAGATTTCCAGAATCCTGGGGGGTTTTCACATAATAAACGGCTGACAATAATTCATCATCGTCGTCGTGACGGTGAGCAGTGGTAAGCTGACCATGACCCATGGCGTTAAACCATAAGCCAGCCTTGAGATCAGCTTCATTTTTTTTAAGGATTTTTGCCGCGTTGCTAATGGCCAGGCTGAGAATCTGCTGAACTTCGGGAATCTTGTCGGAGCTGATATAAATATTTTCATAGCGGCCATTAAAGTGATGGGTCTTTTTGATGTCTTCATCATTCATATGCTGGATGAAGCCAGTCAGTAATGCAGTATTCATGCTGCCTGCATTCTTATTTCTAGCTGTATGTAGATTAGGTAGTGGAGTTAAGCTCATAATTATTCTGCTAATGTCATTGTTTACGATAGCGCCTGGTCCTGTTGTTTTAATTATGGTGATTTGCTTATGGAAAGCAAGAGTATAATTTAACCGGCGGACCTTGAAATCAAAGCGCTTGAACAGGCATCAGCCGGAACTAGTATTAATAGATCCCATCAAATATGAGCTGCATCGTCCTGATGAATAATTTGAGCTAAGCTTTCGAGCTGATTCAGTGTAAAATAAGCGATAAATTGCTTATTTAAATCCGGAAATTTCATAATTCGCTATGAACATCATCGTATCTCATCCCAAAAACAATGATGGTTATTGCTTTTTCTGCGTGAACTGTTTCTATAATGCCCATTGGGTTAAGAGGTTTTATGGATGAGCAAGCATAAAACACAGGATATTTTGTATTCGCAGCCGCTAGAGGCTATCACCGATTTTGTTTTTGATGAGTCCGTTGTTCATGTGTTCAGGGACATGATTGGTCGCTCCGTGCCTGGTTACAGCACCCTGTTGTCAATGATTCCAGTGCTGGCCAGACATTACGTCAAAAATAATAGCCGTTGTTATGATCTTGGTTGTTCTTTGGGCGCATCTACACTTGCTATGCGCCATGGTATTGATGCGCAGGATACGGAAATTATATCTGTTGATAACTCTCCGGCCATGATTGAGCAATGTCAGCGTTATATCGCTAATGATAAAGCAGTTGTTCCCGTAAAACTGGTTTGCGCAGATATTCGTGATATTTCCGTTATTTGTGCATCTATGGTTGTGATGAATTTCACGCTTCAGTTTATCGAGCGGAATGATCGATCGAAATTGCTGGATAGCATTTATCAGGGGCTGAATACGGATGGTGTTTTACTGCTGTCTGAGAAAATACATTTTTCAGATGAAGTTGAACAGGAGTGGATGACAGATTTACATCATGAGTTTAAAAAAGCAAACGGTTACAGTGAGCTGGAAATCAGTCAAAAGAGAAGCGCGCTAGAAAATGTGCTGGTGCCAGAAACAATAGAAAAACATAAACAACGACTAACAAAAGCTGGATTTAGAAAAGTCATTGTCTGGTTTCAGTGTTTTAATTTTGTTTCTCTGTTAGCAATAAAATAACAAGTAATGTAAAAATGAATTATGAACTTTTGTACGCCGCCATGCAGGAATATGGTCTGGAAAAATGGCTGAATATTTTACCGGAACAAATAAAGCAGGGTCTTGATGAAGAGCGTTATGGCGATCTCACAAGATGGCAAAAAGCGCTAGAGAGGCTGCCGGAAATTTCATTAAAATCCTGTGACTTTAATGCTTCGGCGGTTACTGTTAGGCCAGAACTGCCGCTTTCGCAGGCGCTTGCAGATGAGCTGAAAGACACATTGAAACAACTGATGCCGTGGCGCAAAGGTCCTTATGAAATACATGGCGTTAACATAGATACTGAGTGGCGCTCCGACTGGAAATGGCAGCGTCTCGAGCAACATATACAGCCATTAGCAGGACGTGTTGTTCTCGATGTGGGTTGTGGTAATGGCTATCATGGCTGGCGTATGCTGGGTGCGGGTGCTGAGCTGGTTATGGGTATAGATCCCTCACCTTTATTTGTCATGCAGTATCAGGCCGTTAAACATTTTACCGGGGAAAAACCACTGTATGTCCTGCCGCTGGGAATTGAGGCGGTGCCTGAAAAACTTAATGCCTTTGATACAGTATTCTCAATGGGCGTGCTGTATCATCGGCGTTCGCCGATTGATCATTTGATTCAACTGCGCGACTGTCTTAAATCCGGCGGCGAACTGGTACTGGAAACTCTGGTGATAGAAGGTAATGAGCAACAGGTGTTAGTGCCGCAGGGGCGATATGCAAAAATGCGCAATGTATGGTTTATCCCCAGTTGTGATGCGCTGGAACTCTGGCTGGCACGTTGTGGATTCAAAAATATTCAGCAGGTAGATCTGAATGTCACTTCGCTGGATGAGCAGCGTTCTACAGAGTGGATGCAATATGAATCGCTAAAAGATTATTTAAATCCAGCCAACCTGAAATTAACAGTCGAAGGCTATCCCGCACCACAACGCGTTGTTATAATTGCGACAGCGCCCTGAATAATGATGGAAATTTAAAATATTTTCTTATGTTTCGTTCGTTTAAAAAAAAGCTAAATAAAAATCGCTGGTTCAGTATAGTGCTGAATATTTTGTTTATAGCAATATTGTTTTATGCTTTAAGTAGCTGGCAGACGAAAGATGCGGCGCGTGGTGAAGCGACAAATATTTCGGGTGATTTAATCACCGGTGAAAAATTTAATCTGCAGCACTATCGAGGGCAGCCTGTGCTTATCCATTTCTGGGCAACCTGGTGTCCGATTTGTAAGCTGGAAAATAATAGTATAGCGGCGATTGCTGAGGACTATCAGATAATCACCGTCGCTTCCTGGTCAGACAGTGATTCGGCAATAAAAAAATTCCTGCAGGAAGAAAATCTTAATCTGCCAGTGATCACAGATCATGATGGTGAGTGGGCTAAATTGTATGGTGTGAAGGCGGTGCCCACAAGTTTTGTGCTGGATGGAGAAGGCCACATTCGATTTGTAGAAACTGGATTTACCACCGAGCTGGGTTTAAGGTTGCGCTTATGGTGGAGTTCAAAATAATCTGCAGGCGAAAGCATATAGCTGTCAAAGTCAGCAAATTAAACCATAATTAACTATATAGTAATAATGTTTACTGGAATTTATGCAAATGGAAAATGATCTGATTCAGCAGAAGGATGTAGCTACGCTTGCCGGTCTGTTTCGCGAGCGTTTAACACGCACTCCGGATAAAGTCGCCTATCGCCAGTATGATTTTGCCAGTCAGCAATGGACAGCAAGCAGTTGGCGAGAAATGGCTAATGAAATTGCCCGCTGGCAGGCAGGTTTTAAAAAAGACGGTCTGCAAGCCGGTGATAAAGTGGCGGTGATGTTGCGCAATAGTCGTGAATGGGTTGTATTCGACCAGGCAGCAATGGGTATGGGGCTAATAACCGTTCCTCTCTATGTAGATGACCGGCCAGACAACGTTGCTTATATAATTAATCATGCAGAAATAAAATTATTATTTGTTCAGGATAAAGCACAGTGGCAGCGCTTATTGAGTGCTGAAATAGATCTGGGTAGTTTGCAGCGAATTATCAGCATCAAAAGAATATCCGAAGACGATCAACCCGATGATACGCGACTGGAATCTTTATCTGACTGGTTGTTTGGTTTGCAGGGGGAATTGCAAACAGGTGATGCGGCGCCAGATGATCTGGCAACTATCGTTTATACATCTGGAACAACCGGTCGCTCCAAAGGTGTCATGCTGTCCCATAACAATATTCTTTCCAATGCTTTTGCGGCAGTTGCCTGCAATGAATGGCAGGACGATGAAATTTTCCTGTCGTTTTTGCCTTTGTCTCACATGCTTGAACGCACAGCAGGTTATTGTGTGCCGATGATTATTGCGGCCGAGGTAGCCTATTCTCGTTCGATACCGCAACTGGCTGAAGATCTGTTAGAAATCAAACCCACTACATTAGTTTCTGTGCCACGAATTTTTGAACGGGTATATGGAAAAATTCATGACGGTCTCAAGGAGAAATCGCTGCTAGCACGTTTGCTGTTTCAATCGGCAGTTAATATCGGCTGGCACAAATTTGAATATGAGCAGGGACGGGCAAGCTGGCATCCAAAATTACTTTTTAGCAGGTTGTTACATAATATGGTTGCTGGAAAAGTCATGGAAAAACTTGGCGGACGAATGCGGCTGGCTATTTGTGGCGGCGCGGCGTTGTCGGAAGATGTGGCCAGGTTATTTATAGGTTTAGGCTTGCCACTGGTTCAGGGGTATGGGCTAACGGAATCGAGCCCGGTGATTACGGTTAATCGTGTAAATGACAATATTCCTGCAAGTATCGGCACTGTTTTACCGGGGGTAAAAATTCGCATTGCTGACAATGATGAGCTGCAATCTTATGGACCGGGCAGCATGTTAGGCTACTGGAAAAATGAACGAGCAACGCAAGAAAGCTTTACCGAAGATGGCTGGTTAAGAACGGGTGATAAAGCGCGCATCGATGAAAGTAATGGCCATGTGTATATCACCGGACGTTTAAAAGATATTATCGTATTGGCCAATGGAGAAAAAGTGCCGCCCAATGATATGGAGCTGGCGATTGCACTCGACCCGTTATTTGATCAGGTAATGATCATTGGCGAAGCGCGACCTTATTTGTCAGCCATGCTGGTGTTAAATCCTGATGCCTGGGCGGATTTTGCGGTGTCATTAAGCATTCATCCGGAAGCGCCCGATGCATTTCATCAGAATAATGTTGAGAAGGCATTGCAGGAACGGGTCGCGGCACGCTTAAATAATTTTCCCGGCTATGCAAAAATTCGGCAGATTTCAGTCACCCTGGAACCCTGGACCGTAGATGATGGGTTGCTTACACCCACACTTAAAGTTAAGCGGCCTAAAGTCATGGCTAAATTTGCCGATGAAATCACTAAATTATATGAAGGTCATGGAGCATGACAGAAACGGGCCTGCCAGATAACAGGGTGCCGGTAATCCGTATACCGGCAACACCCGCCGATGCAAATATGGGCGGCAGTATATTCGGTGGCTGGATTATGTCGCAGGTTGATATTGCCGGCAGTATCCCCGCCGAAATCCGCGCCCAGGGTGCCATCGTAACGCGGGCGGTCGATTCATTTGAATTTAAAAAACCGGTTTTTGTTGGCGATCTTATCAGTTGTTATGCCGATATTGTGGCCGAAGGGCGAACATCGATTACGGTAAAAGTAACAGTCTATGCACAACGTAGAAACGGTGAAAAAATAGAAGCTGTTGAAGTGACGGAGGCGAGCCTGGTTTATGTGGCGATTGATAAAAATGGTCGTCCAAGAGCGCTGCCATAAATCGGATTTGTATGGATTTCAATTGAAATAAGCCTGCAACATATTGATTATTAATTGTTCAGGCGTATGATGAAAAACACTTTATAACACTAAAAATACAGGAATATGACCATGAAATTTTCAGCCAGAAAACGTACCCTTGCTGTTTCAATGGCGCTGTTGTCTGCAGGTATTTCAACAGGAGTCCAGGCATCCGGATTTGCACTCATTGATAATAGTGCCAGTGGCATGGGTAATGCATTTGCCGGTGGTTCCGCCATTGCGGAAGATGCGTCAACCATCTATTTCAATCCGGCAGGTATGACCCGTTTATCAGGGGATCAAATTTCTGTAGCTGGACATTTTATTTCGCCGGCGGCTGATTTTACCAATAATGGTTCAACGCTGGTGACGGGTGCGCCGATGTCGGGTACTAATGATGATGGCGGCGAGTCAGCTCTGGTGCCTAATTTTTATTATGTAAAAGACCTGGGTAATGGCAACTTTTTTGGTCTGGGTATTACCGTGCCATTTGGTTTGTCCACGGATTATGAAGATGACTGGGTCGGGCGTTACACCGCAACCAAATCTGAAGTATCGACTGTTAATATTAATCCCAGTTTTGCCTCGAAAATCAATAATGATTTATCTATTGGTTTTGGCATTAGCCTGCAATACATTGAAGCGACCCTGGCCAATCAACTGGATTCGGGGATGATCTGTACCGGTGTCTTAGTGCAAGGAGGCGCGGCTACTAGTACTGCTATGGCTACCTGTGCAGGCGCGGGTGGCATGGCCGTTGGTGATGTGAATGTGGATAGTTCACAATCACTGGAAGGCGACAACTGGGCAACGGGCTGGAACTTCGGTCTGCTATATGATCTGGATAAAGATTCACGTTTAGGTCTGGCTTATCGTTCCGCTATCAAACAGGATCTGGATGGTGACGTGAACTTTACCCGTTCGGCAGAACTCGAAGCGTTTTTGAATGGCACCAGTCCAATTGGTTCAGTTGGGCCAGCAGCAAATGCATTCAGCAATACTCGGCCAGGGGTAGAGGCAGGTATAGAATTACCGGCGTCACTTTCTGTAAGTTACTATCGCGATATTGATTCTAAACTGGCGATCATGGCGGATATTACCTGGACGGAATGGAGTAATTTTGATCAACTGGAAATTCGCTTTGACAATGGCCCCTATCAATCGGCTTCTGTGATTCCGGAAAACTGGGATGATGCCTATCGCTTTGCATTGGGTATGAGTTACAAACAGGACAGTACCTTCACCTATCGTGCCGGTGTGGCCGTCGACCAGACTCCGATTCCTTCCGCGGTAGATCGTACACCGCGTATTCCCGGCGATGATCGCACCTGGTTGAGCCTGGGGCTGGGTTACAATGTTTCTGCCGATATGTCGATCGATGTTGGTTATAGCCATCTGTTTGTCGGCGATACCGAGATTAACAATACCGATGCATCGTTTGGCCATACCGTAACCGGTAGTTATGAGGCCGATGTTGATATTCTAAGTGTGCAGGGTAATTTCAAGTTTTAAACTGAAATTATTTTTTTATAAAAAAGGAGAGCTCTGCTCTCCTTTTTAATTTTCTTATTTTATTTTCTTAAATTATATAACGGCTGCTCGTTCTCGTTGATAATGGCATGTGCAAGCAGCCACTGTTTTGCATCTTCAGCATCTTCGTTAAACCATGCCTTGCTTGAGCCCAGGCGAAACGTATAACCCCATTCATCCATGTCGCTAAACATTCGTTCACGTCCAAAACCTTCAATATAATCAGCTAATAAAATCTGTAAATAACATACGCCGTTTTCTTCATCATAATCACCACCGGCATCGGTGTGCAAATGTTTTCTGCGGGTCGAATCCATGCAGATGTAATGACAGGATTCATGCAATGCGGAATGCACAGGGGTGTCCATCCGAATGTGTAGATTGTTTTTAATAATGCCCGCTTCGGAATCGCCAAACCAGCTACCGGGAATTTCTTGATCGGCTGCAACAAGCTGAATGTTCAACTTGAATTTGCCAAGCAGGTGTTGAAGCTGTTCAAGATTGATGTCAGCACAGGTGAGAATAGTCATGATGTTGAGGCACCGGATCACTTGGCCAAAGTAGTTGCGAAAGTGATCCGGTTAGTGATTAAAGATGATTTAGTTTCTTAAGCTGTTCGGCCAGTGCATTCAATGCGATAGCGCGATGACTGATTTTATTTTTTTCTTCCAGGCTTAATTCGGCTGCCGCACATTGCTGCTCGGGCAGCCAGAAAATCGGGTCGTAACCAAAACCACCTTCACCCCTGGGTGAGGTCATGATTCGACCTTCGAGTGAACCCTGGGTAATAATGGGAGTTGGATCATCGGCATCGTGCATATAGACCATGACGCATTGATAACGTGCAGTACGATCTGCCTCGGCAACTCCGTCCAGTTCGGCCAGCATTTTTTCATTATTTTTTGTGTCGTTTGCACCTTCGCCGGAATAACGTGCCGAGTATATGCCCGGGGCTTTATTCAGCGCATCCACTTCGATGCCGGAATCGTCAGCAATCGCGGGCAGGCCAGTCAGCTTTGCTGCATGACGGGCTTTCTTAAGCGCGTTTTCGACAAAGGTCAAACCGTCTTCAACCGCCTCAGGCACATCGTATTCTGTCTGCGGCACAACTTCGATGCCATGCTCGCCGAGCAGTTTGTTGATTTCACGAACTTTGCCGGCGTTGCCGCTGGCTAAAACAATTTTATTACTCATGATGAAAGCGCCTCATCCTGTGCTGCCAGTAATTCGCTAATGCCCTTTTTTGCCAGTGCCAGCATAGCATTGAGTTCATCCATCCTGAAAGCATGGCCTTCGGCGGTGCCCTGTACTTCGATGAAGGCGTCAGCATCGTTCATCACCACATTCATGTCGGTTTCAGCATTGGAGTCTTCTGCATAATCCAGATCAAGCACCGGTTCGCCGTTATAGATGCCCACCGATACAGAAGCCACCTTGCCAATTAATGGATTTTTTTTAATCAGCTTCCTGTTCAGCATATACTGAACCGCATCTTCCAGCGCAACATGACTGCCGGTAATCGAGGCGGTACGCGTGCCGCCATCTGCCTGGATCACATCGCAATCGATGGAAATGGTATTTTCGCCCAGTGCTTCCAGGTCGATAGCGGCGCGGAGTGAGCGACCAATCAGGCGTTGTATTTCCAGTGTGCGGCCGCCCTGTTTGCCGCGGGCAGCTTCGCGACCGGTACGGGTGCCAGTCGATCGGGGCAGCATGCCGTATTCTGCGGTAACCCAGCCCTGGCCTTTGCCACGGAGCCAGCCGGGTACTCTGGGTTCCACCGATGCCGTACAGATGACTTTGGTGTTGCCAAATTCAATCAATACTGAACCTTCAGCATGCATGGTGTAGTTACGCGTTATCTTAACCTGACGCATTTCATCAGTGGAACGGCCGCTGGGTCTCATTATGTGTTTACCTTCATTTCATTGGAGCGCGTATTATCCTTAATTAAGGTAGAATGATCCAGACGCCCAAACCAGGATTTTTATATGACTTACAGCATGACTGCTTTTGCCCGCCAAACTTCTGAGCAGGATTCAGGGGCGCTGGTATGGGAAATACGATCGGTTAATCACCGCTATCTGGATGTGATAGTCCGGTTGCCAGAAGAGCTGCGAAATATTGAAATGCAGGTGCGGGAGAAAATTTCAGCGAAAATAAACCGGGGAAAAGTTGAGTGCGTATTACGCTTTAAAGCATCACAGGAGCACAGTTCAGAAATCATGGTCAACGAAACGCTGGCTAAAGCGCTGGTAAATTCCTGTCAGGTGGTTATTAAGAAATTGCATCAGCCGAGCGAACTGAATCCGATGGATATATTGCAATGGCCGGGTGTGGTCGAAGAACCTGAACAGGACATGAAACCCACGGAAACAGCAGCGCTGGTACTATTTGACAAAACGCTGGATGAGTTACTGGAATGTCGTCAGCGCGAAGGGCAGCGTATGCTGGAAGTTCTACAGCAACGACGCAGTGCCATGGAAAAGCTGGTCGAGCAGGAATGTCAGCGACGGCCAGAAATCGCGCAGAAATATCGCGATAAAATACTCGCTCGGCTACAGGAATTACAGGCCACACCGGATATGGATCGCCTGGAACAGGAGCTGGTATATCTGGCGCAAAAAATGGATGTCGACGAAGAACTGGATCGATTAAAAAGTCACTTCGCCGAACTCGACGATGTCTTTTCACGCAACGAACCGGTTGGTCGCAGGCTGGATTTCATCATGCAGGAACTGAACCGCGAAGCCAATACCCTGGGTTCAAAGTCAGTAGATATTAAAACCACGCAGGTGTCGGTGGAATTAAAAGTGTTGATCGAACAGATGCGCGAACAGGTGCAGAATATCGAATAACAGTCATGCGTTTTCCATGGGTAAACGTCTTTCTAATTAATTGCTGGCTTCCCGCAACAGCGGGAAGCCAGTGATGATTTCCAGATTCTTATGCTGGCCTATGCCCGGAATATCAATTTTTTATTACTGAATATTTTTAGGACTTCTTGATTTCCAGTAATTCAATTTCAAAAATGAGTACAGAATTGGGGCCAATTTTCTGTCCAGCACCACGCTCACCATAAGCCAGGTCTGCTGGGACAAACAATTGCCATTTGCCGCCCACTTTCATTTTTTGCAGGGCTTCAGTCCAGCCTTTGATAACGCCTGAAACAGGGAAGGTTGCAGGTTGACCGCGTTTGTGGGAGCTATCGAAAACTTCGCCGCTGATCAGGTTGCCACGGTAATGGGTGACCACGGTGTCCGTGGCTTTGGGCATGGCGCCGTCACCGGCTTTCAGTATTTTATACTGGAGACCGCTGGCCAGTGTTTTAACGCCATCTTTTGTCTTGTTGCTTTCCAGGAAGTCCTGGCCCTCTTTCAGGTTTTTATCGGCGATGGCTTTTTTTTCAGCCAGCAGTTTTTCCTGTTCTGCCTGGGCCTGTTTCTGGAACTCTTCTGCTGCCGCCTGCATTTCTGCCTGGGTCATTTTTAGCGGGTTGCCATTGTATGCATCGGTGATGCCCATGATGACCTGATTTAATTCGATGGTGCTTCTCTGGGCTGACATCTGTTTGCCCAGGTTCATGCCCATGATGTAGCTGGCTTTTTCATTCAATGTTTTGAGTGGCGCATCTGCGGCTACAGATGTAAAACTGGCGATCAGGCTGATGCCGCCAATGAGAGCGGGAATGGTTTTTAACATGTGGATTGCCCTTTTTGAGTAATGATTTAAAATTTGAATCCCGCACGTTAGCAGGACACAGCAAGCCTCGCAAGCCCATTATCCGGGCGGAAACTTTAGGCTTTGCTTATGGTCAATCATGCAGAAATAAAATGAGGTGCTCAACGAATGAAGAGTTTAAGCAGATCGTTTATCGGGGCTATTTTGCTGGTATCGATTTTTTCTGTGCAGGCGGCTTTGCCGGCAAGAATCAATGGTCAGCCGATGCCGTCGTTAGCGCCGATGGTGGAACAGGTCACGCCGGGTGTGGTGAATATATCAACGCGGAGTCATGTCAATATTCGGCAGAACCCGCTACTCAGTGATCCGTTTTTCAGGCGTTTTTTTGATTTACCCCAGCGGCCCCAGCAGCGGCAGCAGACCCAGCCACAAAGCCTGGGTTCCGGAGTGGTGATTGATGCCGACAAGGGCTATGTCATTACCAACCACCACGTGGTGGGCGAGGCGGATGAAATTACCGTGACTTTACGCGATGGCCGCGAACTGAAAGCAGAGCTGATCGGCTCGGATGCCGAAGCGGATGTGGCGGTGCTCAAGGTGCCAGCACAGGGCTTAACGGCCATTCGGATGGCCGATTCGGATGCGCTAAGAGTCGGCGATTTTGTGGTAGCCATCGGCAATCCTTTTGGTCTGGGGCAGACGGTGACTTCCGGTATTGTCAGCGCCATGGGACGCAGTGGCCTGGGCATAGAAGGTTATGAAGATTTTATTCAGACCGATGCCTCCATTAATCCGGGTAATTCCGGCGGTGCGCTGGTCAACCTGCACGGTGAGCTGGTGGGTATCAATACCGCCATCCTGGCCCCGGGTGGCGCTGGCGGCAATGTCGGTATCGGTTTTGCCATCCCGATTAATATGATTCGCCAGATTATGCAGCACCTGATCGAATACGGGGAAGTGCGTCGGGGTGTGCTGGGCGTGGTAACCCAGGATCTGACCTCCGACCTGGCCCAGGCTTTTGGTATCAAGACGCGCCAGGGCGCGGTGATTTCCAGGGTGTTTCCGGATTCAGCGGCGGTCAGAGCCGGCCTCCAGACGGGCGATGTGGTGTACGAGGTAAATGGTCGGCCGATCCGGAATGCGATGGATATGCGCAATGCTGTGGGTCTGCTGCGTATTGGACAGAAACTGGAAATGCAGATACTGCGCAATGGCAAACGCATGCAGCTGGTGGCCACTATCGAAGAACCAAAACAGAGCAGCCTGCAAGGTGAAAAACTCTCCGATAAGCTGGCCGGTGCGGTGATCGGTCAACTGCAGGATGCCGATGATCCGAGTATGCAGCGGGTGGTTGTCATGGAGGTGGTGGAAGGCAGTCCTGCCTGGTATGCGCGACTGCGCAAGGGTGACGTGATTCTGTCGGTTAATCGCCAGCCAGTTAACAGCGTCGAGGATGTACGCCGTTATACAGCGAATGCGGCGCAGCTATTATTGAATATTCAGCGCGGCTCTACGGCTTTGTTTGTGTTGATTAAGTAAGGGCTAGAGGTGCGGGATGGTTCGATGTTGAGCTTCCTGCTTCTGCCCCTGTTTGAGAGCTGTACGAGGGTGAGTTGTCGCATCTCTTCGATTGCTTTGTCTGGCGCTCAGGCTACGTGCCTTCGCTTAGCGCATATCCGGTGGCTTCTTTGCTGAGGAGTTAAGGGGTCAGTAGGTGAACGGGTTTATGTTTGATAACGGTGTCTGGCGCTCAGGCTCCCGCCTTCGCTTCGCATAGCGCATATCCGGCCCGGCTTCCCTGCCGGGCGTTCGTGGCTCCTTGCCCGCCACTCACCCTTCGGTATTTTTTTCTACCCAGCGGTGGCCTTCGGGCAGGGTTTCTTTTTTCCAGAACGGTGCCCGGGATTTCAGTTCTTCCATCAAATAGCGGCAGGCCTCAAACGCCGCTGCGCGATGCGCCGACCAGACGCAGGTCAGCACGATCGGGTCATTGGGCTGGATATCACCGACCCGATGCACAATCAGGCAATCCATAATATCCCAGCGCTGTCTGGCTTCCTCGCAGATTTTATCCAGGTAGGACTCGGTCATGCCCGGATAATGTTCCAGTGTCATCACCTGTACTTCATCGCCTTCATTAAAGTCTCGCATAGTGCCGACAAAGCTGGCGGTCGCGCCGTATTTACCTGCGGCCATGTGTGCCTGCTGGTAATGTTGAATAGCCTGCCAGGGATCAAATGCCTGAGTGTGGATTTCGCTGGCCATGTCAGCCTCCGGTAACCGGTGGAAAGAAGGCGACTTCATCGCCGTCATTTGCCTGCTGATTGCCGTCAACATACTGCATATTGATAGCGCACAGAGTATTGTCGGGCATAGCCATATTTGATGTGGCCTGGGCCCAGACCTGATCAACCGATATCGGTTCTGCTGAGCTAACACTGGCTTCTGCCTGACCAACCCGTTCGCGCAGGCTGGCAAAAAATTTCACAGTTATGGTCATTCGATATTCTCGTGTCTTCTGGTACGCTAGCCAGTAGCTAAAATTTTAAGGTAATTACATGAGCGATAAGTTAACCCATTTTAACGCATCCGGCGAAGCCCATATGGTCGATGTAGGTCAAAAAAATGTGACTCAGCGGCAGGCGGTGGCCGAAGGGCGGATTTTTATGCTGCCCGAAACGCTGGCGTTGATAAAGCAGGGTAATCATAAAAAAGGCGATGTGCTGGGCATTGCACGCGTGGCGGGTATCATGGCGGCGAAGAAAACCGCGGAGCTGATCCCTCTGTGCCATCCCATTGCATTGACGCATGTCGATATAGCATTGACCACGGATGAGCAGATGCCAGGGGTGCATTGTGTGGTAACCGTGGAATGCAGCGGTGTCACCGGCGTGGAAATGGAAGCGCTGACCGCGGTGCAGATTGCTTTGTTAACGATTTACGATATGTGCAAAGCGGTGGATCGTGGTATGCGTATGGACGATATTGGTCTGTTGAAAAAATCCGGTGGTAAATCGGGTAGCTGGACCCGGCAAGATTAATTCAGGGAAAATTAATTCAGCAACGATTAATTCCAGAAAGATTAATTCCAGAATGATTAATTCTAAAAACGCATTAACAAATAATAAACTGCCCTGCACTCAGGGTTAATAAAGATAAAAAGAAAATACTGGGGATAACAATGCCAAATAAATATGACCTGGTCGTTATAGGCAGCGGGCCTGCTGGCCAGAAAGCGGCTATACAGGCGGCAAAAATTCATAAGAAAGTCGCCATTATAGAACGTGATCGAGAGATTGGTGGCGTGGCCGTACATACGGGTACTATACCCAGCAAAACTATTCGGGAAGCGGTGCTGTATTTATCCGGTTATGACCAGCGAGGACTTTATGGCCAGGGATATTGCCTGAAAGAGGAGGTCACCATTACAGATATTTTGCGGCGCGTATCCATCACCATTGGCCAGGAAACGGAAGTGATGTCGCATCAACTGCGTCGCAATGGGGTCACCATTTTAAAAGGCACGGCGTCTTTTCTGGATCAGCACAGGATTCAGATCAAAAGCCATCACGGTAAGCTGAGTCAGATAGAAGCGTCGTACGTGCTCATTGCAACCGGTACGCGCCCCCATCGTCCCGATCATATTAAATTTGATGGTGAAACGGTCATCGACAGTGATGACATTATGCAACTGAAAAAAATCCCCCGCTCCATGGCAGTGATTGGCGCCGGCGTTATCGGAGTTGAGTATGCGTCTATTTTCAGCGCACTGGATATCAAGGTGACGCTGGTGGATGGTCGTGATTCGATGCTGGGTTTCATGGATCGTGAAATCACCGATGAACTGACGCATTTGATGCGTGACCGGGGCATGGTGATACGGCTGGGTGAAGATGTCGCCAGTGTCGAAAAAGATGAAACCGGCGAAGCGATGATTACCCTGGTTAGCGGCAAAAAATTCCGCGCTGAGCTGGTCATGTTTGCCGCCGGTCGTATGGGTTGTACCACATCACTGAATCTGGAAAACGCGGGATTGCAAGCCGATAGTCGGCATCGCATTAAAGTGAATGAGTTTTATCAGACCGAAGTGCCGCATATTTATGCGGCCGGTGATGTCATTGGTTTCCCCAGCCTGGCATCGACATCGATGGAGCAGGGGCGTTTGGCCGCGCGTCATGCCTTTGGTCTGTCAGTGCCGAACCAGCAACGGCAGTTGTTTCCCTACGGAGTCTATGCGGTGCCGGAAATGAGCGTGGTCGGTAAAACAGAAGAGGAACTGACCCGCGATAAAATTCCTTACGAAGTCGGTATCGCCCGTTTAAAAGAAACGGCCCGTGGCCATATCATGGGTTTACAGGAAGGTATGCTGAAACTTGTTTTTGGCCTGGATGATAAAAAACTGCTGGGCGTGCATGTCATCGGTGAAGGTGCAACTGAACTGGTGCATATTGGGCAGGTGGTGCTGGGATTAAACGGTGATATCGAATTTTTTATCGATAATGTTTTTAATTATCCAACGCTGGCGGAAGCTTATAAAATTGCTGCGCTGGATGCCTGTAATCGTTTTGTTGAATAAATCATTCGTCGGTTTTATTGAATTTTCTAAATAGAAAAATAAGCCAGCCTGTTAAGACTATGAAATAAATACTTAACAGATTAATAAACAGGTCTTCATTTAATCGGGGTGGTTGTAGCTGATTGGCGCGAAAGCCCAGATGAAATATCACCAGCAAAAAAAGATTGGTTGCCAGACCCATAAATAACAGCCAGTTGCTAATTATTTTAATGCTGTGTGCTTTTCGTTCCGGGGCCAGCCAGAACTCTCTGCGTGGAAAGCTGATGTATTTAATCGGCAGATTTTTAAAAATAAACGGTACCGATAAAAACAGGGTGGAATTCAACACGAGTATTGCGGTATTAATGATCAGACTGGTCTGGCTGGATGCCCAGCCATCGGCATAGCCGCCGCGGCCAAAATGTATAGCAACATTTTCTGGCAGCAACGGCAGATAATAATACTGGGCAAGCAGGCCCGCCAGTAACGATATATAGATACCCGTTTTCATCATCGCTAACGGAAGGTTATCCCTGCGATAATAATATACGCAATTCAATCATTGCTGCATTGGCGCGTGAAATATAGTTGGCCATTACCAGCGAGTGATTGGCGAAGAAACCAAAGCCGCCGCCGTTTAAAATTACCGGGCTCCAGACAGTATCCTGGGTGGCATCCAGTTCACGAATAATTTGTCGCAGACTGATCAGGGCGTTTTTCTTTTGTAAAATATCCTGAAAATCGGTTTCCACAGCTTTCAGGAAATGACTCAGTGCCCAGGCGCTGCCGCGAGCCTCGTAGAAAATATCGTCGATTTCTGTCCATGGCGTTTTGGTTTCGACGATGCTGGCAGCGGGTGTGGATTGCTGCGCTTCGGCATCGCCAGCCAGATCGGTATTGATGCGCTGTTGACCCACGCTGGCGCTCAGTCGTTGTGATAAACTGCCCAGGCGTTTTTCAACCAGTGCCAGCCAGTCTTTCAGATTATCGGCGCGGGCAAAAAACTGGCCATCCTGTTTGTCGGTATCTGCCAGGCGGCGCAGGTAACTGCGGAGTGCTTTGAGGGCTGTTCGGTATTCAGATTCACTGGCCGGCAGCAGCCAGGAATCATTATCAAAATTCAACCGGGGTTCCGCGATAATCAGATCTTTGTCTTCTATCGACTGTGATTGAGAACGGCTAATGTCTTTGCGTAGTGCGCTGGCGAGATCACGCATTTGCACCAGTACGCCAAATTCCCAGTTAGGAATATTGTCCATAAAGACGCCGGGGGGCATCATGTCATTGCTGAGATAACCGCCCGGTTTGTCGAGCAGGATTTCACCCACTTTTATCAGCGTGGCGGTGGTGATATAGCCGGTAACCATATCTTCGTTATGTGCGCTGGCGATGGCTGATGCATTGTCCACGACATCGAAGGCATCCGGTTCGCTATTCCACAGAAAACCAAAGATAATCTGCACCACAATCAACACTATAATCAGGCCTGATATAATGCGTACTGCCCAGTGCTGTTCGTGATGCTCACTCAAATTCAGTGGTTTTACGATTAGCTGCCGGAGACGATCGTAGACGTCAAACAGATGGTCAAGTATTTTCATGGTGCTTCCCGGGAATAAACATGGTCTTATTGTAACCTGAATCTATCGTTTCTGGTGTAACTGTTCGGAGAATGGAATGCAGCGTATTGGAAAAATAATCAAAGTTTTGCTGGTACTGGTTGTTGTGCTGGTTGTGGGTCTGGTCATATTTATACTGACCTTCGATGCCAATCAGTACAAAGCGCAAATTGCTGAGCAGGTTGCGCAGACGACGGGACGTCAGTTGCAACTGGAGGGTGACATCAGTGTGTCACTATTCCCCTGGCTGGGGCTGGAAACGAATCAGGTGATGCTGGCCAATGCCCCCGGATTTGGCGAGCAGCCGTTTGCGCGCGTCGAGAAACTGGCGGTAAAAGTTGAGCTGGTGCCGTTACTCAAACAACAGATCAGTGTCGATAAAGTGCTGCTGCACGGATTGTATTTGTCGCTGCAACAAAATGCCCAGGGGCAGAATAACTGGGCGGATCTGGTCCAGTCAAAATCGAGTGGTGTCGACCCGGCAGCAGCAAAAAAATCCACCGCACAGAAAACACCGTCGCGACCCGCGGCCGCACCGGCCGACATGTTTGCAGCGCTGGCAATCAATGGTCTGGAAATCAGAGACGCGACGGTGGTGTGGCAGGATGATGTGAGTGGCTCACAGATGGCCCTGGATCAGGTTAATCTGGAAACGGGCGCCATTGTGCTGGATGAACCGATTCCATTAGAATTTTCCGCACATGCCAGACTCAATCAGCCGGCGGTGGAGATCAAACTGGCAGTAACGACTGCGGCGAAGTTTAACTTGAATAGCATGCATCTGGTGTTACAGGATCTGGCGTTGCAGTTACACAGCGAATCGCCGACGCTGGTCGCGCAGCAAGCCGTATTAAAACTGAATACGGCACTGGATGCCAAACTCGATGCACAGCAATTTGCATTCAAAAATTTTCAGTTATCGATTGCTGCCAGGGGTAAACAATTACCCGGGGGTGAAGTCGATGTGTCGATGACGTCGGCTATTGATGTTGATGTCAAAAAACAACTGGCCAGTTTGCAAAATACCCATATCGAAACCCTGGGATTAAATATTGAGACCTCGCTCAGGTTGACACAATTTATGCAAGAGCCCTTGTTGCAGGGGACATTTGATCTGGCTGAATTCAATCCGTCGTTGTTACCCAGTCAGTTGGGAATTGATTTGCCTGCAATGCAGGACCCAACCGTGATGCAAAAAGCCCGCGTTCAGTTTACTTATCAGGCGACGCCTGCCAGGGTTAAGCTGGATGCCATACAGATTCAACTGGATAACAGTGAAATAACCGGCCATGTGCAGCTACTGGATTTTACCAGGCCCGGCCTGCGTTACGAGCTGCTATTGAATCAGATAAATCTGGATGCGTATTTGCCACCCGTAACCCCGCCGGTTGCATCTGTGGAGCCGGCAAGTGTTAAAAAAACCGCGGTTACCGATCCGGCCGCGGTACCGGATATCCCTGTTGAGTTACCGTTGGACCTGTTGCGCAGTATCGATGTGCAGGGCGTTGTTAAGGCCGGCGAGATTACCGCGTTTGCGCAGCGGTTGCAGCAGTTCAATATGACTGTCAAAGGTAAAGAGGGTGTGTTGCGGGTGCATCCGCTGACAGTGCAGTTGTTAGATGGCAGTGCCAGTATGTCGGCCAGGCTGGATGTGCGCGGTCAGCAACCGCAATATGCGCTGGACCTGAATGCAAGGGAATTACAGGCCGGGCCGGTGGCGAATCCGTTATTACAAAATTTACTGGGCGAGCAGGCCGTGGCTATCGATGGCGCGGCAAATATGACGGCGCATGTTACAACGCAGGGCCGTTCGGTTAATGCGCTGAAGGCCGCGCTGAATGGTCAGCTTAATATCAATGTGGGTAAGGCGACATTGCAGGGTGTGGATGCGGAATATTTTGTGCGCAAAGCCGTCGTTGATTATCTGGAAGAAAAGAAAAAAACACCGCCACAGAGCTGGCGGGGTGAATACAATCCACGGCAAACCACGGCGTTTACTGTCATGCGCGCGTCAGGAAAAATTACCAACGGGGTATTGGTCAATCAGGATCTGTTGCTGGATTCAAAACGGTTGAAAGTTACCGGGGCCGGTCAGGTGAATATGGTTAAAAATAATCTCGACTATCGACTGGTGGTTGATGTACAGCCGACGCGTGACAAAACCGCAGCCGATAAATTACTGGATATTCCGCTGCCGATAAATGTGCGCGGTGATTTTGCCGCACCGCAAATTGATCCCGATTTAAAAACCTGGAAAAAATCCGTCGGCAAAGTTTTAAAGGATGAGGCAAAAGCCGAAGTGGAGCAGAAAGTCGATGAGAAAAAAGACGAGCTAAAAGACAAGCTGAAAGATAAATACGAAAATAAACTCAAAGATAAATTTAAAGGTCTGTTTAAATAATATGGCGAACATATCCTTTGCGCAGAAAATACTCGACTGGTATCAATTGCATGGGCGTAAGGATTTGCCCTGGCAAAAAGAGCGCTCCGCGTACCGGGTGTGGATTTCTGAAATCATGTTGCAGCAAACCCAGGTCGTAACGGTTATTCCTTATTTTGAAAAATTCATGCAGCGGTTTGGCAGTATTCAACAGCTGGCCGAGGCGGCGGAAGATGAAGTGCTGCATCACTGGTCGGGACTGGGCTACTACGCGCGGGCGCGGAATTTACATAAAGCGGCGCAGCAAATATGTGAACAACACGAGGGTGAGTTCCCGCTGGCATTTGAACAGGTGGAAGCCCTGCCGGGAATTGGCCGCTCCACCGCGGGAGCGATTCTGGCGCAGTCCGCTGGGCAACGACACGCCATCCTTGATGGTAATGTGAAACGGGTGCTGGCGCGATTTCATGGTGTCGAGGGCTGGACCGGGCAGACGAAAGTGCAGGCCATGTTGTGGAGCTACGCAGAGCAGCACACGCCGGATCAACGGCTGGCCGATTATACCCAGGCGATGATGGATCTGGGGGCAACCCTGTGCCGTCGCGGCCGTCCAGACTGTGCCATCTGCCCCATTGCTGCAGATTGTGTGGCTTTACTCACGGGCCGGGTGGCTGAACTGCCAACGCCCAGACCACGCAAAACCCTGCCGGTAAAATCGGTGCGGATGCTGGTTTTGCTGGATTCGTCTAATCAGGTGCTACTGGAAAAACGGCCGCCAACCGGCATCTGGGGCAGTCTCTGGGGCCTGCCTGAAGTGTCGTTAGACGAAGACATCAAGCCCTGGTGTGAACAACAATGGCAATTCGATATCGATGCATGTGAGGACGAGCCGAGCTTTCGCCATAGCTTCAGTCATTACCATCTGGACATCACACCCTGCCGGGTGCGTGTCAATAACCCTGATCAATGTGTGATGGAAGCGGAGCGCATAGTCTGGTATAACACCTCCCAACCTGATCGGCGCGGCCTGGCTGCACCGGTTCAAACCATATTGAATAGATTGAATGAGGACTGATTATGGCGCGCATGGTGCAATGTGTAAAACTGGGTAAAGAGGCTGAAGGCCTGGACTTACCCCCTTATCCCGGTGATCTGGGTGCAAAAATATATAACAGTGTGTCCAAGGAAGCCTGGGCCGAGTGGTTGAAACATCAGACCATGTTGATTAATGAATACCGGCTGACACCGATTGAGCCGAAAGCACGTAAGTTCCTCGAAGAACAGATGGAAAAATTCTTTTTCAGTGATGAGGGCAGTGAGGCACCGAAGGAATTTGTACCTCCCTCAAGCTGATTGGCATGCTAACGCCTGTTGCTGTTGAGTAGCCGGCGCCATAAACATTAATCGTAAGTTTAAGGTATATGGGGCCGGCTATTTTCCAGAGTTGCCATAATTTCATGAAGTGCGGAATAAATTTCAGCCTGTATTAGCTTCGAATCCTCGATTTATGGTGATTCTGACACAGAAGAACTTGACTAACGGAGCACTTGCCGCTTTAATACGCCCTCCTGATTTTGACGGTGTTGTTGCAAACGCTGATTTGTAGTCGTCAAACATACCCAGTATGGCCGGGTAGCTCAGTTGGTAGAGCAGCGGATTGAAAATCCGCGTGTCGGCAGTTCAATTCTGCCCCCGGCCACCATTTTTCTTCGTAGTTTTCATCCTAAGTAAACAAGTTATCTAGCAGTAGTTGCTAAATTGAACTGCCGCGTCAGTTCAGTTGCTCGGCGCGTCCCTGCGCCTCGGCCTTTGGCCCAGAGTGAAAAAAACATCACTCTGTCCAAACTGGCTCCCGGCCAGTTTGTCTATCCCCGGCCACCATTTTCTTTGTTATAACTTCCATCGTGAATTGTCCTCTGAACCATAAATTGGCCATTTGGCAAAGTTATGCCTGAATCTTTAATTGATATTGCTATTTTCAATCATTAGAAGTCTTTAAGAAAACTTAATTTTGATAACTACCTGATTCTCCTTTGCGGTGCGGATTCAACCGGTCGATGCAACACATTCATAAAAACGTTCAGCCGAGCGCATTAGCGCGTCGGCTGAAATGGCATTGTTAGGCCAATATGTTTACTAAAAACAAAAAATGAACTTATCTACCAGGTCAAAGTATTTCTTTAAGTGCTTTTTCAACTTTTCCAACCTGTTGTTTTCAGATGCAAGATGGATATCTTCAACAACAACAGCAATTTCTTTTGCGAGTTCTTGTTTCTCTCCCTTTAGATTAGCTGCAAAGAATGCCACGCTTTTTTCAAGGCTGTATGTAGTGACATGTATTTGCAAAACCTCCTCCAGGTTTAGTATTTTCTTGTTTCTAATCTCCACAGTTTTATCAAGAAAAATTTCCTTGGCCACTTTCATCGATTTAACATCTGCTACCTTAAGATGCTGTGTTGGCTTTTCTTTTGATTCATCTGTTGCTAGAACAGAAAAAGAAAAAAGCATAGTAAAAATTAGAAGTGCTAACTGTTTCATTTTATTTTCTCCACCGCCCTATTGTAAAAATGTCTAGGCATAAGGGCGTATTCAGCCTAACGCTTAAGCTCAGTTGACCGTAATACAGAGCGAAGCGGCGTAATACTGGTCAACTGCAGCGCTTTGTTAGTTGGGCTTTTTTCGATTAAAGACTTTGTCTCCATGAATATCTACATCCCCTTTTAGCGCATCTAATGTACCTGAGTTTACAACTCGGTCAATATTGCTTCTAGCTGTTTTTTCTATTTTTGTTGTTTGTTTATCAGATATATTATCTTTAATTTTATCTGATCTTTCAGCCTTTTCGATAAGGTGGTCGAATATAAATTCAGGCACCACATACTCATCACTCCCAAGGACTCCATTTTTTACATGTACTTTTGTACCTTTCCAGTCATTTGGTCTATCGATTTTAATAAAGCCTATAATTAGTAGATATGGGAGTTTGATGAAAACATAAGCCTGTTTACCTGATGTTACTACATCAAGGTCTACCGACCTTAGCAAATAACGGTTGATGTTTAAGGGTAAAGATTTTGTAGCTGAATTAATTTTATCTAAAGGAATTACGTGTTGTTGAAATTTACCAGGGTGTGGCTCATGACCTAATAAAAAACTCTCCCATTTTTGAAGGGCGTTTTCTACCTCAGCTTTCATAGAGTCATTAAAGTGAGGTAATTCATGTTTTTCTTGTATATATTTAAGCACCCTCCATGATAATGATGTTGTAAAGTTAAGCATCCATTCTGAATACCTAAAACTGTGTGCTTGTTTGGAAACTAGAGGGTGAAATACAGTTTTTGAAAATTCTGTTTCCCAATCACAAAATAAATCCTCGCAATTTGGACACAGAAACTCTTGCTTAAAACCGTCTTGAACTCTTTTGTTTGGTTCAAGGCCGCACCTAATAAAACCCGTAGCAGAAGTTTCCTTTAGCCATTTGTATATAAACTTAGGTACGATGTGGCTTATTTCTAATTTATCGTCAGCTTCGCACAATCTACAGGGCAATGTTCACTCTCCTTTTTATACTACAGCTAACGCCAAGCTAAGGGCCAACCTGCTTGTTGGTTGGTCCGCTTGAGCGCCTTGTTAGGTTTTTGTTGTTTCACTGCTATGCATAAGTAGTTTGTGTAAGAAAGCGCCTTTTCTTAAAAAGTAATAGGACAGCACTAAGTAAAGCACTACTTTTGCAGATATAACACCAAAGCTCACCCATTTTTGTATTATTTCTGATTCTGCCCACTGAGACGAGTCTTGATATTGATAGAGACTATATAGTGATGAAAGATAGCCTGCTAAATTTATAGTGTGTACTAATGCTTCGAAAGCTATATAAATACCTATTGCTCTTAATACTATCCACGCTGTTTTTTCGTTTTCCATTTTTGTAAACCTAACTATTACTATACGGACCCTATCGGTCCGTATAGCTATATTAGTAAACTCTTTTAAAAAACCCTAAGGGATTGGTTTTATAAGAAATGAAACAATCCCTGTCTAATATTGATGTTAGCAAGTACGGACCCCGATTTGCTGATGTCAATATATCACGAATGTCTGTTTTTGGGAGACCTCTACTCGAAATTCGTGAATGACTGCTATGTGCTGCGGATTCAACCGGTCAAAGCAACACATTCAACAATAAAATTCAGCCATGCTGCTTTTCAGTGACGTCTGCAGTGACCTGTTATAAACATCTTGGTGATTTTCAAACCCGGGATATTTAGTCTGAAATAGTATTTATATATGATCTCAATCATTACAGATATTTATATAATATGATATAAAAATTTAAGGACACTAATTTCATAGTGGGGAATTAATTAACCAAAAGTATTGATTTCATCACTGGGGAGGCACTATGAACGACAAACGCCAAATTCCTTTTTCCCTCAGGCGTAAGTTGCTGCGGGAACATCCTGAAAGAGGTCCTGTAAAGCCCAGTAAACCGGGTCTGTTAACGAATGGGATATGGGAGGCTCCTCCCGGGTACAGGAGTGCGGGAATAGTGATCGTCGAGAATTTTCAGTTGGTCGAAGACACGGTTCCAGATGCTGTTCACCGAAAATCCGGTATGGGGGATGATGTCATTATCCAGCTTCGCTCAGAAACCATCGTCAAGGACGGACGCCTGGCTGTCGACAGGATCACGGCCGAATACTTTGTACGTGAATTCCTCTGTTGTTAAATCAATTAATGGGATTGTTGGCAAATGAGAATGATTTAGAATTGTCACCGAACCCTTTTCTTCTTTTACATAAATGACCGCCACTAGCCGAATACAGAATCTAGAACTGTTTGGTCAGGAGTCCGCTCTGGGTTACTGACGTTTATTGAATGTATCGGTATTCGGGAAGTATGGATTAATTCACTAATTTTGGTGGTGATATGCGCTTTAAGTGCGCCTTTGTATCATCTGGATAGTTTAATACGTTGTCACTCTGGGTTGTGGGTCATTATTCACGGAGATTGAAAATCCGCGTGTCGGCAGTTCAATTACTCGGCCCGGAGTGATAGATAAAAAGCATCACTCATTCTAAATTCTTTTTAGACAAATTTATCTGCCCGGCCACCCCGTTTCTGTTTTTCCTGAATTTTATCTGATTGAATCGGCTGGCTGTTGCGAATTGTGATTCGTATCAGCTCATCGGTTTTCCAGTCTGTTGTAATCAAACAGTGATGCTTCAATGGGGTCGGTGTGCTGGTATTCCTGGTGTATCTGATCGCTATGTTGCCAGAATTGTGGATCGCTGCGGCGGATAGCGTAGCGGTCCAGAAATTCTTTATACTGGCCTGCTGTTTGAATTGCGCCTAGATCATAAACAAATTCATTTATCGCGTATTTATTCAGGCGTAAAAATACGTTGGGATAATTACCAATAAAACCTTTGGCGATTGTAAGATAATCTTCTTCTGGCACCCGCTCATCTTCTTCAAAAAATATATGGGAGACGCTGAGGTGGGCGCTGTTGTTGATAAGTGTATACGTTTGCTGGGAGTTGTTGTCTGGGTCGGTGATGGTTAAAAATATAGTTTGAGGAAGCAATGAAACAAAGCTGCCTTCCAGGTGATCAAGCTTTGCAAGTTGCTGGTCGGTATTGGAGATATTTTCAATGTTATGTTTAGTGCTTAGTGCCGATCCCATATGTTGTTTTAACATAGTATAAAGTTCGGGTTTTGGATTGCTGCTTTTAAATTTAATGCCGGTTTCTGTGTTTAGTTGTATGTGCTCTCCTAAAACATATTCTTTAAGTTCTTTGCTGGCGCCGCGATACCACAGGTCTCTCTCAATGATTCGTTGCCTGGCAGGTAAGAATGAAAGAAAGCTGTTTTCTCCTTCCATGCGTAAAAAATCCATATACAGTCGAGTATTGAGCTGATGCCCTACATTGCCGTAGACATCGAAGCCTGCAACCAGTAGATAATGAATGCGCTCTAGCAGCGGATAGCCAATTATCCAGGCGGTTTTTGGATCTTTACCAATAAATCCTTTTACCACGGATGCGCTGTCAAAATGTCGAAATATAGTTAAAGCAGAATTGCTGTTGGTGGTGTTGCCATTCCAGACACGGTTTAAAGTGATATCTGCTGGATTGGTGAGTTTGTTATTTATGTATTTATCTTTTGCGGCTAGATATTTTTTTTGCAAGCCTGAATAGGTGATCCAGGTGGTTAATGGCAAAGCGTTACTTTCTTCTGCGGCGGGCAGGCGTAGATTATCGCTATTCTCGGCTAGAAAGCGGCCATAATCAGCATGCGAAAAATTGTCAGGATCTAGAAACGCAACCCAGAAATGATCCTGAATAACATTGAGTGCCACCTGGCCGCGACAAACCGGGCCTTTAATGAATCCCATAATAGTAAATTGTGCTTCATCAAGCATAAATTTGTAACGGGACTTTACCGGTATGTCTTTGAAACTTTCAAATGGGTTTGATGATATTTTTGGGGTGTACGGCGGTAAATGTAAAACTGCATAGTCTTCATCCAGAAATAATTCCTGGTAGCGCTGCATACGCTTTTTACTTAAAGCGTAGGGCATGTGGGTTTTACTCAAGATGCTGGTGCGCGCAGCTTGCAAACGATAATAGACGCGGCCAGTGCCAGGATTATCGTAGGGGCGCCGGGTGGCTATGATATCTACAGGTTTACCGGGCGGCGTTCTGGAACGAATGAGTTTGAAAAATTTTCTCTGGTTTAAATCTTCAAAGTATAAATTGGCTATAAATAGATGCTCATAAATATAACGACTCATCAGTTGTTGTTTAAGCGTGTTGCCGTTTAAAAACCGTTCCCAGGTATCAATGTTATCCTGCATGTCGGGTCTTATTTCATAGCTGGTGTCATTGGGAGAACCCTGTTCAAGCCAGCTAATAAGCGTGCGGTATTCGTCATTGCTGAGTTCCGGTAGACCGTAGGGCATGCCCCATAGCGGATAGTCGGTTTCATATTGTTTAAAGTTTTCGATGGTTGCGCATTGCTGGTTGCGATTCAGTGAAAAATCGAAACTGTCGGGTAGAATATCGGTTTTGGGTAACGGGTGAATGCGTTTCTGTTTCAGTATGCGCGCCATGACGCCGGCATTCAGGTTGGCTTCGTAGTTTTGAACACGCTCGTTGATAACGGGATAAAAATCCATGTTGCGCCATTCTGCTGGTGTCTCTGCATCTTCAAACAATCGTGTGAGCTGGCTGGCCAGTAGCCGGGTGCCATCATAAACTTTTTCCTTGCTGGCGCCCCGGGTTATGCCTTCATAGGCGCTAAGCTTAAGCTGGCAGGGCGCATCATAACAACCATGACAAACGACGCAGCGGCTGTCCAGAATGGGTTTGATTTGTTGCTGGAAACTGATGCTCTGTTCTGATTTGTGCGGTGAATTTAAATTAGTTGCGCGGGCCGTGCCGTATTCCTGATTTAAACGTATTAGTTCGCTGGAGGTACAGCCGGTGATGAGTGCAATAAATAGAAAAATTAAAATATTTTTCTTAACTGGCAGCAGTAAGTGAATTTTCATTATTTTAAATACTTTGTCCAGTCTTGAGAATTGTCACCGAATACAAAAAATTCAGGATTGAGTAAACAGTCCTTGGTGTTGTAGCGCATGGGCTGCATATCTGTCTGGCGCATATAGCCACCGGCTTCCTCAACGATGCACTGAGCCGCTGCGGTATCCCATTCCGATGTCAATCCGAGTCGAGGATATATGTCTGCCGCACCTTCTGCGACTAGACAGGATTTTAGCGAGCTGCCCATGCTAAGCAATTCAATCTCACCCATGTTTTCAAGATACGCTTTTAATTTATCTGAGGCATGTGAACGGCTACCTGCAACGGTGGTTATAGCTTCGGGTAAAGGGCGTGTGTGGATAGGTTTTTTGGCTTCGCCTGACACCTGTTTGTAGGCACCTCCATCGCGCCAGGCAAAATAATCATGTTTGAGCACCGGCGCATTGATGACACCCAGAATGCTTTGATGATTTTCAATAAGTGCAATATTGACACTAAATTCGCCATTATGTTTAATAAACTCGCGGGTGCCATCCAGCGGGTCAACCAGCCAGTAACGCTGCCATTGCTTGCGAATTTTAAATGGCACGCTGTCCGATTCTTCAGATAACACAGGGATATCACCGGTGAGTTCTTTGAGGCTGCTGACGATGATTTCATGGGCCGCCAGATCGGCTGTGGTTAGCGGTGTTTTATCGTCTTTCTCTTCTATTTCGTAGCTGCTGTTATAAATCTCAACAATTTTTCGGCCGGCATCGCGCGCAATATCGAGCGCATTGATACAGAGATATTCGAGATTGAGTTCGTTCATTGTTGCATCATTAGATAGTCGCGAGCCATATAGAGTGCTGCAATTGAGCGTGCCTCGGTGAGCTCAGGATTTTTCAGCAAGTCGTTAAAATGGTTCAGCTCGCACGTGACGATTTCCAGGGGTTCGGGTTCGTCGCCCTCCAGTTTTTGCTGGTAGAGTTCTTCGGCCAGTATGATATGGGTGGTGAAGTCAAGATAGCCCGGCGCGATGGTCATGGAATGGATGTGGCTGAGGCGGCCAGCGGCATAGCCCAGTTCTTCCATTAGTTCGCGATTCGCCGCGGCCATGAAGTCTTCGCCAGCATCAATTTTCCCTTTGGGAAAAAGTAACTCATAGCGATGGGTGCCGGCTGAATATTCGCGTATCATTAATACCTGTGATTTACTTGCGACTGGCACGATCAGCACTGCACCGGCGCCGGGGGCGATGATACGTTCATAATCACGCTGCTCGCCGTTGCTGAATTCGAGGCTCATTTGTTCTATGGTAAACAAACGGCTGGAGGCAATAATTTTAGAGTCGAGTATTTCGGGCTTTTTCTTCATCAAACCTATTGTACGAGGGATTTAAACTGAATCATATGATTGACTGGTCGAAAATCAACACGGTATTTCTTGATCTGGACGGTACTTTGCTGGATCTGCATTTTGATAACCATTTCTGGCTGGAGCATGTTCCGGTGCGCTATGCAGAGCGCCACGGCCTGGATCATGCTGAGGCAAAAGGTGTGTTGTATGATAAATACTCGGCCGTGATGGGCAGTCTGGACTGGTATTGTGTGGAATACTGGTCGCGTGAGCTGAAGCTGGATATTCCTGAGCTTAAAAGAGAAGTCGCGGAAAAAATAGCCGTCCGGCCCCAGGTCGAAGCTTTTCTGCAATATTTACATATGCGTGGGAAACGCGTGGTGCTGGCAACCAATGCACATCCAGCCAGTGTAGAAATCAAAATGAACAAAACCGGCCTGGATCAGCATTTTGATCGCATTATTACTTCCCATCAGCTAGGCCATGCTAAAGAACAGGCTGAATTCTGGCAGGCATTACAGAAGATAGAAGACTTTGCTGCACATGCCGCCCTGTTTATCGATGATAATTTCAGTGTACTGGATGCGGCTAAAGCATACGGGGTTGGATTTTTACTGGCCATCCGCACACCTGATAGCCGGGGAGACGCTAAACAGCATGAAAATTATGTATTGCTAGATTCGTTTGATGAAATAATTATTTAGTGAGCGGCGAGGCTATTTGTCCCACTTTTTAAATCGTTGTTTACAATAGTTGCGCAAAGAATTGTAGTCAGGAAAGTACAGTTCAAAGCCATCTTCCGATGGCGCATCGTATTCACAGTAGTCGTTGGTATGCTCACGGCAGATGGTCGGTCGGTTATGATAAATTCCACAATCACCATTAACCTGTAAATGCAGACATTTTGTTTCCACCAGCAAAGTCCAGCCGTCTTCATCTTTATAAACGCGAATGTGTTCGTGAGAAATTTGCCACAGCAGATGTTCAAAGTCCATTTTTGAGCGGGGGGTGTCAATATGCTGCGTGATATAGGTGCAGCAGATTGAACCAGTGCAAAATGAACACTTGTTTTCGGGTGTTATTTTGATTGTCTGATGAGATTTTGACATTGTTATCGTGCCTTAAAATCCTAACTGGCGCAGGTTGCCATTTTTAGCAAAGCGATAAGAGCCATTTGACTGGCGTTTTGCAAACATGCCCAGGCTTTGTTTGATATTTTCACTGGCACTATCTTCAGGCGTAAATTGTAAATCCAGTTTATAGCTTTTATTGTCCTGTAAACTTGCCGTGCCAGATAAGCTAATCATGCCACCTTTGTTTTTGATACTGGCATTCAGGCCCTTATTCTCATTCGGTGCAATTTTAATTTCCACGTTGCCTAACTGAACCGTCTCAGCCAGCGTGAGTCTGGCTTTTTGCCACTGTATACTGGCGGTGGTGATGGGTAAATCCCTGCCCGTCCATTCAAGTGACTGGATGTCCAGATTAAATACTCCAGCCAGTTCCCCCAGTGGCATATTAATTAGCTGTTGCACTTTCTCGGCGGCTAACTGTGCGCGTAAATTTGACACCGAGATTTCAGCGCCCGTATTTATGCTCAGGTGTCCGGTGATTTTCTGTTCCTGCAGGCTGGCTTCGATATCGGTGCTAACCTGTGCCAGTAGCAGTGCCAGCGGATTAATCGACCACTGTAAATTATCAATGCGCGGCTGCCCCTGAATAATCAGGCTGTCGGCATATCCATTCCACAGGCTGCCCTGTATGCCATATAATTTTGCCGGCAGTTGCATATTTTTTTCGACCAGCGAAATAACCGTTGCGGCAGGAATATTGGCCAGGGTAAAAAACACATAGCCAAGTACGGCAATGATGATGTAGGAGCGTTGTTTCATTCTGTTGTGCGATCCAGCGCCACGCGTACGTTAACGGCGCCTGCTATTGCCTGTTTCTCGATTTGAATGTTGCTGGCCGTAATATTGTATTTTGTCTGCATGTCATTTAGCCACAGAATGACGCGGTCAAAGTCAGCCTGTTGCAACTGAATATTGACGCCTTTTTTGTTCGATTCCTGTTTGCTGATATTTCTTTTAACACCCATGCTTAATGCGCTGCGTTCGGCCAGTGATGACACCGACTGGTTATTGAAGCGACTTGCGGTTTGTGCACCGGAAGATTGCAGTAAGCGCGCTTCTTCAGCGGCATCTTGCATCCAGTTGAGTAACTGACGCTGGGATTGATAATGCTGCTGCTGTGTTTCCAGGTGATTGAATACCGGCTCCCACACGATTAAATAAAATAAACTAATCAGCAGGGCGATAGCACCCGTGATAACAATATAACGTTCTCGGGTAGCAAGACTGTTGAGCCAGTTTTTTAATGGCTCAATGTGTGTTGAAAAATCGATCATCCCTGTTTCTCCAGTCGCAGTCGTCCGCTGACTTTGTCTTTTTCCACCGAAGTGGACAATACTGTTTTTATGCCACGAATCGAGGCCAGCTGATTTTTTATCGCTTCCAGCGATTGTAATGAGTCGGCCTGTAATTCCATATCAATATATTTGTTGCGGTAAGCCATTGCTGCTATGGATACTTTTTTATTACTGCTAATGGCAGGTGATGCATGGGATAAAAGTAATAAGAATGTCTGCTCATCATCATTACCGCCGCCGCGTAATTCGGTTAATTTACGCTCCATGCGTTTACGCATATTATTGAATTTTCGAGTGCCGGGGTTAACGCGTTTAAATTCATTCTCAATTTGTGCCGTCAGTTGCTGATTTTTAATGCTGAGTTGCTTGCCCTCAATGCCAGCATAAATCAGTTGCAAAATAATCCAGCCCGCAGCCAGTGCTGCGACGGTTTTCCAGGGTTTAAGCAGTGCAGAGCCTTCACGTTTTGCCGTGTAGTCACCCTGCAAAATATTTAACTGCTGTGCGCTAGTAAAGTTCTGTGCAAAAACGCTTAGCGGGTGCTGTTCATAGCTGCGGATGCTCAGGCCAATGTCGATGTCGGCCAGTGGCTCGGTTGCCTGAATGTCATCAGCGTGATGATAAAGCAGGATGGATTCCGGCTGCTGGACAGCCTGTTTTAATAAGGTAGCCAGCACTATGGGTAAATTGTCGCGGTCGCAGTAATGTCCAGTATAGCGACCCGTTTTAATTAACGCACTGTCACCATCAAACAGGACGCACCAGTTGTTGTGCTCAATCGGCAATGCCAGTACATCGGCAGCCAGATATTCAACGAATATACCTGCCTGTTTAAAATCATCCAGGACCTGTTCCAGCAGTTGTTTATTGATGGTAATAACAGGGATGTTTTCATCCGCCTGTTTTTTGCCCAGGGCGAAGTGCGTATCTTCGATATCCGCCGCCAGCTTGTCTTCCAGCGCAAATGGAATGGCCTGTAGCTGACGCTGGCGATTGTTACTGGGGACCTGAACCGTTTCCAGATTAAGGCAGGATGAATCAATTAAGACCGTCGCTCTACGGCCTTTGGCTAATGGACCAATGTCTGTCAGCGGGCCGCGACCGAGTTTTGTTGTGCTGTTGCCTTTATCATCGACAAATGACCAGCAAGCCTGTTGCGCGTCACAAGGTCGGTAGTGGATGAGCAGGGTGTCTGCCATTACCAGGCTCCCTGTGAACGACTGACCACCAGGCTGCCGTTTTTATCGCGCTGAAAAATGCTATACAGCAGTACTTTTCCGCGGCCAATTCGCGTATCAGAACTCAGTAAAAAATAATCCGACACGACCGTCATGCCTGCGCTGGAAAAGTTTTTTTTGTTGCGATCGGTTTCCATATAGGTTTTAAATGCCTGGATATCTTCAAAGGGTTCGTTTTCTTGCCGCGCTACAATGTCGGTGACATCATCATCCGTTATAGTCTCATCGAGGGATTTTAACACTTCAGCCGGGGCTGTGTTGATATTGATCGATGTTACTTTTGGCAGCGCAATAATAAAAGGCTCCAGTGCTGCGTAAGTTTCATCTTTTTCAAAGCCTCTGATCATGCGCAGTTCGCTCGGGCTGACCAGCAGGGTGTTGGCGGCGCGATAGGATTGTTCAAATGCCAGGTAGTAATCGTTTTCAGCGCCGCCGGGTATGCTGGTCTGGGAATCGCTGTCCAGCCAGTCAACAATGGCCGTGACCAGATTGCGGTCCAGTTCAAGCTGGCTTAGCAGGCGCATGAATATTTCCCGGTCCCGGGCGTGATCACTGTTAAGTTCGGGTGACAGATTGTTGAGATTAAAGCGCCCCTGTAAATCGATGATTTCACCGACAATTTCCCCCCCCTCCATGGGAGCTGAAAGATATTGATTGGCCAGTTCAATTTCTTCCCGGCTGTCGTAATCGCTGGCCTGTGCGTCGCCCTGTAGCAGCAGGTGGGCAATATTTTCCAGACTCAGGGCATACAGGTAGGACTGTTCATGGTGGATGATGTTTTCGCTGCGGCTAATATCCAGGTGCAGACGATCCACCAGCGCTACCGCCAGTACGGTTGCCAGTGAAACCACCAGCAGGGCGGTAATCAGGGCTACGCCACGTTGGGATCTGTAATATCTCATCCTGGCGGCACCCGGAACAGGCGCACGATTTCACCCCAGTCCTGCATGTTTAGTGTTACTTCGATGACCCGGGGCTGGGCTGCGGTATTGCCGCTGGCCAGGGCTTCATGCGGTGGCCAGTTGTCATGCCACTGGTTGCTCTGGTCAAGAAAGCGCAGTTCCAGCTCTTTAATATTGTCGATCAGTTCCTGCTCGCTGGCATGATCATCCTGTGCCCGATCGACATAGGGCCAGCTAATGCGCAGCAGCCTGTCTTCATCCAGCCGGTAGCCGATTCTCTGCAGGTGGCTGCGCCTTAATTTTGCCGGATTGCGCCAGCCATTGCGGGTGAACTCAAACAGCAGGTCTGAATTCGGACTGGCGCTAAGGCGCAGCAGTTTACCCCCCAGCCCATCCTGGCCGTCCCGCGGGCTAATCTGTTCAATATCGCGCTGCAGCTTGCTCATGGTGATCTGTAGCGCGCGTAGCCGCAGCATGGATTCTTCGGTCTGGGTCTTGCTGCGAATGACCGATTCGAGCCCGCCATAGGCCATCAGTGCCAGGATGGCGAATATCGCCATGGCAATGAGCACTTCGATTAAGGTAAACCCCTGCGGGCGAGCTGCGCGTGTCACTGGCCATCTCCGGCTGACGCTGCTTTGCTGACCGTCGCAGGTTGCGCCAGATAGGTGATCAGCTTGGTAATATTTTTCTCCCGGTCTTTATCGGCATAAATTGTAAAAATCACCTGGCGAATCATGGTGGTGGGTTTACCGGTGATCGGGTCGAGCATTTTCACCACTTCGCGGGTCCAGAACCATTCCTGACCAGCCATTTCGATGGCGTCTTTCTGTTTGCCGTAATCAGGCAGTTTGCCGGAAACTTCCAGTTTGATAATTTCATTCATCGCCACGTAGTGGGCCAGGGTTTTCTGTTTGAGTTTGCTGACGCTATAGGTATGGCTGCCGGAGGATTTAATAACTGCTCCCATGGCAATGGCGATAATTGCCAGCGCGACCAGGATTTCGATCAGGGTGAATCCACGAAGCTGTTTGCCGGGTTTATTCATCGGGCGTATGCAGGGTGTACTGGCCATTGATGCTGCCGCGAACTTCGTAATAGGTTTCGATGCCGGGGATGCGAATGCGGCTGCTGAAATGCGGGCTGAGTTCGCCGCTGGACATGAGGAATATCTGCGGTTTGATTTTGTTCTCTTCGGTAACCACGGCATTTTCATCAATGGGCTTTTCCAGTTCGATATCGGTGTCCAGTTCGACGTCGATCTCTTCAATGGCAAGCCCCAGTTCCATTGCTTCCGGTAGTGGGTGGAGCCCCAGATGTTTTTCTCCGGCAAGGTCGATCCAGTTTTTATTTTCCTCGTCGAAAATCATAAATTTGTAGCCGCGCTGATAAAAGCGCAGGCCGTATTCTTCGGCGCGAATGATGGCCTGCTCGTGGGCAAAATTAAGCAGGGCCTGCAGCCGTAACGCCTGTTTTTTGATGTCTTCCTCGGGACCTTTCAGGGACACGTTGAGCATTAACAGGCTCACCGAAATGCTGGCAATCACCGCAACCACCAGCACTTCTAACAGGGTAAAGCCCTGCTGCTGCCGACGTGATTTCATGGCAAGGCGATTTGTGATATCAGGCGATATTATTCTGCATCCCAGTTACCGATGTCGGCATTGGCGCCTTCGCCACCTTCAACACCGTCCGCACCCAGCGAGTAAATATCGACTTCGCCGTGCTCACCAGGACTCAGGTAAAGATAGTCTCGCTGCCAGGGGTCTTTGCGCAGTTTTTTGATGTAGCCGCCTTCCTGATAATTAGCCGGTGCAGGATCAGAAGTCGGTGCGCTGACCAGAGCTTCCAGTCCCTGGTCGGTGCTGGGGTAAACATAGTTATCCAGCTTGTATAAATCCAGCGCACTTTCCAGTGCGGCGATATCGGTTTTAACTTTCTGGATTCTGGCGGTGTCGGTTTTGCCGAGGAATCTGGGGGCGATAATTGAGCCGAGTAGCCCCAGAATGACGATGACAACAATCAGCTCAATCAGGGTGAAGCCACGTTGATGATTTTTAAAATTTGCCTGGATCACAAAGAACTCCATGTGGGGTTTATTTAGGTAAGTTAAACTTCGCTATTCGTAATCGCCAATGATAACAGATATTAAATCAGAGCTATGAAATCCGTGTTACACAATTTACTTAGAACTTATGCCGTGTGGATAGTTCTGTTTCTGTTGTGCCTGATCATCCAGTGGCTGGAGTTGCGCCAGCTGCTGCGATTTGATCGTGATCTGATAGTGCAGGGGAATGTCTGGCTATTAATAAGCGGTCATCTGGTGCATCTGAACTGGAATCATTTCATATTGAATATGGCCGGCATTTTACTGGTCGTATTATTTTTTAATCGCTATTGCAGTCAGCGCCGATGGTTAATATTTATTTTATTTTCATCGGCATTTACCGGCCTGGGGCTGTTCTGGTTGAATCCGGAATTGACCTGGTATGTCGGTATGTCCGGCGTACTGCACGGCCTGTTCGTGATGGGCGCCTGGTATGAATCTCGCAACTATGCGCTAAGTGGCTGGCTGCTGCTGTCGCTGATTGTGGCTAAATTGCTCTATGAACAGATGGCTGGGGCCATGCCCGGCTCCGAGTCCATGACCGGTGGCAAAGTGGCGGTGGATGCACATTTGTACGGTGGATTATCCGGTGGGCTATTTGTGGTTTTGTCGTATTTACTGCATCAGCTCATTCATGTCGATGATCGGCATCAGAATCGCCATCACGATGGTCAGCACGACCACACCCATCACGACAATCAATAAGGGTTCGAATAAGCCCATGAAGGTGGCGATCAGCCCTTCCAGTTCTCGTTCCTGCTGCACCGCTGCCCGATCCAGCATGTCTTCCAGATTGCCACTGGCCTCGCCGCTGGCGATCAGGTGCAGGGTCATTGGCGGGAACAACTTGCTGCGTTCCAGTGCGCCGTGAATACTGGAGCCTTCCCGTACCCGGCTGGCGGCGTCGACCACGGCTTCTTTCATCGGCAGGTTCTGGATGACGGGACCGGCCAGGCTCAGAGATTCCAGTACCGGCACGCCGCTCGAAGTGAGGATGCTCAGGGTGCGGGTAAAGCGGGCGGTATTCAAACCGCGAATCAATCGACCCAGTATGGGTAAGCGTAAAATGAAACGATGAAACCTGTGTCGGTTTAGCGGTATCTGGAGGAATTTAATAATGCCAAAAAAGCCGGCCGCCAGGCCGATGATCAGTAATAGAAAATAGTCCTGCAGGAATTCACTAATGCCAATCATGATACGGGTGAGCAAGGGCAGTTGCTGGCCGGTATTTTCAAACACTTCGACAATTTGCGGCACCACGAAGGTGAGCAAACCAATCACCACCAGAAAGGCCACCACGGTAAGAATGGCCGGGTAAATGGTCGCCTGGGCAATTTTAGAGCTCATTTGCTGGCGACTTTCCGCATAGTCGGCCAGCCGGTCCAGCACCGTATCCAGATGGCCGGACTGTTCGCCGGCGGCAATGGTCGAGCGGTACAGGTCCGGAAATACACGGGGGAAATCACTCATGCCGGCCGCCAGGGTGTGGCCTTCCATTACTTTCGAGCGAATGGCAAAAATCATCGATTTGATGCGCGGTTTTTCGGTCTGCTGGCCAACGGCCGATAGTGCTTCATCCAGCGGTAGCGCGGCGCGAACCAGGGTTGCCAGTTGCCGGGTGAACAGGGCCAGATCGGTTGCGCTGATACCGCGACGACTGCGCTGATGTGAGGTGCTTTTTTTCTTTTCCTGGGAGGCGGCGATATCGATCTGTAAAGGCATCAGGCCTTTGTCACGCAGCATTTGCCGCACCTGGCGCGAGGTATCGCCTTCAATGACGCCTTTTTTTTCGCGACCGGTTTTATCGAGGACGATGTATTCGAATGCAGCCATGGCTAACGATTAGTCATCTCGGGTGACCCGCAATACTTCTTCCAGCGATGTGGCGCCTTTCAGTACCAGGCGTTGACCGTCCTGGCGCAGACTACGGCTAAAGCCGCGGGCGACTTTTTCCATCGCCTGTTCGCCTTCCCCATCGTGGATCATGCTATGCAACTGGTCGGTAATCGGCACCAGTTCATAGAGCCCGGTGCGGCCGGCATAACCCAGATGCTTGCATTCATCGCAACCAGCAGCCTTATATATTGTGGGTGGGTGCTGGCTATCCGCTTCCAGCCAGTCACATTCGGATTCGGTGGCGACATGTTCCTGCTTGCAGTGGGGGCAGAGTGTGCGCACCAGACGCTGGGCCAGTACGCCAATCAGACTCGATGCCAGTAGAAACGGCTCGACGCCCATGTCGCGCAGCCGGGTCACGGCACCGATAGCGGTATTGGTATGCAGAGTGGAGAGTACCAGATGGCCGGTTAAACTGGCCTGTACCGCAATCGAGGCGGTTTCCAGGTCGCGGATTTCACCAATCATTACCACATCCGGGTCCTGACGCAGAATGGCGCGCAGGCCTTTGGCAAAAGTCATTTCGACTTTAGTGTTCACCTGGGTCTGGCCGATGCCGTCCAGGTAATACTCGATGGGGTCTTCCACCGTGAGAATATTACGACTGCTTTCATTAAGCTGGGTGAGGCCGGCATACAGGGTGGTGGTTTTACCGGAGCCGGTGGGGCCGGTTACCAGAATGATGCCGTGGGGCCGGCGTAATAAATGTGCCATGCCTTCGCGGGCATCGTCGGACATGCCCAGATGTTGTAAGTCCAGTCGGCCGGCCTGTTTATCCAGCAGACGCAGTACGATGCGTTCACCGTGTCCGGAGGGCAGGGTGGATACACGGACATCGACCGAGCGGCCGGCCACTTTCAGAGAAATACGGCCATCCTGCGGCAGGCGCTTTTCGGCAATATCCAGCTTCGCCATAACCTTGATACGGGAAATGACCAGTGGCGCGATATTCTTGGGCGGCTGCAGAATTTCACGGAGAACACCATCAACGCGGAAACGGATGCGCATGCGCTTTTCGAAGGCTTCGATATGAATATCCGAGGCATTGATTTTGATGGCTTCAGTCAGCACCGCATTGATCAGTTTGATAATCGGTGCATCGTCTTCGGCTTCCAGCAGGTCTTCTGGTTCGATGGTTTCTGCGAGCTGATCCAGATCGAGTTCACCGCTGACGCCTTCCATCACTGCCATCGCCTGGTCGCTGTCCTGTTCGTAGGTCTGGGATAGCAGGGCGTCGAATTGTTCGGCGGTGGTTTCGGACAGTTTTACCGGGCGGCCCAGAATCCGGCGCACTTCGTTCAGCGTCTGCGGGCTGATGGCATCATGGTAAAGCAGTTGAATTTTATCGGCGTCAATCTGCCCCACCAGTACACCGTGGCGTTTGGCAAAGGCATAGGGCAGGATGCGGCTGCTCAAATGTTCGCCTGTGAAATCAGAAGAATGCGTCATCGTCTCCTGCCCAGGTGTCTGTGTCTTCAGCCTGTTTTTCGGTTTCGTCCAGTTTGCCTGCCGGTTCCTCGGTTTTTGCACCCAGTTTTTCTATCGGGGGCAGCAGGGGAGTGCCTTCATCTTTTAACAGGCCAAAGCCATTTTCACCGGCCTGAATTTGCTGCGCGCGCAGCAAGTTGTATTTGTCATTAGTATGGAAAGCAGCCGTTGCTCTGTCACGCATGATGCTGGGACGCATGAAAATCATCAGGTTCTGCTTGGTTTTTTCGGTGGAGTGGGAGCGGAATAACCAGCCCAGGATGGGGATGTCACCCAGCAATGGTACTTTCTGCTCGGTGTCGAGCATGGTGTCGTCAATCAGGCCACCCAGCACCAGGATTTCACCATCTTCCACCAGTACCGAAGTTTTGATGGTGCGTTTCTTGGTGATCAAATCTGCTGCTGAAGTTGAGCTGGCGGCGATACTGGAAACTTCCTGGTCTATGTCCAGTTTGATGGTGTCGCCATCGTTAATCTGCGGCGTGACTTTCAGGGTAATGCCCACATCCTGGCGTTCGATGGTCTGGAATGGATTGGTGGAACCTTCAGTGCCGCTGGTAAAGGAACCGGTCAGGAAAGGTACATTCTGGCCGACAATGATTTCTGCTTCCTGGTTATCCATGGTGACAATGCTGGGAGTGGACAGGATGTTGGTTTCACCATCGCCCTGCAGCGCGGTGAGCAGGAAACCAAATCGGGTACCGTCATCGCTGCCGACACCGATGCTCATGCCGTCGCCAATCGAATTGGCGATAGTTGCGTTGTCGCCGCTGAACAGGCCGATAATGCCCCCGGCGCCACCGAAGTTGCTGACCCCGATCGGCACCGTGCCACCTTCGTTGTCGGCGTCGCCACCAATTACAAACTGTGAGCCCAGTTCTTTGGATTTGCTATGGGAGATTTCTGCAATAATCGATTCCACCAGCACCTGGGCGCGGCGAATATCGAGCTGGCGAATAATCGACTTCAGTCGTTGCACTACGTCAGGACCGGCCGTGATAATTAGCGCATTGGTGGCTTCATCCGCCTGAATGTCGGCATTGGCATTGCTTTGTTGTGTCGCCGGTTTGGCTGAGCCCTTGCTGCTAACGGTCTGTTGTTTCTTGTCGATGCCGGTGAGGATTTTCACCATGTCCTCGGCCTTGGCGTATTTCAGGTAAATGACGTGGGTGTTGCCCGCATCATTTTCCAGCGGCGTATCGAGATGGGCAATAGTGGCGCGGATTTTCAGGCGCGTCGCACGCTCGCCGCTCATTAATATACTGTTGGTGCGATCATCGGCGGCCAGGGTGACTTTCTTGGTGGTGGGTGTTTTAGCAGCGCCGGTACCGGCATGGAGTGAATTCAGGATGCGCACCAGTTCATTGGCAGAGGCGTGTTTCAGTGGAATGATTTCCAGCTCATCGCTTTCCGGTTTGTCTATGTTACGGATAATCTGTGTCAGCCGTTTAATATTGGCGGCGTGATCGGTGACGATCAACGTATTGGTTGGATTATAGGCGGCCAGATGTCCCTGCTGTGGCACCAGCGGGCGCAGTATGGGTACCAGTTGGGCGGCGGGTACATGATCCAGCATGATAACTCGAGTAATCAGTTGATCACCGTAATTATTGTTGCCGATGGTCACTGGCAGCGGCCCCTGCTTGGCATTGACTTCAGGCACGATTTTGATCACATTGCCGACGGGAACGGCCGCGTATCCATGCACCTGCAAAATGGATAAAAACACTTCGTAGACTTCATCCTCCGACATGGTTTTTGCAGAAACAATGGTGACTTTGGCTTTGACACGGGGGTCAATGACGAAGTTTTTGCCGGTAAATTTGGAGACGGTGCTAATCAGGGCGCGGATGTCGGCTTCTTTTAAATTCAGTGTGATCTGGTCAGCCGCGACCTGGGCGCTAAATAACAGGGCCGCAATTATGGAGCGAATAAATAGTTTAAAACCTGTGGCTGACATCCTGTGGAAATCCTGTGGTGTTAATGAGCAGAAGAAAGACATTCTAAGGTATTTCAAAGTGTAAGGGTATTTCAGCGCCGTTGCGCAGTACCGTTATATCAATTTGTCGGGCACTTTGAAGCTTGCGCAAGGCTTTTAAACCCTGTGCCGGATTATTCAGTTTAACGTCATTGATGCCGACGATGACATCATCTGGGCTCAGGCCAACCGCATCGAACAGGCTGTTATCACCCTGTGGCTGTAAGCGATAGCCGCGGAGTCTGCCATTTTCGTTATAGGGTATGGGAATGGCATACTGGCCAAAGGACGTTGGGTTTCTGATTATTTTCTTACGAATATCCGCGAGCATGGCGCCGGGTGTTGATGGTCTGCCGGGTGATCCCGCCGATGTTGATCGCGCAGATTGTATTAGTGTGTTGTTGCTAAAATCAACCGGTAAGCGCAGGGTTTCGAATCGACCACTGCGCTCAAGGATCACCCGGTCAGTATGAATTTCCTTGATGGTGGCGCTGGAGACTTTGTCGCCAATGCCATAAATATCTTCCTTGCCATTTTTTCCTTTGGCAATAATGGCGCTGGCCCTGTTCATGGGGGTGGCTGCCAATACCCCTTTCAGTGTCAGATTGAGCCGTGTTTCAGGTGCGTCCGTTTGCGCAGGTGTTGCAGCGGTTGACTGATAAACACCAAACAGGTGCGCATCGGTTATTTTCTGGATCTTTTGCTGCTGGCCAGATAGCTGGTTGGTCGGCGATTTATCAAACTGACGCACAGTGGGGGCGGGGGCATTGCTTTCACCGGGTATTAGCAACCAGGTCAGTTGCGACAGGGTATAGCTACAGGCAATGATAAGAATAATATTGAATGCAATGGGCAGGTGTTTGTTGAGGCGTTGCCAGTCAGTCAAATGTGGAAGCTTTTCGGCCAGTGTGTTCATTCAGGAATATATAGCTGTTAGATTGCGGTCTATTGTGTCTGATTATGGGAAACATTTCATCTATGCAGACAACATTATCCACAATATAGTTTCGCCACGGATTGTGAACAACGGCTTAATCTGCAATGGGTCACATGTGTCCTGGCCGGGTATAAAAAAGGCCCGGGAACTCCAGGCCTTTTTTAGTCAGCATAAAGCTCAGGTGTTAAACCATATCCTTCAGGCCTTTCAGTGCCAGAATTTTAACCACTTTACGCGCCGGTTTCGCCTTGAACATCATTTCCTCGCCCGTGAATGGGTTGGTGCCTTTGCGAGCTTTGGTAGCCGGTTTTTTGATAACCTTGATTTTCAACAGGCCGGGTAAGTTGAAGAAACCTGGACCACGAGCTTTGAGGTTTTTCTCGATCAGGCCAGAAAGACTATCCAGTACCGCAGATACTTCTTTACGACTCAATTCTGTTTCACCCGCAATATGGTTCAGAATTTCGCTTTTGGTTGGTGGCTTCTTAACTGCCGACGCAGCAACTTTTTTCTTGGCTACTTTTTTCTTTGCAGCTTTCTTTTTGACCGCCATACTAGGACGCTCCTCTAGTGTTATTATTCGTGAGATCAAAGGTGAATAATACGCTGTACATTGCAGACATATCATTGCCAGGCAATGATTGTTAGTGCTTTTACACTGTAATACAAGAGTTTTCGGAAAAAAATTGCGTATTTATGCAGGAATTTAACTATTTAACCGCTTTTACCATTGGATTAATGGGCGGCGTTCATTGTATTGGTATGTGCGGTGGCATTGTTGGTGCGTTAAGTTTTAGCGCCAGTCAACAAAATTCAAAAGTGCCATCATTGTTTTTCATACTGGCGGGATACAATTTTGGACGCCTGTTTAGTTATGCTCTGGCCGGTGGCTTAATGGGTGGTATTGGCTGGATGGCAACACACTGGCTGGATATTCGCGCATTGCAAATAATGCTGCAATTGTTCGCGGCAATATTCATGCTGTTGCTCGGTTTGTATTTATCCGGCTGGTGGTCGGTACTGGTGCGACTGGAAAAAATGGGTGGTCTATTGTGGAAATATATCGAACCTCTGGGTAAACGCTTTTTACCGGTAACAAAAATCCATCATGCTGTTGTGATTGGCGTGCTCTGGGGCTGGCTACCCTGTGGACTGGTTTACAGTGTATTGATCTGGTCAATTTCCGCCGGCAGTTTTGAACAGGGCGGCTTACTCATGTTGAGTTTCGGTCTGGGCACCTTACCCAATTTACTGGCCATGGGCTTTTTTGCTGATCAGTTAAGGCAGTGGACAAGAAACAGCAAGGTGAGGCAATTTGCCGGCAGTATGGTGATCGGTTTTGGCCTGTGGAATTTATATCTGGCGCTAAATGCAATGTGATTGTCGAACTATGTTAATCGGATGCTTTAGTGATAAAAGCGGGTAAGCGCTGAGGCGAGTGGATCGCAATACATTTTTCTCGGCTGGATTCGCCTGAAATTAGTTCAATTCTCGATTTAGCAACCTTAAAAGTTTTCGCCAGCAAGGCAGTCAAATGTTTATTGGCTTTACCATCGATCGGTGGCGCAGTAATGCGAACTTTAATACTATTGCCCATCACCTCTGCAAATTCATCTTTTGAGGCTCTGGGTTGAACTTTCAGGTTCAGGATAAGCGTATCGTTCTGCCAGCAGTAAAAGTTGTTAGAGTTTTTCATCAGGTTTTGAGCAGCTCAATAGTATTTTTTCAAAGTACTCTAATCTCAAGAATCATCATGGTTTGCTATGCGGTGTTAGCGGTCTGTCAGTATAAGTACTTCCCTGGTTAAAGCAGACATTGAGAACGATTAAGTTCACTGGTGGAGGCGCGTTAGCGCCGGAGTCCAGTGCAGCGTATTGTTATACGTTTTTAGCATGTGCGATTTTTATAATTTTGGTGCCAAATAGCATTGATACTCCACTAAGAAATAATAATAATGAAGGTGGAAGCGGCACAACCTGCATAGCTATAGAGTCTACTCCTAGAGATGTGCTAAAACTACTAACCGTAGCGCCTGTAGCTGGGTCAAGCACATCAATTTGAGCGGCAGTGCCTTGGCCAAAGTAAATAGTACTGCCATAAGTATTTCCGAAGCATAAAAATGTAACAAGTAATATAAGGATGGATTTTATATTCATATTTCTATCTCGTTTTTACGTATAACGCCTTGCTTACCGACAATTTAAAGTGGTGCGCCTTTTGCAAAACAAGTGCCGCTTTGAATTGTCCTGTGGAGCTATTTGTAAGCGATTTTATAAAATTTCTACAGGTGGCCCCACTTATCCAGCCTCATCCCCAATGTTAAACCATGCTTCCTCAATACTTCGTTTATTTCTTTTAAATTATTATTATTAATAGCAGGGCATGCCAATAATTCTTGTTCAGTACGCTGTATTAAATCTCCAATATAATAAATATTTTCATCCTTTAAATTATTTATGATATTCATGTTTAATTGTGTATCATCAATGGGCTTTATTAGAACAGGGTCAACTTTGTTTTCATAACCATAATGTTTTGATCTTACTATATCTAAAATTTCCTCTATCATTTCTTTTTCAGAACGTATAATTAGATTATCATCCTCAATACTTTCAGATAAAACTTTATTAATTTTCTCTTCAAGATCTGGCCACCACTTTTCAAAAACCTTTTCTAGCACTTTTTCTTCTAATTGTGATTCAGTAATTGACTTATTAATTGTTTTAACAATTCTTTTTATTTCTAGCTTTTCAAACCTAGATGACTGAAATTGAGCAAGTGGCCCTTTTACATCTGATGCCTCTAAACCAAATAATATTGGTATTACTCTACTATGCTCTATGCTCTTTGATAATGCTCCAGCCTCAAATATAATCCATGGTGCTTCAACATTGTTCTTAGTTAAGCAAATTAACCCTACTTTTGTTTCTTCTAATTTTTTTGAAATGCCACTATTCCATCTTGATCCTTTTTCTATATCTTCTGGGGAAAAATATGGTTTTGTAGCTTGAATCACAGACGGAAGCCAATCCTTAAAGCATTGCGCAAGCTTTTTGCTTTTTTCTCCCGACCAACTAATAAAAATAGGTATTGTCATTTTTTTCCTTTATTAACTAACGCCCAGCGACCAAAGGGAGCGAACTTGACCTGCTTGTTAGAGGTTTTCATCTTCTGACTCCTCGTCGGGCATGGGGATAGAAAAGTTTTTGTCATATTGTTGAATAATTTTTTCTATGATTACGTGCGCTTCAGAGATTATGCGGCTTGATGTTTTTTTGATTTTAAACTCGCCACGATGTGCCACACCATTTCTTTGATTGTTTATATCTACAATGTCTTTCTGTATTTGTTTGAAAAATGATTCTCTGTCAGTTCCTTTGGTGATTGGAATAATAAGGTTATTCAGTTTTCCAACTAAACCATTAGCCCATTTCATTAGATGGTCGACAAATTCTTTAGGTAGTTTTTGGTTGTTTTCCAGTTCTTCTCTAACAACTAAATTGGCTGCAAGCTCAACGGCTGTTGCCGCCCGAATGACGGCCATTGAATGTTCTCCACGTATATAAAGTCCACAAGTTTTTGTCCAATTGGACTGGATTTTTTCTTTGTCTGACCGTTCATCGTACGGTTTCTTAGTGCCCATGTGTTTATCCTTTTACACCGCTAACTAATACTATACAGACCCTGTCGGTTCGTATAGCTATATTAGTAAACTCTTTTAAAAAACACTAAGGGATTGATTTTATAAGAAATGAAACAATCCCTGTTTATTATAGAAATTAGCAAGTACGGACCCCAACTTGCTCATGTCAATATATCACGAATGTCTGGTTTTGGAAGGCTTCTAATAGAAATTGACGAATGACGGCAAAGGGCCGGATTCTGCCTCCTGGCAGCTCCAGCCCCGCCCTGAGGCACCGGATCGACGACTCTGCGGAAGCGGACATTAACAGCTTTGTATTTTTAGTAGATTAATAAATACAAAGTAGACATTCATCCCCATAAAACAGGCGACTTATTGCCTCCTTCACATAACATAACTTTTTCTAGCGCCGAACATAAGTAACCTCGATAATTAAGTCAAATCAGTCCAGCTAAAGGGCCACAGGCATAAGTACAGAGCAACCACGATTATAAGGGTTAGAGTTCAACATCTAGTTTTTTCTGCTTCTCTAGCTGGTGCCTTCTGTTATTCTCTTCTTGACTCCTAAGCTTTGCCATTACTGATCTTTGAATATCGTTAAAAAGATCCATATCGGCTAATGTAAGAGAAAAGCTGGAAACTTCTTTCTGGCCATCTCGATTTGAAAATTTAATGTTTGCGCTCATCATGCGTTTACAGGGTTTTCCTTGTATAGCACAGTCGCTATCAGTAAGATCTGATATTGATATCGTCGATACCAACGCAATTTTATCAGTCATTAGCGAGTCTTTTTCTGGGAGTCTTATAGGGAATTCTGGAGATCGAACATAACCCATACTACTCATATACGAAAGCAAGCTTTTATTGCTATTGTGTGGAAAATTATAGGCATAGTATTTAGGTGATATAAGCAACCCTTCATCAGTGTAGGCCCAAAAAAGAGCCATAGATCCATTACCACGTTTGTCTTCATAATGTATTGTAATTGACTCTGGCCCATATTTTTCTTTTAGAGTCTTTAGAAACTTGTCTGTTAATGGTCGCAAATCGGCTCTACTGTAATCATTCAAGCGCTGTACGTAATAAACAGTTTTATTTTCTCCGATACCAACTGTTCCAACAAACACTAATTCATTTGGTTTCGCTTTAATATCATACGGTTTTTTGTGTATGTATCGCGTTGAGTTACTTTTATTTTTTGATTCCAATATTCTAAGATTCAACCTTCTGTCAGGCGCTTTGCTAAAATCGTTGACAGTTGTACCCGGCTTAACACCAAGTACATCATTGTTTTTGAAATCATGTCCTTCTTCAATTGGATACTTACCACTTTCATCTTTTAAAGAATACCCAGATTTATAGCCAAACAACTCAGTCCTAGGAACGAATGAATCCATAGACTTACAACCAGAGAGCACAAAAATGCTGAAAATCCCTAACAATATATAAGATACATATTTCATAAGTATTCCTTTGAATAGCTATAGTGAGTTAAAGGGGACGGAGGGATTATTTTTTAATCAACGCCCAATCTTGGCCGACCTCGCTTCATCTGCCCTAGTGTAATGTTATATCTGGACTCAACCTGTTGTTTAAATCGATCGTCGCCCGTAGGTTGGCAATAATGAACAGACTTACGTATATTCACACTGTCCACATCACTTATATGTGTTGAAAACAACTCACGATAGCTACTACAGCGAATTTCTCGTGTGTTTCCCAATTTATTATACTCTTCATGTGAAGTTAGCCAGCCAGCATCGCCCCAGGCATTAAAATGATAACTACTCCACTTATACTCTTCAGGGCTTTTAACCATTCCTGCTGCCACAGGATTTAGCTCAATATAACGACTGCATATTAAGAAATATTTATCAGATTGAACGAGACTGGATTTATGGCGACCCTCCCAAAGTGTGCCAGTACGGTTGTATTTCTTATTTATATACTGAGCATAACGGCTACCGACCACCTTCATCGTATTAGAAATAGTAGTATTTGTGCCTGGTGTTACAAGCAGGTGTATATGATTGGTCATAAGGCAATAGGCATGTAATGACATACCATATCGAGCTGAAACCTCACGAAGCAGCTCAAGATAATATAAATAATTTTCAACTTCAATAAAGCAGGCTTCCCTGTTATTTCCACGCTGTACAATATGATACGGAAGCCCGGCCAGATACATCCTTGCTCGCCTTGGCATGTGCATTCCTTTGCAGTAGTGATTTAGATCTTATAAAAATTATCAAATCCAACATTCCTGGTCAAATTTTAATCCCTCCGTCCCCTTTAATCCTCCGTCCCCTTTGATTTTAAATTAATTATGTGAATCAGCAACCCTAAGCAGACGCTCATAAAGTTTATTTACCCTGTATCACCTTTGACCTGTATCAATACTTGTATTCAAAATTAGCTTATGATTTATTTTTATATCACTAATAAACTGCCGATCAGGAGTATTTCGGAAAAACAGTATATATGGAGGTTGCTATGGAATATTTATTCTTTTCTTTTTTTTCAATAGTACATCAAGCTGATGTATTTCTTCACAATCAAACCAATGCTATTAAATTAACATCTAGCCCGAAAGGTGGCATTCAGTCACCAATAAAGACTAGCATTTCTATATAGAAATATTTAAATGGGAAATAGAAAAATGAAATCTTTAAAATTGATTTTTATAATAGCAGGCTTAGTTCTATCAATAAATGTGAACGCTGCTTCAGTTTGGAGTTCAGAACTTTTTGGTTCCAACACAGATGCATGGACATTGCATCTAATTTCACCAGAAGATGGTATTCCATCATCTTTTACAGGTGTTTACCTTGACAATACAACAAATGATGCAATTACCCCACAATCATTACTTCAATGTACTGACTATTCATTAACTTGCATTACAACACCCACAGATGTCTACGATGCTTATACAGTTGAGGATATTTTTATGCTAAATGAAGGAAATATGTTTTCAGATTATACTGTTTATCTAAGTGTTTATTTATATCAACCCGAAGGGCAACACGGGTTCAGAGCAAATACGAACAGAGCATCTGCTATTCAAGTTGATCTTTTTGATAGCAACTTAACTCAGTTGAGTTTATTACATGGAGGCACTACAGCCCCTATATCTTTTACAATGAGCGCAACTACAGTTGTCCCTGTACCTGCAGCAGCATGGTTATTTGGTTCAGGACTTATTGGCTTGATTGGTGTGGCTAGACGTAAGAAAGCATAAACTTTAAATCAATGTGTTGCATTGACCGGTTGAAACCGCACCCTTAAGCAGACGCTCAGATACATATTAAAAAGTTTCATCTGACCCTACTAATTGTTTACTCTCATGCATCCTTAGTAAATCGACATCTCGGAAAATTCGTACATCCCCAAAACTTACTTCCGGCATTCGGTCCTTTTTTTGCTGTGCGGAGAGTTAGCTTGCTGCCACATCGAGGGCAAACATCCGTTATCATTTTTCCGCTTTTACTAGCTTTCACATTATTAATGTGTTGATGATTGGTTTTTCTGCCTTTCTTAAAGCTACCCGACTGAAGCTGTTGCAATATTGCCTGAACTTCCTGGTCGGAAAGGACTACTTTCTTAAATGTCTTAATGTACTTCGCAAACTTTTGTCCTTTTGTGACGTTGGGAGGCATAGGCGTCTTAAATTTGCTGTCACCGGCAAATGCAACTACGGAGTGAACGATCTCAGGTGCTACGTCTAATACTGCCTGAACTGCTCGGACATGCCCGTAGTTTTGCCTCAGAGGATTCGGTAGTTTGAATTTGTCACCATAAATTACCTGAGTCCATTGCTTTTGGTTTTCACTTCCAAAGATCCATCCTTGATAGTTCTTTGTCTCTACCACAAATATCCCAAATTTAGAAACGTACACGTGATCAATTTGGGTGCTACCTCTAGGTGTCGGAAGCGTAAGGTCATGAATGCCATGGTAGGTAGCAGAGGAAAGCCAAAGTCCACCCGAAAACTTTACTTTTGACTCTCCAACTTTTCCTTTAAAACTTGCCGATCTAAGATAACTAACTAAGAGCACAAAAGGTAGGAAGAATAGGAGGATAATGATTAATAGTTCCATTCTATCTTTTCAGCGGGTCTATCTAGTAAGCGATAGATTACTTTGCCCAAATTTGTGAATGACGGAAATTGGCTAATTCTAGCCTTAATCTACGATACATACTATTGACAGCTATGGGCCGAAATCTGCCTCCTGAATGATCCAGCCCCGCCCTGACCATGCTGTCTGGCGACTGTGCGGTGTTAGCTAACGTTCAGTATCTATTCTGTTTGCTACCACTTTCACCAATAGCTGTTATTGATAAAAAGTTGCAAATAAGTATTCAGTAATTATGTCTCTTAACATAGGGGTGGTATTTTTCTTTGGCTCTTGTTTTTGAGATATGTAAACATTATGCACAGCCCGCGCCATCAAATCTTGTCATGCTGTGCATATAATTTAGAGTGAACAACTTTAGAAATAAGAAATAAAAGGGTCGGTAACAAATGATAATTATTTATCACCGACCCTTTACGTGACGCTTATATAAAAACCATTAAGGTTTTAAAGCAGGAGGTATCCTTACTGTCCAGGCATCTCAAGCAGAGGTATCTTGATCGTCCAGGCGCCGCGGACATCGCCTTTCGAATATCCCGAAGCCATGTCATAAGGATATATTGCCTTAACAGCCTCCTGTACACCTGCGCCAAGCTGGCTATCCGTACCGTGGCACTTCAGACAGGGCAGATAAGGTGGCTCATTCGGCATGCCGGGCATGGTGATAGATCGCATATAGCGGAAATAGGTTTTAGTGTCCTCGCCCTTGTGTTTGCCCTTTCCATGGCCCTTGCCTTTGCCACTTCCTTCTATCACCACTTCATAAGCTTCGAACTCTTTGGTCGGCAATATGCTGCCATCTGGTTTGGTAATATCAAACTGGGTTCGCGGCTGTCCAGCGGCGGCCATCTTCTCGAATCTATTCAGCTGTTTAAGTTCCCAGTCATCGGGCATATTCCGTGAGTTACGGGTAAGAGTGGTTACGCGTCTTACCAGGTAACCGTTTTGCCGGGAATACTTTGATGCCAGGATTGGTGCCATGTCTGGACACTTCGGGAATACTTCAGCAAAAATATCAGGATCAGCCATTCCACCCGGGAGTCCCGCAGCGGTTTCCATCATAGCCCCAATGAAGCTACCAAACAGGTCTTCAAAGTACGCTTTCGTTACGGCCCGAGCATCGGCAAGTAGTTCTGCTTCAGTAGGCGGAGCAGAGCTGCAACTTGCGACTTCACTACAGAAGGCGCAGGCGCCTTCTGCCAGATAGAGATCCTTCTCAGGTGTGGGAGCACTGGTATCATCTGCTACATGACAACCTAAGCATTCCGCACCCCCAAAAACATCATATCCACAGGAATCGGTCACATCAGTTAAAAAGGGACTATAAGCCATGGCACTCCCGGGTAGCGCCAAACTAAAAAGTAGTAATGCTATTTTTTTCATTTTTTCCTCCAGCCTTGAAGGTTGATTTTGGTATCAGTTATTTTATTTTGTTGCAAGATGCATTCTTATTCGGCATGGAGGTTTATAGCTAGTCATTTGTTCGTTCATTTTCGTTCATTTTAATTTTTTTAGCTGGTAAGACTTTGATTTATAAAAATTGGAATATAAAAATGAGCTCGAGCAATTGCATTAGTATTGCAGAGAGGAAAGATGACTTAAGTGCGTGATTAAAGTATTAGTCTTTAGTGGTTTTCTAATGTCAGGCCAACAGGGTTACAGGGCAAAGGTTAATGGAAGATCAACAGGTTCAGCCTGACCCGGAGGTATCGGAATCATCTCTGGCTTAAAAAACATTATTCAGTATCTTATTTTTCATGTTACCAATGATATTGCAGATAAAGAGATGGATAGTTGCTGCCGCCCTTTATCCGCCCGAAGGCAGACGATGATTCAAATATAGAAGACCGATGATGAATGCCAGCACCCAGGTAGACTTCGCGCATTGCGCTAACACCAAAGGCATCGCCCAGACTAAAATCAACCGTGATGTCGATATAGTTCATCAGCTGGCTAGAACGATAGCCTTTTTTATCCATCTCTCTTTGTTCAAGATTGCTAACAGTCTCAATGTAGGACAAACCCTCAGCCAGGCCAATTCGCCAGTGCACCGGCCAGCTCATGTTGTAATAGGCCTTGATAGCCAGAATAAATTCACTGCCAGGCTGTTTGTTATAGGTGATTGTGCATGGGTTAATGCCATCACAGGGATTATTGCCAAGATCAACTGAGTCAGGCGTGTTGATACCCTGCCCGGGTGTCAGAGTCTGGCTGTAGGGGTCAGAACTGTGGTGATACACATAACCGGTCGTTATGTAAAGATCCAGGGCTTCAATTCCAAACAGACTGTCCGCGATTGGGTGCCCATAAAAAAATGATGTTAACTGATTATTCTGCTCGTCATCGTCTGCGTTAAATAAAATAATTTCGCCCAGGTTTGATGGTGTTGCCCAGCCGTGAGCAACTCGACTATAAGGTTTTGCTTTTAGTGACGGCACTTTCTTACTGGATTTATCATTAAAAAAAGCGATCCCCATATAGATTTCACCGTACGTGCCGTCTTCGATGCTGATTGGGTTGCGGGTTTTGCTGTCCAGGGCAGTATACTGAGCGCGACCGATAAGATAAAAATTGCTCATTACGTGATAACGCAGTTCGCTGCCTACTGTCATATCAAACGCACTGCCGATCTTATTATTTAAAGTACTGGATGGATTAGCTGGTTCGCTAAAACCATCAAGACCATAGTAATAATTGTTGAAGTCAGCACTCTTGAAGCGCAGATCGACGTATGGAAATAATTCCCATGAATCGGACTTCCAGTAATAGCGTGTATTCAGGGAAGTGTAGTACCGATTGTCCTGGTCGCTTAATATCTCAAAGTTGGCTTCCAGATTATTGTTAAAGTAATATTTTAATTGCCCGCCGATATCAAGCGCATTACCCTGCACCAGATTCTGATTTTCCGCAGGAATGTCAAAATAGCGGTATTTTCCAAGCAGGCTGAATTGCCACGCATCGTTATTGTATATCTTTACGCCACCGCTCAGGCCACGAATAAAAAATAGATCGCCGTCGTAATATAAAAGAGGAATTACATCCTGAACGATTTCTTCTTCTGTTTTAAACGGGATGGTTGCGCCTCGTATGCCTATAGCGATACCCCAGTTTTTTTCAGGGATGTCGTAGGCATAGCTCGACATGACAAATGTACTAATTACTATTCCTGCGATTACTCTTTTCATTTCATATATGTCGGTGCAGATTCAGCATGAACAAATGTATTTCTAATGTCATAGCAACATCTCAGGGTCAATTGAGACAGCAGTGAGTCTGGCCCTGTTGGAATTTTTAGCATTTTTGTGTTGTCGTTCAGGGCTAAACGATTCCTGGATGGGGCTCTGTATTCGGTCATTGGTAATGGGATACAATATATCATCGATGGCTGGTGTGAGTTTAGCTGCTGGTTACATCTAGAGGGATGGCTTTAATGACAATACCGACTATTACTGCTTCGGCCGAAGGCGAAGTGATCGATCCGCAGCGCGGCCTTCTATCGACATGTGCCTACGTCAGCGATGCCCATTTGATTAAACCCCATGGACATCAGCGGGCGCAGTTGCTATTTACCCGAAAAGGCAGCGCCACCGTTTCCATCAATGGGCAATGCTGGCATCTCTCGCCTGAAAATGCGGTGTGGATAAATTCAGGAGATGTCCATGGTATCCACGCCCCGGGGTCTGTCGAATACCAGTCTGTTTTCGTCGAAGCGACCAGAGCGCGGGTGGCTGGACTAGCCTCCGGCGTGGTTATGCTGGGTGCATTAACACGCGAACTGCTGTCCGAGTCAACTTCATTTGGATGCGTGTATGCCTTAAATTCACCTGAGTCCAGATTGATGGGCGTGCTCTATGATCAGTTACAACAACTCAAACAGGATAGCTGCGAAATTATTATGCCGCGCAGTCAAACCCTGTTGAATCTGTGTCGCATGGTCATAGACAACCCAGCAGATGTACCGTCGTTGGTTGAATGGGGCAGGCAATATGGTGCAAGTGAACGCCACCTGGCTCGGTTGTTCAAGCGCCAGACGGGTATTTCCTATACACAATGGTGTCTCAGAATACGTGTACTGCACGCCATTACATCGATACGCGCTGGCGAGTCTATAACCACAGTCGCCATGCAGCTCGGTTACACTGGTAGCAGCGCATTTACCAGCATGTTCCGTCGTGTTACCGGATATACGCCAACAGAGTATCTACGTATACATCCTGCCTGATTGGTCGGTTTCGACAGGCTATCTGTCTGTTTCTCGATATTGTTACCAGTCGGCCTTTGGGATAATGACTCATCCAGTTAACTATAAAATGAGGTAATTAGCATGCGACTACGGCTGTTAACAATAATATGTTTGATAATCTGCAGTCACCCGCTGCATGCAGATGATGCACCCCTGTACAACTATAAGTCGTTATCGCTGGAACTGGCATCCAGGCTTGCCTGGGCCGCCATCCATGATTGCAGGAAACAAGGCTATTCAGTCGCCGTTGCCGTGGTGGATCGAGGCGGCAACCTGCAAGTCTATGTGCGCGACCAGTTTGCTGGCCCGCATACTACTGAAACGGCAATACGCAAAGCCTGGACGGCCAACAGCTTCCGGCAGTCCACGGCGGAGCTGGCAGACATGTTGCAGAAAGGGATTATCCCCAATCAGGTGCAACATAATCCCGGGGCCTTGCTGGTAGGTGGCGGTTTATTGATTCGCGCCAGCGGCGACATTATCGGCGGCGTCGGTGTCTCCGGTGCGCCGCCGGGAAAATCTGAAAAAGACAGTATTGATGGTGCTTGTGCCCAGGCGGGTGTTGACGCTATCCAGGAAGAGCTAGAATTTGCTGAATAGAAAATTTGTCGGACAGAATTATGGGGGCGGGATGAACCACCCCCTTTAATTCCAATACGGTTCTTTTTTAATTCCAGACACCGGTCTTTACTGTTGCTGCAGCATAAGCATGAAAACTACGAGACTCATTTCCTAAAGCCTGTTTTATGCCATCAGCGAGGTAAGCATTCCTGCCATCCAGAATTTTGGTGAAGAGATATTTCAGAAGCCAGACAAAATCCTGCGGCACTTCGGCTTCACCCAATAATTTCTCATACTCGTCCATGGACACTTGCTGGGTGAAACCGATACAAAGTGAATAAACAGCAATTGCAGGAGAAGCATGGGAGCAAGCGTGTGCTAATAGGCATGTATCTGATTGCTATGGTGTGAATTATCAGAAATAATTTTTAGCTCACATATGCTGCTACATAATATTTCTTTCATTTTTCACTTGATGCCAGAACAATATAAATTTTGTAATCTACTGCACTTGCAAATCAACCTAACAAGTCAAAAACTATTATGCAAGTTTTACATGGCCTGACAGTCGAGTGATCTTTATCTAACTTAATTCAATATCCGCGGTGTCAATAGGGACAGCAGTGAGTCTGATCCTGTTGATCCAGGAAAATAAATTAACCCGCTTTTTTCTCATTAGTTATTTGAAATATCATATAGCTTTAGTATATCTTTTTGAGCTGTCATTTTGTCGATTGGATTAATATCCAGCGACCAGTAAAATCCAAATACAGGCACGATTTTGAAATAATATATTTCACCAGATGAGAGATTAATTTCTTTGGTATATGCATGAAATCTACCGCCCTGAGATCGCTCCGGCATGTTTGTAATCCATAAATCATATACGCCCGGCGGAGTCTCAAAGCGAACGTATTCGCCATTTTCCAGTTGAGCAATGGTTACATCATTCAGGTAGGCAATGTTACCCATGGCGCTACCCTTCAGCATTTTTTCTCGATAAATATATAATACAGCGGCGCCGGCATTTGGTGAAAATATGGGCCGTTCCATTTTCTGTCCTGCTTCCCCTGCCACTACCTGCATGTTTGATAACAAAAACACACATGTAATTATGTAGAAGCTACTGATTCTTAGAAAAAATAACATGTTTTATCCCTGTGTATTTGCAGAATAAAAATATTAGTCAATCAATACCTGGCGGCAGAATCCAGACAACGCTTATAATTTGCCTGCGACTCTCGTTCTTTTTGTTCAAAGAAGTTCCGCAGGCTTTCAAGTGATCCAGTGGCTTTCTGCGGCACGACAACTGGCGTATACAGTGTTGTCGCGCCACCGGATGCATTGGGTAGCGTTGAGCCTGGTGCAATACTTGCTGCCGTTGCTCCTGCAACCAGGGCAAGGAAATTCATTAATTGTCTATCGGATATTTGTTCAGAAACATCTGCTGAATATTGTTGATAATAATTTGCCGATTTCAGGTAAAAGCTTGCGGCTTTTTCATATGCTGATTTCGCGTCCTGTCGAATGTTTTGATAATTTCTTAGCCTGGCTAATGCTTCATAAATCTGTGCCGTTGTAAAAGCCCCCGCACCATTGGTGTCGAGATCAACAGGTTTGGCGCCTGACGCTAACAACAGGGTAATAATATCCAGGTGGTTTTCGAGGGCGGCAAAGTGCATCGCACTCCAGCCAGAGTCAGTTTGCATATCTAGAGAAATGCCTTTTTCTAATAAATAACTCACCATATTTTTATTGCCCCGCTTAGCTGCAATATGCAGGGCAGATGTCTTTAATCTGTCAACGGTGTCAATATCAAATCCATTGTTTAAAATGTACCCAACCAGGTCAGTATTGCCACTAGCGGCCGCATCGAGTAATACATGGGTTTTTGTGTAATGGGTTTTCAGTCTGGCGCCCTGATCAATATAGTATTTCGCCAGCTCTATATGGCCGTTGACCAGAGCTAGCATCAGAGGTGTTCTACCATCAAAGTTACGGGCATTTAGGTTTGCGCCACCACTAATCAGTTCCCTGGCTATTCTAATATTCCCACTAATGCTTGCTTCATGGAGTGCTGTATTCCCTATATGATTGCGCTGATCAATGTCGGTGCCTTCCCTGATTAGACTTATCGCGCCGCCTTCGTCTCCTTCATTCATTTTGGAGTGAATAGTTGGCGATGAACCACAGCCAGTTAGAAATAGAGCTGAATTAACAATCAATAAAAATAAAATTGTAAATTTATTTCCGTTCATGGGCTTTTACTTTGAAATGTCCTGATTCCATATAATTATATTAATAATGCATCTTATTAAGATTACATTGGGAGATATAGTAGATATTGAGGGACATCAAACAAGGGTGATTCGATATACCTGTGCGTATTCGCTATATGGTATTTGGTGACGTCTGCCCCTATTGGTTGTGCTATTTATGTATTTGCTGGAGCCAATATTACACCTGATGATATAGATGGTGTTGATGTCGATCCAGTATCAACAGCATTGCTTACTAATACATATGAGTACGCTGTCGGTTTTCTCAATGAAAGGTGTCTATACGCTAGTGTTCACCTGCCAGGCCAATGATGATGATAGTGTAACGAGTGATATAATTAGCTTTATCGGTACTGGCATTGTCACAGTTACTGCAGGTGCTATAAGTACGCATAAATTTAATTAATTCAATGATTGTTTCGGGTGGTAGATTCTACCTGCTGGTCGATATGAGGCTGTCATGGTACAGATGTTTAGTGACTGCGTGGTGTTGGTTGCCAGTCATGATCAATATCTGGTAAAAGTAAATTTAGATATAGATAAAAGCAGACACTCACCTGGATCTAATGAAATATCTGCTTAATATATATTTATTAATGCTGATTCCCCAGGGTGTCAGGCGTTGATGCAACGATAAACTTGAAAGGTTTGTTTACCATCTTTCACCTCACTGGCTTTCACAACAGTATCACCATTCAAATTTACTGCTGCGTTTTGAGCTAATATCTCCAGTTCCTTTTGTACTTTTTCTTGATTGCGGTTAAAGCCTGCAATTTTATCCTTGAGGCTGACGATAGTCTGGCCAATTTTTTTACAGGACTTAACTTCATCCATGCTCAGTAATCTGACTTTTTTGCTCTCTGGAGTTGGTTCAACCCAGGTACATGACGTTAATGTTGTACCTAATAAAATTATTAATATATATTTTCTCATTTTATCGTCTCCTGAGAAATGAAACTATAGCCAATACAAGAGTTAATTTTATAGCCTTTGTCTATGGGTAGTAAAACACTAACCACCAAAAACCATCCGAATTAAATAATGAATGGTTTGCTGTACAAACAAAATTGCGATGATGGCAAATATCGGTGACAGATCAAAGCCGCTAATCGGCGGTAATAGTTTGCGAAAATGTTTGAGTACCGGGTGGGTTAAATTGTGCAGTAATTGCACCACGGGATTATAAGGATCCGGGTTCACCCAGCTTAAGATTGCCTGGATAATAATGGCGTACAGGAAAATGTTTAGAATTAAATCGATAGATTCAATGATTGTTTTTAGAATAATAAAATCGATCGCCAGGGTGCTATGAACTACTGCTGTTTTAAAAGCAATAACAAATGCGGCCAGCAACAGAGTGGCTATATCGATACCCCAGAACCCCGGGATGATTTTACGTAAAGGTTTGACCGGTGGGTTGGTGATTTTTACAATAAACTGTGACACCGGATTATAAAAATCTGCTCGAACCCACTGTAATATAACGCGAATTAATAATGCGGTTGCGTAGAGTTGCAATAAAATATCAATCAAAAATACAAATGGATTCATTGGTCTTTTCCTAAAATATCGGCCAGTTCGGTTGCTCGGTTTTGTGCGGCGCTTAATGCTTTATTAACCAGTGTTTCAAATTCGTTTTGCTGGAAACAGTTAATCGCGGCTTCGGTGGTGCCACCTTTGGACGTGACGCGGGTGCGCAATGTTGCTGGATCGGTGTCGCTTTCAGTGGCCATTCGCGCGGCACCCAGTGCTGTTTGTAAAGTTAATTTTTGCGCCGTGGCAGCATCAAGCCCCAGTTGTTCACCTGCTTTTTGCATGGCTTCCATCAATAGAAAAAAGTAGGCGGGACCAGACCCTGAAACGGCAGTTACTGCATCCAGTTGTGATTCCTCTTTTACCCATACGGTAATGCCGGCTGCGGATAAAAGATTTTCAGCAGCACGTTTCTGTTCGACATTAACTTTGCTATTGGCATATAAACCAGTGGCACCCGTCTGTAACAATGCGGGCGTGTTTGGCATGCTGCGAACCAGTGAGCAGTTGCCGCCAAGCCAGCGATCAATGTCAGTGCTGCGAATACCGGCGGCAATGGAAATAATCAGGGGTCGTTTGTCTTGCACATTCTTCGCAATATCTTTGCACACCAGCTGTAATATCTGTGGTTTAACGGCCAGCACAACTACATCGGCGCTCGCCACTGCCTGATTATTGTCGGTGGTGGTGTTAATTTTGAATTGTTGTGCCAACTGATTTAATTTTTCTGCATCGGGTTCGGCGATGGTAATCAGGTCGGCAGGGTAGTGGTTAGCCAGTAAGCCGCCAACTAAACTGGTGGTCATATTGCCGCCGCCGATAAATGTAATTCTGGAATTCATTGTTTTTGTTCCGGGTATAGTAATCACGATTTTACATGATCTATGCCGGTTTGGGGTCGCGGGCACCGAATATCGCGGTGCCAATGCGGACCATGGTTGAGCCTTCCGCAATGGCGGCTTCCATGTCGTTGCTCATACCCATGGATAATGTATCCAGTTGATGGCCGTGAGTATTTAATGTATTCAGTGCCTGCTGCATTTGCCTGAAGATGCTACGCTGCTGCTGTAAGCTATCGGCTTTAATCGGAATTGCCATGAGGCCGCGCAGCCGGATATTGCTCAATTGTGAGATTTTATCGGCCAGTGACGCCAGTTGTTCAGGGGCTGCGCCGGCTTTGCTGGACTCATTCGATATGTTTACCTGCAGGCAGATGTTTAAAGGTGGTTGTTCTGCGGGGCGTTGTTCATTGAGACGGCGAGCGATTTTCAGTCGATCAACACTGTGCACCCAGTCGAAATATTGGGCGATATCCCGGGTCTTGTTGGACTGGATGGCGCCGATGAAATGCCAGCTAATATCCAGTTCTTCAAGCGCATGAATTTTACCCACGGCTTCCTGCAAATAGCTTTCACCGAAATCTTTCTGGCCAGCAGCATAGGCCTGCCGGATGAGTTCAGCGCTTTTGGTTTTGCTGACGGCCAGCAGCCTGACGGCACTGGCTGAGCGGCCATATTGTGTGCAGCAGTCGCTAATCTTTTGCTGGATTTGCCTGATATTCTCTGCAATATTGTTGGAGTCGGCCATAATCTTAAATAGAATTCGCTGAATCTGATGAAAAAATTGACTATAAAAAAGAAATTATAAGTTTAAATTGCCTGTTAGTGGATCTGCTAATGGCAAAATCTATGGGGAAGTTTAATGGATATTGCGCAATTACTGGCCTTTGGCGTGAAAAACGGCGCCTCTGATTTGCATCTGTCTGCCGGCCTGCCACCTATGATACGTGTTGATGGCGATGTTCGCCGTATTAATGTGGATGCCATGCCCCATGAAGAAATTCATGCCATGGTCTACGACATTATGAATGATAAGCAGCGTAAGACCTATGAGGAATACTGGGAAGTGGATTTTTCCTTCGAGATTCCTGGGCTTGCGCGTTTTCGTGTGAACGCCTTTAATCATCACCGGGGGGCCGGTGCGGTGTTTCGTACCATTCCTTCCAAGATCCTGACACTCGAGGAACTCAACGCGCCGAAAATTTTTGAAGATATCTCCAATACGCCGCGTGGCATTGTACTGGTAACGGGCCCCACCGGTTCAGGAAAATCCACCACCCTGGCGGGCATGGTGAACTATGTTAACGAAAACGATTACGGCCATATTCTAACCATCGAAGATCCGATCGAATTCGTGCATGAAAGTAAAAAATGTCTGGTCAACCAGCGTGAGGTGCACAGGGATACCATGGGTTTCAGCGAAGCCCTGCGTTCAGCCCTGCGTGAAGACCCCGATGTTATTCTGGTGGGTGAGATGCGTGACCTGGAAACTATTCGACTGGCCTTGTCAGCAGCGGAAACCGGGCATCTGGTGTTCGGTACCCTGCATACCAGTTCGGCCGCCAAAACCGTAGACCGTATCGTGGATGTATTCCCGGCGGCGGAAAAAGACATGGTGCGCGCCATGTTGTCTGAATCCCTGCGTGCCGTTATCTCACAAACCCTGCTGAAAAAAGTTGGCGGTGGCCGTGTGGCGGCTCACGAAATTATGATCGGTACACCGGCAATTCGTAATCTGATTCGTGAGAACAAAGTGGCGCAAATGTATTCGGCCATTCAAACCGGTCAGGGCATAGGTATGCAGACACTGGATCAGAACCTGAAAGATCTGGTGGATCGCGGCATAGTGACCAAAGATGAAGCGGGCACTAAAGCACAGAACAAGGATATGTTGTAAATCAATCGCGTTTACGATGTTTCTATGAGTAAAAAAATAGTATTGACTGGAGAATGTAATGGATAGAGATAAGGCCATCCGATACATGCACGATTTATTGCGCATGTTGGTGCAGAAAGATGGTTCTGATTTGTTTATCACCGTGGGTGCAGCACCTTCGATGAAAGTGGATGGCAGAATGACGCCGTTATCAAATCAGCCGCTATCCCCCGCGCATACCCAGACGCTGGTGCGTTCTATCATGAACGACAAGCAGCTGGGTGAGTTTGAAGCGCAGCAGGAAGTGAATTTTGCTATTAGCCTGCCCGGGGTATCCCGGTTTCGTGTCAATGCCTTCACCCAGCGTGGCTCCATGGGTATGGTGCTGCGTGTTATCCGCTCTGAAATCCCCAATTTTGAAGAATTAAACCTGCCACCGATTTTGCAGGACGTGGCCATGACCAAACGTGGACTGGTTATTTTTGTCGGCGCCACCGGTTCGGGTAAATCATCTTCACTGGCGGCGATGATTGGCTATCGGAATGAAAATAGTTTTGGCCATATTATTACCATCGAAGACCCGATCGAATTTGTACACCAGCATAAAAGCTGTATCGTCACGCAGCGAGAAGTGGGCGTAGATACAGAAAATTATGATATTGCGTTGAAGAATACTTTGCGTCAGGCGCCCGATGTTATCCTGATCGGTGAGATTCGTGATCGCGATACCATGGAATATGCCATCGCGTTTGCTGAAACGGGGCATTTATGCCTTAGTACGCTGCATGCCAATAGCACTAACCAGGCACTGGATCGTATTATCAACTTTTTCCCGGAAGAGCGCCGGCCGCAGTTGCTGATGGATTTATCGCTCAATCTGAAATCTTTGATATCACAACGGCTGATTCCATTACGCGGTGGTGAAGGTCGTACACCGGCGGTTGAAGTTATGCTGAATACGCCGTTGATGTCGGATCTGATCTTTAAGGGTAAGGTGCATGAGATGAAAGAACTCATGGCCAAATCCAATGAGTATGGCATGATCACTTTCGACCAGGCATTATTTGAATTATATGAAGACGGTATGATTACCTATGAAGATGCCTTGCGGAATGCAGACTCTATTAATGACCTGCGTCTACGTATCAAGCTAAAAGGTAAGGATGCGCAAGGTGGCCAGGAGCTGATGTCTGAAGTCGAAGGTCTTAGAATGGAAGAAGACGAAAAAGATAATAAGCATCGGATGCGTTAAAACCAAACAGGTAACGAATGAATCTCCAACCCTATTTAAAATTGATGGCTGAACGTAATGGTTCCGATATATTTTTTACCACGGGCGCCCCGGTGAGTATGAATATAGAAGGAAAAATGCACGCCATAGGTAAGACCCCGCTGGAACCGGGAATGACCAAACAGATTGCTTACAGCGTCATGGATGAACAGCAGAAAATGGGGTTTGAAGCGACCCTGGAAATGAATCTGGGTATGTCGATAAAAGACATTGGTCGCTTTCGTATAAATATTTATACCCAGCGCGGTGAAGTGTCCATGGTTATCCGTTACATTAAAGCGGATGTGCCAACCATTGATGAACTTAATCTGCCGGCAAAACTGAAAGATCTTGTCATGCAGCGCAAAGGCCTGATTCTGGTTGTTGGCTCAACGGGCTCCGGTAAATCCACCAGTCTGGCCGCGATGATTAATCATCGCAGTTCTGCCATGCCAGGGCATATCCTGACCATTGAAGATCCTATTGAATATACCTTCAAGCATAATAAATCCATTGTCGGTCAGCGTGAAGTAGGGCTGGATACCTTGTCCTATGAAAATGCCTTGCGCGAAGCCATGCGTGAAGCACCGGATGTCATTATGATTGGTGAGGTGCGCGATCGTGAAACGATGGAAGCGGCTATTCAGTACGCGGATACCGGTCATTTATGTTTGACCACTTTGCATGCGGTAAACGCTAATCAGACGCTGGATCGTATTATCAGTTTCTTCCCGCCCGATGCGCGCAACCAGATTCTGATGGATATGTCGATGAATCTGAATGCGATTATTTCACAGCGGCTGGTATCGGGGCTGAGCGGTAAGCGAATTGCGGCGCTGGAGATTCTGGTTAATTCGCCTTATATTTCAGAGTTGATGCGGCGCGGTGATTTCCATGAAATCAAGGAGATCATGGAGAAAGGCGAGGCCGATGGTATGCAGACCTTCGACCAGTCGCTGTATAATCTGTTTAAAGATGGCAAAATTGATATTAAAACGGCGTTGTCACATGCGGACTCTCGCAGCAATCTGGAATGGAAAATTAATTTTGGCGGCGGTGTGAAAGATATTGCTGATTCGGAGAAGGATGAAACCTTGCGATTTAATGCCAATGATGAATTGCCCGAGGTTAAATAACGCAGACTGGCTAAGCCTTAAGCCAGTCTTTTTCTGATATCGTTTTATTTATCCAGTTTATCAGCGCAGGCGATGCAATACTCTGCATAGGGTACAACATCTAATCGCTGCTGCGGGATTTCGTTACCACATTCAACACAGATGCCATACTCGCCTGCTTTGATACGCAACAGGGCATTATCAATTTTCATCACGGCCTGTTTGGCGTCGTCATCCAGTGCGTCCAGCACATCATCATTTTCACGTTGCGTGACCTGTTCGGCAAAATCTTTTTCCACGGCTTCCTCGGTATGCCAGGTATCTTTGTGAATGGCTTCCCTGCGTTTCACATAGTCGGCACGTAGCGCCCTTAGCTGGTTTTCAAATTTATCGGTGGATTGCATGTGAAATTTCTCGATGTAGGTTTTTATTCGTTTACTTTATGATGATAGCGTAAAGATCGTCCTTGTGTTTTAGTCGTTTCTTTTTCAATTCTTCCAGATATTCATCGGAAGTGTTTTCTGCCCCTTCTTCAATTTTACGCACTTCACGATCCAGTTCATGATATTCGTTAAATAAACGGGAAAAATGGTTGTCCGAAATTTTTAGCTGGTGAATACGGTCTTTATGTTCCGGGAATTCATGGATAAGGTCGTGTTTTTCTATTAGCATTACTAGTCCTTCATACTTAAGTTAAAGTCAGAATTAAAATTTTTCTTACCCCAACCATAGTCCTATGGGGGATGTCTTATTTTGATCTTGCGCAAATTTAGCGGCTACATTGTCTGGATAGTTGGTCTTTGTTCAGTCGCGAAGTTTTCTGGGGGCAGCGTATAAAACAATTTTATCTTATTGGGCTATGCTATGACTTTTTATAGTGGCCAGCTTCTGTAATAGCCACAGCTTTTAGTAATCAGCCAAAAAACCAGTAACAAACGATCACCGCGGCAATAAAACCTGTGGCATCGGCAATCAGTCCGGCATGGAGTGCATGCCGCGTGCGTTTAATACCAACCGCACCAAAATAAACCGCCAGTACATAGAGGGTGGTTTCGGTCGATCCAAACATGGTGGCGGCTATTTTTACAATCATGGAATCCTCACCATGGGTCTGGATCAGCTCCGCCAGTACGCCAACGGAACCGCTGCCGGTCATCGGGCGTATTATGGCCATGGGTAAAATTTCAGTCGGAATGCCCAGCAGCGAAAATGCCGGCGCAATAAAATTGATCATGCTTTCCATGGCGCCACTGGCCCGGAACATGGCGATGGCAAACAGTATGGCAATTAAATAGGGAATGATTCTGACGGCCGTGGTGAAGCCTTCTTTGGCGCCTTCGACAAATTCTTCATAGACGCTGACTTTTTTATACAGGCCGTGGCTTATTATAAATAGCATCAGCAGCGGAATAATTAATGCAGTCAGTTGTTGCACTATTTGTTCCCCAGTCTGGCATAGGTTTTCGCGGCGATGATGGCCGCAATAGTGGATGCTGATGTAGCCAGTATGATGGGTATCATCAATTCACTAACCCCCGTTCCCATAATGGCAATGAGTGTCACCGGGGGTAACAGTTGCACGCTTGACGTGTTCAGTGCCAGAAACATACACATTGAATTGCTGGCTTTGTCTTTAGTTTCATTCAGCGTTTGTAGTTGCTGCATGGCCTTTATGCCCAGCGGCGTTGCGGCATTGCCCAGACCAAGAATATTGGCTGCCAGATTCAGGCTGATACTGCCGAGGGCAGGGTGGTCTTTGGGGATGTCCGGAAACAGCCAGCGCAATAGTGGTCGAATGACTTTAACAAATATGAATATCAGCCCGCTTTTTTCAGCGATGCGCATTAAGCCCAGCCAGAGACCCATGATCCCGGCCAGGCCGATGGCTAATTTCACGGCAAATTCCGCCATATCGAATGCTGCACTGGAAATGGCGCGTAGTTTTACCCAGTGCACTTCGGGGAGCGTGAAAGTAATTTGCTGTTGCTGTGTATCAAGTTCGACCACTCTGGCGCGTAACTGGGTTTTATTTTCCCCTGGCTGATGTTCTGCAATGCGCAGCCAGGATTCAGGCAGTTGCAGCCGGTTCTGCGTATTTACCGGTATAATCAATTCATGGCTGTGCTTACGAGTGTGTATGCGTGCTTGCAGTATTTTGCTGAGGTGATGCAGCGTGATTGTCTGATTATCGTCGGCAGGGGTATAGTGTGTTTGTATGGTTTTGCCGTTGTTGTATGGATTCGACCATTCGTCTGCAAGGTCATGGCCCAGTGCAAAAACGATACTGATAATAATGAGTCCGGCCCAGATTGTATTAAGCATTTTTATCCAGATTTATAAAACAGGCTTGAAAAATGAACAGATTATTGCCGTTGCTAGTGTGTTTGTTATTGCTACCCAATGCAAAGGCTAACACCGAATCTGGCTGGAGCAAAACATTACAGCGAGTCGCTAACTCGGTAGTGAGTATTCGGGTGGATGCCGCCCGGTCTTTTGATACCGCAGCCAGCAGCAGTTCGCAGGCAACCGGTTTTGTTGTCGATGCCGAGCGCGGGCTGATACTCACCAATCGTCATGTGGTGCAATCTGGCCCGGTGGTTGCAGAAGCATTATTTTCCAATCGCGAAGAAGTTGAGCTTAAACCGCTGTATCGAGATCCGGTGCATGATTTTGGTTTTTTTCAATATGATCCTGAAAAACTGCAATTCCTCAAACCCGTTTCTTTACAGTTAAAACCGGAAAAAGCCAGAGTTGGTGTTGATATTCGTATCGTGGGCAATGATGCCGGTGAGCAATTATCTATTCTGGCCGGCACGCTGGCCCGACTGGATCGGAGTGCGCCTTACTATGGTTCGGCGCGATATAATGATTTCAACACTTTTTATTATCAGTCGGCCTCTGGCGTCTCCGGTGGTTCGTCGGGTTCGCCGGTCATTGATATCGATGGTGATGTGTTTGCACTTAATGCCGGTGGCAGTCGCAAGGCGGCTTCCAGTTTCTTTCTGCCGTTACAGTCGGTGGTCCGCGCCCTGAAATTAATCCAGCAGAACAGACCGGTAACGCGCGGCACCTTACAGACAACGCTCGTTTATGAGCCTTATGATGAAGTCAGGCGTTTAGGTTTAAGGGCGGAAGTAGAAGCGCAATTACGCCAGGTAAATAATGGTACCGGTTTGCTGGTGGTGCAACGCACCTTACCTGAAGGTCCTGCGGACGGTATTTTACAGCCCGGTGATATTGTGTTGAAAGGCTGGGCTAAAAATCAGTCGCCGCAATGGCTGCGCCAGTTTGATGAATTCGAAGCCTTGCTGGACAGCAATGTCGGCAAGCCGATCCATTTGCTGGTCGAGCGAAACAGTAAAACCGTGCAGTTAAAACTAACCGTGGCCGATCTGCATGCGATTACGCCGGATCGTTATATCGAATTTGGCGGTGCCCTGGTGCATCAGTTGTCCTATCAGCAGGCGCGTCATTTAAACCGCCCGCTAGCTGGTGTCTATGTGGCCGAGTCAGGCTTTGTATTTTCCACTGCCGGGATTCCAGTCGGTGCGGTTATTCTCAAGGTCGATAATAAACCGGTTCGAACGCTGGATGATTTTGAAAAAATATTAAATCAACTGGCCGATGATCAGCAGGTGACGGTGCATTTCATTACCTTTAAAGAAAGCAAGCGTACCCATGTGTCGATCATGAATATGGATCGTGAGTGGTTTAGCCTGCAGAAATGTTATCGAGATGATGTAACCGGCACCTGGCCGTGCGTCGATTTACCCAAAGGCCCGGCGCCTGAAAAACCTAAATCATCCCAGGTTCGATTTGTGAAATATAAAGATGCCAGAGCCAACCGGCTATCTTCATCAATTATTCACGTGCAATTTGATTTGCCTTTTAAAGCAGACGGTGTGCAGGAAACCCATTACGGTGGCGCAGGGCTCATCGTCGATGCAGAAAACGGTTTAGTCGTTGTCGACAGGAATACAGTACCTATACCCATGGGCGATGTACGCATGATTTTTGCTGGCGCCGTGGATATTCCCGGACAGGTTTTATTTGTGCATCCCTTACATAACTTCGCTATTTTAAAATATGATCCGTCGTTACTCGGTGATTCAAAAACAACTTCGGCTAAATTGCTAAATAAAAAACTCGAAACAGGTGATAAGGTCTGGCTGGTGGGTATCAGGACAGACCATAGTTTATTGTCCGAACCGATGACGATTGCATCGATAGATCCACTGGAATTTTCCATCCCTAAAATTCCGGCGTTTCGGGAATCTAATCTTGATGTAATCAGTTTGAATAATGCACCCTATACCCGGGGTGGTGTGCTGGCAGATGAACAGGGCAATGTGGTATCGCTATGGGCCAGCTTTTCCTATGGTTCCGGCAGTGAATTCAAACAGTTTGAATGGGGCATGCCGATTGATATTATTCAGCAGCAACTGGCGCAATGGCATTGTTGTAAGTCCTTTGATATTAAATCTCTGGAAGTGGAATTGGCCACACTCACTATTGCCCAGGCCAGGAAGCTGGGCCTGCCCGATCAGTGGTTAAAAAAATTCCAGCAGGATGATCAAAAACGTCAGGTGATTGCCATATCCCGTCTGGTAGCGGGCACCGATGCGGCAGAAAAACTACAGGAAGGGGATTTGTTGCTGGCAATTGATGGCACACTGGTCAGGACATTTCGTGACGTTGAAAAGCTGAGTAATAAAGACAGGCTCAAGCTGACTATTGTTCGTGCGGCAAAAGAAATATTGCTCGAAGTCGAAACAAAAAAATTAAATGGCAGGGGAACCGAACGTGTTGTGCAATGGGCCGGCGCATTGATTCAAAATCCCTATCGCGCACTGGCCTATCAGCGGGGCATTAAACCCGAAGGGGTGCACGTATCCCATGTCTGGAGTGGTTCCCCGGCGAATCGTTATGGTCTCGGTGTTACCCATCGCATCATCGAAGTGAATGGCCATGCGATTACTGATCTGGATGACTTTATAAAATATGTGACCGCAGTAAGAAATAACGACTTTGTACAGTTAAAAGTACACGATCTGATTGAGCGTGAATCGGTAATCACGCTAAAGCAAAATAATCGTTACTGGCCGATCCGGGAAGTCGCCAGAAATAATGGGGAATGGTTGAGTCGTGGCCTGTAAGCAGAGGTATCAGGCAGAGATATATCATAATTAATCAGAGTTACCTTAATACTGGAGACAATATTTCTGTATCTGCTCATGAATTGTCAGATATGGATATTGTGTATAGTATTGGGAGTCTGTATGTATCATTGTTAGCTTTTGTGATTGTATTATATTAAGACATAACTACACTTAAATATTTATGAACAGAAAAAACCTAATTGAAGTTAGCAAATGGAAAATCAGTATTGGTATAATTGGCACCATAGTCGCTTTTCTTTTGAGTAATTTCTGGTCTTATTCATCAGGACAAAATAGCAACAGGTCATTACTAATTGATACGCTTTCAAAATATAATGATTTTTATATAGAGGTTAGAAAGAACGAAAAAACAGCATGCGAAAACGGCCAACTTCGCGGCTTATATTTGTCCAGGTTCAATTCTATGCTCCCAGTAATTCAAGGAGAAATTAAAGCCCCATACGACACACCGTGCCCACTGACCCCATTGGCTCTTAAGCCACCTACTCTGACTGGAATAGAATTTAATACTAAGTGGGAATCTTGGGATGAATTTAAAAGCAACCCCAATCCCCACATGACATTTGCATTAGGTAAGTTAGGGATTTTAGCTGTTCCATTGGATGAGGATTGGAAAATCTTTATTACTAAATGGCGGAATGACATTATCAAAAGAATCGAAGAAGGCACAATGAAGTGCCCTAGTGACAGGCCTTGCATACACACATTAGTTAAGCACCCTAAAGAGAATAAAGAAGAAAGAAGAAAGAAGAAAGAAGAAAAATAGAAATCAATTAATGAATAAGCTAACAAAACCCTAAAAGAAAAAGCTCGATCTAGTGACTTCTATTTTTTGTGGCAAATGAATCAATAACAAAACAGGGGGCAGAAGCGCCTCATTTTTTATGGTAACTGAACATAGTCGCAATTTGCAATTGCACACCACATTCACATGGATAAATAAATGAAGCTCACAGTTTATACTTCAGGCTATTCCCAGGAAGTTATCAAGCTTTTTACTGATGTGTTTACTGATACTGAAGGCCCAAAAGAAGGACGAGTTATTGGTCAACTAGTGACTGAGTTAATAGGTACGACTGATTCTAATGATTTATTGGGCTATATCAGCATCTTAGATGATGCAGTTGTTGGCTGTATATTCTTTAGTCGCCTTACACTTCCAGGTGGTAAAATCGCATTTATTCTTTCTCCAGTAGCGGTAGCTAGCCAGCACCAGGGTAAGGGGCTAGGTCAGCAGTTGATAAATTTTGGTATTCAACAACTTCAAACTCATGGTGTAGAGTTGGTGTTTACCTACGGAGATCCCGACTTCTATGCAAAAGTAGGCTTCGTGAAAATTGATGAAGATATTGTAAAAGCGCCTAAAAATTTAACTTACCCGGACGGCTGGCTCGTACAGGCTCTGAATAGTGAGGATATTACCTCGGAAGCTGGGGCTGCGAAATGTGTCGAGGCGTTAAATAAACAAGAGTACTGGTAAAGTACATAGCAAATTGTCCAGCACGACCGTTTTATACTCCGTTCGCTGCGCTACACCCTGGACAAAACCTGAATTTAGTTTCGTTCGATTGACAATTGATCTTAAACAGTTGAATTTTATTTTTCACCCTCTAGAATGTGGGGTATCTGTATCCGCTGGCAAGGAGGTGTCAAATGATAAAAATCTGGCCAAATAAAATCTGTTATCCATTACTTTTATCTTTTCTAGTAATAAGCCTGATCCCATCACTGACCCAGGCGGTTGTTGCTCCTTATTACGCCTACGGTGATGCCTACACTCGGCATAATATACCCACCGATTTCAGCCTGATTGAAGCCAACACGACTGAAAACGACGGTTCACTTTATGTCAATGCTGGCGGTAACTGGTGGTGTGATACACCCAACTGTGGCATATCTATAGTAGCGGGCGCTAATACGGCCTACTCAGAAGTTTCTGCCGACCCGACCAACGGCACACTGAATGCCCGTGCCGGCTCCTTTGCCTACGATCAGTATGGCGGCTATGCAAGAACCTATGGTTACATCAGTCAGGTGTTCCAGGTCGGTACTGATGGCTCTTTGTCATTCGGAGATACCGTTAACCTTGATATCGGTATGCTGCTGGGGGGCACCATCGATAGCCATTCGCAATCCGCTCAGGTAGGTGGCCTGGTGACCGTCAATCATTACGACCCAGCTTCATCATATGACGATGGCCTTGGCAATCCGCTCGACTACATGCCGGTCTCAACGTTTGAAGATCTGCTTTTCTCACCCGACATACTCGATGCTATGCCGGCGCATGTCAGTTTTTATGGCAACCAGATGACAACAAATAATGTTGACTTCAATGGCACAGACAGTTTCAATGCCGCCGTCGGTGACATTCTGGTGGTCGAATCAATGCTTTATCTTACTAATGCCCTCGGCTACAGCGATGATATCGGCGAGTCATGGACCGACTTCGACAATACCATGTCTTCGTCGTTAACAACCACCACACTCGGCGCTACCATCAGTGCGGTACCGCTACCACCGGCACTGTATCTGTTTGCTTCCGGTCTGGCGCTAATGCTGTTCAGGCGGCGCCGCAAATAAAGCGAAGATAAAGGTGTCGGAGAGATTATTTTTTACCCATTTTCCTGGGTTGGTTATTATTTAGTTTCTCCGTCACCTTTTAGTTTCCCTTTCCCACCAGGACAGGGTTTACAGAGTGATTTTTTATAATATGCGAATTTGCTTATATAAAATTCGCCCGTTAAATTAATGGTCCACCTCGCAAACCTGGATTTAATATAGTGGGACACCCGCAACACGTCATACAACGTGATAACAATCGTGAGCCTTGTTTCTATTCAGAACCGGATTATCAGCGATATCTAAAAGACCTGGAACAAATGGGGCGCTAGCCTTTACAAGAAGCAAAGCCCGTAAACAGAATGAATTAGGCGCTATCCTTTATTGACTCTTTTTGAGCCTGTAGAAGCTCAGACAATATGGAAACAAAAAAATAACATAACATAAAAGGGTGGTGCCCTTTTTTCTGATAATGCTCACAATTAGTTGCTGGCGATATTCTGAAATGAGCGCTAAAAATCCTTTGCTTATGATGTAATATTCTGCTGCAGCACAATATCACCTTCATTATTTAATATGCATACATGGTCCTGGTATGTAAATAAATTCCACAATAATGGAGATGCGGTTTGGTGTAGAATTGCATGGTGACCTTCTCCTTCACTGGTTTTTTGAAGCCGTAAGCTTAATGCTTTGGATAGTGGGTAACCACTAAGCCCGATTAAGAGAGAGAAGGTCATACACAAGTATCAAATCATTTAACCTGGACTGTAAAAACGGATTTTTCGTTCTTCCAGTCCGTTGTGCAGCCAGTTAATTCAAAGGTTATGCGAAATAAATTTATCTCTCCGAGGAAACCAAATGTCTAAAAATATCAAAGGTACACAAACAGAAAAGAACCTGCTTGTCGCGTTTGCTGGTGAATCACAGGCAAGGAACCGATATACATATTTTGCCGGAGCTGCAAAGAAGGAAGGTTTAGTCCAGATAGCAGATATATTTGAAGAAACTGCAAGTCAGGAAAAAGAACATGCTAAAATGTTCTTTAAATTTCTCGAAGGTGGTGATGTTCAAATAACAGAAACATTCCCTGCGGGAAAAATTGGAACAACCCTGGAAAATTTACGAGCTGCCGCCGCTGGTGAAGCGTATGAATGGACTGAAATGTACCCTAATTTCGCAAAGGTAGCGAGAGAAGAAGGCTTTAATCGGATAGCCGAGGTATTTGATGCCATTTCAATTGCAGAAAAACAGCATGAAAAAAGATATAAAGACCTTGCAGATAATCTTGAGTCAGGAAAAGTCTTTAAAAGAAATGGAAAAGTTGTATGGCGGTGTAGAAATTGCGGGTATCTTCATGAAGCAGAAGATGCACCAAAAGTATGCCCCGCTTGTTTGCACTCTCAAGCGTATTTTGAATTATTGGGGGAAAATTGGTAGTCAATGCAACAAAATCGCATGTCAATTACATGTCCTCGGCTGCAAAAAGTGGCGTGGCTTCCGCCGTGCTCCAGCCGCTTTTTGTTGCCAGTGATGTGAAGCGTTGAGATACAGGGGATACCATGTCATATAATATATCCTGGGAAGAGAATGGCGTCATTATTAGTTTTTTAGATGAAGTGACAAACGATGATCTGATTAATGCAAACCTGGAAATTTTAGACAACCCAAAGTTTAAGAAAATTAATTATCAGTTGCTTGATTTAATAAATGTTACCAAATATCCAATTGACTCAGGTGCTATAAGAAGAGTTGCTGAATTAGATGCAAAAGCATATAAAAAAAATCCCAATATTAAAATTGCACTCGTTGCAAACAATGTAGTCGCTAAAGGACTGCTCAACATGTATACCGTTTATTTTGAACTTGCAGGTGATGATCTTAGATGGAAAACAGGGGCATTTGAGTCAATTCAAGATGCTAATAAATGGTTAAATGTCTAACAAATAGCCCAGGTTCATGTGCGAAATGCCGCGCACTTGAACCGGCCTAAAAACGGCTGGCCACTTATCAGGTCGTTGAAGCTGTAGAAAAACCTAAAAACAAACAAATTTATTGTTAAAATGACTCAACATAAAAGGAGTCATAAAAAATGCCCAACTTTATTCCTTATA
>JAPHRO010000034.1 GCA_026195895.1 Gammaproteobacteria bacterium
CAGCGCCTCAACGGCCTTATTAAAATCAAATTGTTCAGACATGTATCATTCCTCTTATTTGCTATTTTATAGAAATGACACAGAATTTCTAACACTCCCAAAATGAATACCAGCGAATCAGAAGCCAGAAATTAACCTTTAAACAATTGTACCTTAAGTATTTTTCATTGTAGTAAACTGAGTCGATTTACTGCGTTCTAAATGACAAAATGTGTATGGTTTGACCTTATGTACTGGAAGGTCATTTATGCAAATATAGACCAGATTTCACTTAAACAGATTAAGCTTATTACATGGTTAAACAATGGTATTAAACGTCGATAACAGTCGCACTGCACTGGCAATCCTACCTGTTTTACGGCTGGCTTTCAGGCCGCTATTTCTGGGTGGCACAATATTTTCCATTATTGCTATTGGCTGGTGGGTTTATTTCTGGTTAAGCCCTTTTGAATGGTCGCCATACGGCGGCCCTGTCTGGTGGCATGGCCATGAAATGCTATTTGGATTTGGCGCTGCGATTGTCGTTGGTTTTTTGCTGACGGCTGTACAATCCTGGACAGGGGTTGGCGGCTTACGCAATAAGCCGTTAGCCGTACTCGCTTTAAGCTGGTTATCCGGGCGATTATTGTTAGCCTCTGGATCAGCATTGCCGGCATGGTTAATTGCGATAACCGATATCAGTTTTTTGCTGCTGGCCACCATTGCGATGGCTTATCCAGTAATTAGAGTAAAGCAATGGCGCAACTTAATGTTTGTGCCAATATTATTGATTTTTACCTTATTAAACGCTGCCAGTCATTGGGCAGTAATGGCTGAACAATCCGAGTTGGCTATGCGCTCCCTGCATGGCACGATCATGTTATTTACATTGCTGATTGCGATACTGGGTGGTCGGGTAATTCCGGCATTCACTGCAAATACAACGGCCTGTAAAAAAGCGCAGCCGATTAAATGGCTAGAGTTTGTTAGCATTATTAGCATTATTCTATTATTGATTTTTGCTGTTACAGGATTTGCCAGTATCCCTGCCTATTTATTGCTCATTGTTTCTGTAGTGGCGGCACTGACTAATGGCTGGCGATATGCACGCTGGGGTATTCAATACACCTGGTCAGTGCCTTTGTTATGGTCATTGCATCTGGCGTATCTGTTTATCCCGCTCGGTTTTGTCATGCTGGCTTTGTACAGTGCTGGATTAATGCAAAGTATTAGTGCGGCGCTCCACTGTTTTACAGTGGGTGCTATTGGTGGAATGATTCTGGCAATGATCTCACGGGTGACCCTGGGGCACACGGGGCGACCGCTCAAACCGCATGGTCTTGTCACCCTGGCCTATATTTTTATGCTGCTGGCTGCAATGCTACGCGTGATAGTGTCTGCATGGCTGCCTGAATATGCAAATTGGGGGATTGGTGTTGCTGGCGCTCTCTGGCTTGCTGCCTATGGTATTTATGTTTATTTTTATGCGCCCATGCTGGTCAGCGCGCGCGCCGATGGTCGTCCGGGTTAAGCATAAAATATTTTATCAGTCCTAATCCAGGTCAATTTAATGCAGGCCATATTAGCCTAAGATGGTTTTTTTACTGAATTTTACACGAGGGTATTGATATGAGTTGTTGTGGTAGCTGCGGCGGTCAGGATGCTGATCAAACAAGTGATCAGGATAAAAACAAAGAGCAGGAACAGGAGTCAACTCAGACCCAGGATCAGGATAAGACTGAGCAGTAATTTTATTGCTTGTTTGTCTGACGCTAAATAAGTTAAAAAAAGGGGCATTATGCCCCTTTTTTTGTGCGCGAATTTAACGGTTCAGTTGATGACAGATGTAGCTTGAAAGCATGGGCAGATTTTCAACATAGTTGTCCGCCATTGCATAATGTTGCCACAGGGGCCTGTTGCCCAGGTGGGTGCCCAGATCGCGCATGCTGTACCAGCCCATTTCATTCGCTGCAATATTCAAGCGGGTTGCCATGCATTCCCGGTCTGCCAGATCATCGAAGGAATTAAAATGCCTCAGTGACAGGGCGTCGAATACCGCATTGATATCGGCCACGATATTATCGAACAGCGGGATGGGTAAATAGCCGGTGAGCGTGATTTCGTCAACATCAGCGGCTTTATGCCGGAGAATATTTTTCACCTGACGCTTCCAGTAATGTGCGGGTTTGGGATCCAGCACCGGGTTATCCAGCACATAGGGGTAGCTGTCTGGCGTGACATAGATTTCGGTGCTGTAGGTCATGGGCAGGCCAGCCAGACCCTGGTAGATAAATTCAATATAGGTGGCATGAAAACCGCTGTTGCTTTCGGGCAGGCTCACTGTGTATTGATGGCTGGCGTCGGGGGTGATCAGGGTGGAACTCCAGGTTTCGCCAATGGTGTCTTTTCTAAAATCACGACCATTGGGATTGTAGGCGCTCCATACTTTAACCGCTGCCGGCGGTATGGAGGTTGATGCGACCAGCTCACCGTTTTCAAGTTGCCAGTTGATAGTGGGCCGGGGTGCGCCGTATAACACCGTTTGATACCAGCCGAGCAGGGAATACAAACTGTCCAGTATGCTGGTGGCAGAATTGCTCAGGGAGTGGTCGGTGTTGGGGGCGAAGCGAATCAGGGTCTCGCCGACCAGATCATCAAGATAAAATTGCGCCGAATCGGGCAGGAAAAACTGGTCACCGGATGAATTCAGGATTAACTTCGGCATTGTCAGTTGATCCCGGTAAGCATAGGGGTCGATGACTTTTGCCAGATCAGCGAATTCGGGGCTGCGAAGTTTTTGCAGGATGCCCAGGTTGACATATTCTTCGACCGCGCTTGAATATTCGCCATAGGCTTTGAAATGATGTTCGAAGCTGGGTGCAATATTCAGAATATCAATCACTCCGGGTGCGATGGCTTTGACGCGAGGATCCACAGCCGCGGCTAACCAGACCGCCGCACCGCGTTTGGAAAAGCCGGTGAGTACAAAGTCATTAATCTGGTAATCTCCCAGATCGCCGATCACCGACTGTACCCCGTCCATGGCTTTGACCACGGTTTTGGCCATCGGCAGATAGGCGGTATAGACATAGTTGCCGGTGTCCAGGGCTTTCTTCCACGAAATCGAGGTTAATTTATCTTCTTTGCGGGCAATGCCGTCATCCAGAAATGTGATGGGCTGATTGGGCACCTGAAATACGGCGCTGACAATGGATTGCGAACCCAGCGCCAGTTGCGTGATGATCTGAATCACCGGATTGTTTTCATCGGGCAGGGGATCGTCGTTATCATCATCGCCGACAAACAACATGCTGGTGGTGCTGGTAACTGTATCGGGGATGATAGTGACCAGCGTATGCGTCCAGAGGCTGCGGTCAACTTCAGTATCGGTTAGCCAGCGCTGCGAAGTGAGCTGATACAGGTAAGCGGTAAAACCGGCTCCGGGCAGCGCCGCGACAGGCTGGATATTAAAGTTGCCGTCATCGTACTGAATATAGTCCTGCAGTGCAGTGTCGGGGTTGCGCAGTTCCAGTGCCTGGAGTTGCCATGAGGCGAGCAGCAGGATCAGTCCCTGCAGTACCGGGGTGAATAGCCGTAATGATGTCATCGGTGATACTCCTTTCTGTTGTTGTTTGTCCAGCAGAACGCAGTGTTACAAAGCCTGTTTTTATATTGTTGGCGTTTTGTATTATTTACATTCAGGATAGATAGTGTACTAACAGGTGATCGGATATAACTAGCAGATATGCTAGTGCGCCTGATTGGGTGGGCGGGTATTCGGCTGAGGTGGGGCAAAACTGTGGGAGCGAAAACTCTGTAAAAACCAATGTTGGATTATGTTGTTAACCGGTGTCGATAGCTCTTGCGGGCATACAGGATTTCAAGAGCTTAAACATCTGGGCCAGAGCCTGGAGCCGGAATATTAACGCTAATTTCAAAGTCGTGTCAGAGAGCAAAGTTCTAACATCAGCCCTTTGCTCTCTGACATCGGACGCTATGGTCAAATCCTGCAGCTACGCATTCTATTTTTACGTTAACGATCTAAAACCGTATTACCTCAAGATGATTAGTGGCTTCATGCCGGGCATGCTCGATACTCCAGTCATTTATTTCTCTGGCTCGGTCGTTACTGCCTGTATTACCGGTGGGTGAATATCGGATGTCTTTTTCTATATGAGTCATTGGTTTAACTCCTGTAAGTTATACGTTTGTATCGCGATAAATTACACGGGGAAGAAACAATTTATTCTTGAATAATTCCGGTCACTCCTGGTTAAATTATGATGCAAGAGACCATACAGCTATCAGCTTTCCAGAATAATAATAAGTCCTGTTGTTAATGCGGTCGATATGGCTGTCACAGTCCATTTAATTGCTTCAAATGTGCGGTTGCCGGGGCTGTTCATTATGTTGGATAGCATTGTCTGTTCCTCTTTGTCCGGTTGAAATTAATTACTTGTAAATCCCGTTATTGACCTGTTTACAGAGCGTTTAATCCTGCAGGTAGCGGCTTATTAAGGCATGTCGACTGAGGTCTGCCCCCAGATAATTCGCCGACTGTTGTAGAAAACGAATTTTTATCTGGCGGGCGAATGTCTCGCCTGGTTCATGTTGACTGAATGCTTCTGCCAGTAAACCGGGTGTCGTCTGTTTGTCGTGTGTTGTTGTTAAATAATCGTTATGCATTTTTCTATCCTCAGCGAGTATTCAGGCCTGATATGTTAGTGATTAAATCGGCGCCTGGGGTTGTGGATATAATTCCCGACTAATTTGATCAGGTATTAAAATTATAAGCAGTTATTTCATAAATAATAATTGATATTATTGATTGTTTGTATAGACTTATATCTATGAATAGTCTTACCCTTGGCCAACTCGCCCGCCGCATCAGCCTGCGTCAGCTCCAGGTATTTGAAGCCGTGGCCCGTTTGCTCAGCTATACGCGGGCTGCCGAGGAGCTATATCTGTCTCAGCCGACCGTTTCGATGCAGATCAAGAAGCTTGAATCCGATATTGGCCTGCCGCTTACCGAACAAATCGGTAAAAGAATCTCGCTCACCGAGACGGGTACTGTGTTACATCAGGTTTCGCGGGATATTCTCAGCACATTGGCACGTTTTGAAATGCAGATGGATGACCAGAAAGGATTGCATACCGGGCAGTTGCGTGTTGCTGTGGTAACCACGGCTAATTATTTCGCGCCACGTCTGCTGGGCAAATTTTGTCAGGCATATCCTGGCATCAAGGTGTCGCTCGATGTGAATAACCGTGAGCATATTCTTAACCGGATGGCCCATAACATTGATGATCTCTACCTGATAGGTAAACCCCCGGCATCCAGTGAGCTTGAGTTTAAGCCCTACCTGGCCAATCCGATGGTCGTTGTGGCGCCGGCCAGTCATAAGCTGGCCCAAAAGCAGGCTATTCCGTTATCAGCTATTGCCGACGAATACTTTATCGTGCGCGAACAGGGCTCTGGAACACGTATCGCAGTTGAACAGAAATTTGCGGATGCCGGTTTCAATTGTAAAGTCCGCATGGAGCTGGGCAGCAACGAATCGATCAAGCAGGGTATTACCGGTGGCCTGGGAATCGCTGTATTGTCCCTGCATACACTCACCCGTGGCGACATGAATGAGCTGACAGTGCTGGATGTAGAGGGTTTTCCAATTTCCTGGCAATGGTACGTTGGGCATCCGCGAGGCAAGCGACTGTCTATAGTGGCCAGAACCTTTATCGATTTTATGTACCAGGAAGGGCCATCGCTGTTACCCGAGAATGTGGTTGACGGAACCATGGATATTTAACACGAAATAATCATATATGCTGGTTTTAAAACAGACTGATAAAACCAGATGAAATAAACCTGCATCTGGGCAATGATAAAAATTACCTGGCATATTAAAATAAATTTATTCGGAAAAAATAAGCTAATCACAGCTAAATCACGAAAAGTCGTACAATGAGTAATATAAGATTTAGTAATTAAACTCAGTAATTTAATAATCAATTTCAGAGTGAATAAATTATCGAGAAAATATGTTACGAAATGAAATCAGCAATTTTCAGGATATACCGAATGTTGGCAAAGTTATTGAACAACAACTACTGCTTTTAGGAATAACCGAACCCAGCGACTTAATTGGTATGAATCCTTACGACATGTTTGCTAATCTCTGCAGGATTACCGGCAAACAACAGGATCCCTGTATCATCGATGTATTTATTTCAGCAGTAAAATACATGGAAGGCGGCCCGATAAAAAAATGGTGGGAGTTTACAGCGGAGCGTAAAATGAAAATGGCCAGGAATAAATCGTCAGGCTTCTTATAGTGCGTGAATGCAGTCAGAATTTAGCAGTGATTAGAAGCCGTCTAATACGCATCAAAGTTTATGCTACAGATTGAAAATTTAACCTTAGGAGTACAACATGAGTAACGAGATTAAAGACAACCTCACACAGCAATCCACCTGGCTGCGCGGATTATACATGCTGCTGTTTGCCCTGTTTTATAGCATTGCGGAAATTGTGCTGTTTGCGGTTGTGATATTTCAATTCCTGCTCAAGCTGTTTACGGCAGAGAGTAATGCGCGCCTGCTCAAGCTGGGGCAGAGTCTTGCTACCTATATTTATCAGATTATCCAGTTTCTTACATTTAATAGCGATTATCAGCCATACCCTTTTGGTGCCTGGCCAAAAAGCGAGCCTGCTGCGCTGAAAAAACAGCGAATAGAATCGGATGAAACAGAAAGCTGAAAAACGGCACAATCTGGATGGCTCACTATGACTGCAGATGTGGGTTAAGACTGTGTTTTTATAGTAGACAGTCAGCGACTGGCAGGGTTACCAGTCGCTGGCTCTGGCTGTAAAAAGATCGGCTATTTACCGGGCAGTTTTTGAATCAGTTTTGCTTGCACCGGCTGCTGGTGCGATGGTGGTGATATCTTTACCGGTGATAGGGCTTTTGGTGGCGTCATTTGCCATTTCTTTTTGTTGCATTTGCCATTCCTGGTAATTAGCACCCGATTTTTCAATTTGCTGACATTTGGCCATATCCATTTTACCCAGACTGGCAGGACATTCAGCATTGGCCAGACCAGTTACAAACAAACCGCACAGAATTACCATTAAATTTGTTTTCATTTTTTCGTCCTCATTGACATTGTTTTTGCATTACGCGGAGAAATACTAAACGCATTTGAGAGGTGATGGTAAAGATGTTTGTTATAAGTGCGAGGCCAGTCACATTAAGGCTGTGGATAAACCAGCCCGCAAAATGAAGCCAGATCCAATGGTGCCCCTTTTAAGCTGACGCTTTAACCACAGCATAATGGTACGAGATTTCTCCGTATTCCAGTGGTCAATCTGCTATTCTCGTTAACTGAATAATAATTACAGAGGACGCATCATGGTTATTGAAGAAGTATTGGGCTTAATTTTTAATTTCTGGACCGGGCTGGCCGTATTAATCATTATTCTGGTCAAGTCCTCGATCAAGTTTGTGCCACAGAATCGGGCTTTTGTTGTTGAGCGATTTGGCAAGTACCACAAAACAATGACGGCTGGCCTCAATGTGCTTTTCCCCTTCATCGATAAAGTGGCTTATGACCAGTCATTAAAAGAACATGCTTTTGATGTACCCAGTCAGGCGGCGATTACCAAGGATAATATTTCCCTGGTGGTGGATGGCGTGTTGTATCTGAAATTACTCGATGCCTACAAGGCCTCTTATGGGGTTGACGATTATGTGTACGCGGTCAGCCAGTTGGCGCAAACCACCATGCGTAGTGAAATTGGTAAAATTGATCTGGACAAAACCTTCGAGGAACGTGAAAGCCTGAATATAAATATTGTTAACGCGATCAACATGGCTTCAGAACCCTGGGGCGTACAGGTGATGCGTTATGAAATTAAGGATATCGAACCGCCGCGGACTATTTTAGATGCCATGGAGCGCCAGATGAAGGCAGAGCGTGAAAAGCGCGCCACTATACTTGAGTCCGAAGGTCATCGGCAGTCGGCTATTAATGTGGCTGAGGGTGCCAAGCGGGCGCAGGTACTGGCTGCTGAAGCGGATAAGGCTGAACAGATCCTGCGAGCCGAGGGTGAAGCACAGGCGATTATAGCCGTGGCCGATGCACAGGCGAAAGCACTGGATACCGTCGGCCAGGTGGCCAAAACGGTCGAAGGTCAAAAAGCGATTCAATTGAATCTTGCCGACAGGGCTATCGAGGCAAAACATGCTATCGCTAAAGATTCGACTGTGGTGTTGTTGCCGGATGGTAACAGTAATGCGGCAGCGGTGGTGGCCGAAGCCATGACCATTATTAATACGTTGAATAGCAATAAAGCCATCGACCAATAATTTAGGAGTGCAATATGATTGCTGATTATATTGTCAGTCACCAGGCGGAGTTCTGGCTCGCATTAGGTTTTGCAATGCTGGTAATTGAAGTGGTGACCGGTTTTACCACCGGCGTATTTTTGTTCGGCGGGCTGGGCGCGCTGACAACTGGAGCCTTAATGAGTTTTGGTGTTTTGCCTGAAACCTGGATTGCGGGAGTTTCCTGTACCGGTATTAGCTCGGGAATCATTACCTGGCTGCTGTGGAAGCCATTGAAAAAATTGCAGAATGACCGGCCGGCAACAAAAGACAATAGCAGCGATCTGGTCGGGTATGAATTTGTTGTAGACAGTGACATTACACTGAGTAAACCGGGCAGGACCCATTACTCGGGCATTAGCTGGAAAGTTGAAATTGATAAGGATGCAGGTATTGATACTATTTCGACAGGACAAAGGGTGTCGGTTAGCTCGGTTGAAGTGGGCGTATTTAAAGTTAAACTGTTATCGTAAATGTTGATTTACGCGCCGGCCGGTGGATATGTTTCAGTGATTAAAGTGACTGACTATTTGTTTGCACAGGTTCCGGTTGCTGATACCGAATAAGGACGGTGCGGATGATTCAATACTCAGTAGGAGCCATGCATGGATTTTAAAGACTATTACCAGATCATGGATGTCAAAAAAGATGCCAGTCAGGATGAAATTAAACGTGCCTATAAAAAGCTGGCACGCAAATATCACCCTGATGTCAGCAAGGAGTCTAATGCTGAAGTGCGTTTCAAAGAACTGGGTGAAGCCTACCAGGTGCTCAAGGACCCTGAAAAACGTGCCGCTTACGACCAGCTTGGCAAAAACTGGCAAGCGGGTCAGGATTTTAATCCACCACCTGACTGGGATGCCGGTTTTGAATTCAGCGGTGGTGATTTTGCTGGTGATAGCGCGGGTTACACCGATTACAGTGATTTCTTTGAATCATTATTTGGCCACGGCTTTGGCTCGGTTCATCAAGGGCGTCAACAGGGTGGCTATCGAGCGCGCGGAGAGGATCATCACGCCAAAGTGGTGATTGATCTGGAAGATGCCTACCAGGGAGCGACGCGTAGTATTGTTTTGCAGGCACCGGAGCTGGATAGCAGCGGTCACGTCATCAACAAACAACGCACCCTGAATGTCAAAATTCCCAAAGGCGTTAAGCAGGGACAGCGTATTCGTCTAAGTGGTCAGGGATCGCCCGGCATGGGCGGTGGGCCTGCTGGCGATCTTTATCTGATCATCGAGTTCAGGCCTGACAGCATGTTCCGCGTTGATGGCCATGATGTTTATCTTGATCTGCCGGTTACGCCATGGGAAGCGGCACTGGGCGCAAGCGTTAAGGTGCCCACGCCCGTGGGACCGGTTGATTTAAAAATTGCAGCTGGCACCCCTGGCGGACGCAAGCTGCGTTTAAAAGGGCGTGGCATTCCTGCCAGTACACCCGGCGATCTTTATGTGATAACGCAAATTACCTTACCGCCCGCCGATAGCGACGCCGCCAAAGCCCTGTACCAGAAAATGGCGCAGGAACTTGCGTATAACCCGCGCAGTAAATTAGGAGTGTAGCCACCATGACTCAGAAAATACTGAATGGGATTTTACTTGATGAACAAACCGAACTGTCCTTGCATGATCTTTGCGTGGCCTGTTCAAGTTCTGAACAATGGATTATCGAACTGGTTGAAGAAGGCGCGCTGGAACCGGTTAATCTACACACGACGAGCTATCAGCAAACGGAATGGCGATTTTCAGCCGACAGTTTGCAAAAAGTGCATACAGCTATGCGATTACAACGTGATCTGAGCATTAATCTTGCCGGGGTTGCTCTGGCGCTGGACCTGCTCGAGGAAATTGAGGCGCTGGAAACTCGATTGAAATGCCTGAAATAAGTGGTGTTCGTTAATGTCAGTCGGTAGAAGAACAAAAAGCTGGCAAAAGCGGGATCAAATTTGATCCCGCTTTTGCCAATTGAAATAATTATCTACCGGTTTCCGTCGGTGTATTGATGATCGCATCATAAGCTTGCTGTGAAAGATACTGTGGTGTGTAGTCGAGACCCTGGTTTGCCAGTTGTCTCACATACGCTCGCAGATGATTGCGTGACCCTTTCAGTAGTGATTCATAAACCAGTTTTATGTCCTGGTTATCTACCAGCAGCAATGCCTGTTCAATATCAAGAATGTCGGTTTCTTCAATGGTGGTGCCGGCGAGCAGGCCATCAATTAAGCTTATTGAACCCGAAGCAATCAACGCGTCATACAGGGCCTGCAATGACTGATCTACAAAAACCCCCGTATCATTGCTGCCCACTGGATCAGCAATCTGGTATCGATTTAATAGTAACAATACCGCATTAGTGTGCTGTTGCTCGCTATCGGCAATATTGTTGAAAATATTTAAATTCCAGATTGCATAAAGATGCAGATAGACATCTCGCGCCAGTTTTTCTTCCTCCCGCATGAATAGCAGGCTGGCTTCTTCTTCGCTGGATATGGCTTCGAGAGGAAGTGCTGAAATTTTTTCTTCAATAGTCTCATCTGCACTGGCTTCCAATGAGTTCAGCGTGTCTTCATTACAGCCAGTTAGCAGTATTGAGGAAATTAATAATGGAAATAATAGCGTGGTTTTCAGATTGTTCACAATAAGCACCCTTAAATATTATATTGTTTAGTCACATGTTGGTGGCATCGGAATTCCAGCGGCGAGTTACTAATTTTTATCCATGAATAATAGCGAATTCAGGATTTGAAATTTGCGCAACGGCCTGGATAAATGTTTTTCCGTTGAATGCCCTTAATATACGTCTTTAACAGGACTTACACGCTCTGGCTGAATAATGGGTTCCATGGGAAATCAGTGATAGATCACAGTTTTCACTCGTTCTGCCGCGTCACGGAATTGCCGATATGCAGGCTATTCAAAAACTGGTGAGGGCGTTTGCCGGCCACGTTGGGTGTTGGTAATGACAGGTAGCCAGCTGATTTTCCAGTATTTAAGATAAAGCTGTGATCTTGTTCTATTAGACCAGTATAATTCTCTATTTGTACTATTCGATGACGGAAATGAAACGTGAGTAAAGAAATATTTGTTTTTGAGCTTAACCAGAAAAGCTTTGATCAGGCGGTGTTATTGAATTCGCATAAGATTCCCGTGATCGTTGAGTTTATGGGCGTCTGGTCTGGTCCCTGTGTCGCCATGGATAATTTGTTTACCCGTCTGGCCCAGGAGTTTGCCGAACAGTTTGTTTTTGCCAAAGTGGATATAGATGAACAGGCTGAACTGGTAAAAGAATATAATGTAGAAAATGTACCTGCCCTGATGGTGTTTAAAGATGGCAAGCTGGCGCGTACCGAAGTGGGTGAAATGAAAGAAGCCGAGGCCCGTGCCCTGCTAAAAGATTTTGGCGTGTTCCATGAATCTGATTTGATGCGTGAGCAGGCCCGTGAAAAACACCTGGCCGGTGATACACCGGCCGCCATACTGCAGCTCACCGAAGCGATAAAAGCCGATCCATCAAACCCTCGTGTGGCCATGGATATGGTACAAATATTTATCGACATCGGGGATATAGAGCAGGCGGATGGTTTATATTCTCGATTGCCTGAGTCAGCACGGGAAACTGAAATGGGTAAGTCCTTAAGCGGTCAACTGAGCTTTGCCAGGCTCGCGGCTAAAACCGATGATATGGAAACACTACTTGGCAAACTGGCAACCAATGCAAATGATCATGCTGCACGATTTGATTTATCAATTCGTCAAATTGCACAATATCAATATCAGGAAGCTATCGATAATTTATTTTATATTCAACAGCAAGATGCTGAATATAAAGCAGGGGCCGCAAAAGAGATGATCGTTACTGTAACCAATATGATTGCTCCGGTGAATAATGGACTGGCGCAGGAAATACGCCGCAAACTGGCTAATTTTCTGGCGGAATAATCTGTAGAACGGCATGATCAACAAGGCTTTAATTTCTATCGTCGCTATGCTGTTATCAGCAATGTTGCTGTCGTTAACGGCCTGTTCCACTAATCCACCCAAAAATATCAATAATAGCTGCGATATTTTCTTTGAAAAAGATGACTGGTATGACGCTGCCAAAGACAGCTATGAGAAATGGGGTGTGCCGATTCATGTGCAGTTAGCGATCATCCATCAGGAATCACGTTTTCGATATGATGCGCAAACTGAGATGGAATATTTTTTATGGATTATTCCCATCGGCAGAAAATCAGATGCCTATGGTTATGCACAGGTAAAAGATGCCACCTGGGACTGGTATATTAAACAGACTGGTAACAGCGGGGCAGACCGGGATGATTTTGACGATGCCGTTGATTTTATTGGCTGGTATGGCAACTACACTCATAACAAGCTGGGGATCTCAAAATGGGATGCCTATAACCAGTACCTGGCATACCATGAAGGCCATGGCGGTTTTAAGCGCAGGACTTATCTGCAAAAAAAGTGGCTAATTAAAGTCGCTCAAAAAGTAAAAAAACGCGCCAGCCAATACCATACGCAATTATCCAGATGCCAGGCCAGCCTCGAATCCTCATGGTCGTTGTGGCCATTTTGAGTTAAGCCTATGAAACAGCAATCCATTCGAATTCTGCTTATTATTGCCGGCTGGTTTTTTATTGTGCTGGGTGTCATCGGCATCTTCCTTCCGCTGCTCCCGACCACGGTATTTATTTTGCTGGCGGCGGCCTGTTTTGCCCGTTCATCAGATCATTTTCATGACTGGTTAATATCGCATCCACAGTTTGGTGAAATTCTAAAAAGCTATCAATCAGGGCGAGGCATTGAGCGGCGAGTTAGAAATAGAGCGATTGCAGTGATGTGGTTTTTTATGTCTATATCGATGCTAATTATTTACCAGGTCTGGAGTACGGTGCTGTTAATAACCACAGGTCTTTTAGTGACCCTGTATTTAATAAGACTGCCGGTGTATCAGCCAATAGAGAAGCTGAATGCTGAGAAAGAAAAAAATTAAGCTTGTTAATATTTAGATATCAATAGTGTTGCTTATCTGTTCAGAGTAGTGTTTATAGTTAGCGTTGCCGAGTATGTTTATCGAATCCAGAATAAGTGGCTGCTCATTTTATGAAGTTGGTAACTCATCTTTATGATTTTTAATATTTTGACTTGTCTGCTGCTTTCGATTTAAAGGCAATAGATCAAAATCAGGTAACATAGTGATATTATTTAATAATATAAAACTTTTAACTTATCGGAATTAATACTAATGGCTGATTATCAATGGATTAAACAATTGTTCGCGGCAATAGATAACAGGGATGCCAAAGCATTCGTGAAATATATATCGGCGGCAGGAACTTTCCGCTTTGGCAATATGCCACCGGTAGCAGGCAGAGAAAATATCGAAAAATTTGTGGCTGGGTTTTTTCAGTCAATAGAAGCGGTCTCGCATGAGCTAATAGATATCTGGGAGGTTCCGGAGGGACGTGTTTGTCATGGCCTGGTTTCATATACCCGGAAAAATGGCACGATGCTAACAGTGCCATTTGCAAATGTTCTCAAAGGTGAACAGAAAAATATTACCGAATATCTTATATTTGCAGATACTTCAGGTTTATACGATCAATAAGGTAAATGGCGGCCCGTCTCTCAGCTTTCGGTAAAGTTTCCATTGGCTTTGTGGATGCCTTTCGGTGTGCTATGGCCGTGTGGCGGAGCTTTTCAGTGTCGCGTGTTAACCGGCGTTTTTGATAGTCTCGTTATCAGTAAAGACAGGAGACAATTTAATATAAAGTATTGTTATGGAAAGATCTGAGCAGGGCACCGGTATGATCCAGCGAATAAAAAACTGATTGTATCCAGACATCGAAAAGTTGGAATAATACTCGTTGTTACAGAATTATGCTTTGGATAAGCTAACAATCTTCTCATTACTTGAAATAATAGTGCGGGCCATATCTTCAACCAGTTTAGCCATGGTGTCAGGCCTGCTTGAGAGTAATTCTTTAAACTGTGTGCTGGGCACTACCAGTACTGAACACTGGGATTCGGCTTTTACCGTAGCGGTCCTCGGAGTGTCAGTTAAAGCGGCTATAGCACCGAACACCTCATCGCGTTTTATCTCACCAACCACGGTCTCTCCAACGAGTACCTGGGCAGAGCCAGACATGAGGGTAAATACATCATTATCTTTAGAACCTTGCTGAATAATTGTTGCGCCCTTATCAAAATGGCGTATTACAGGATGAAATTGCTGTTCCTGTTTTTTGTGGTGGCACATGAGAATTTGATAGCTCTGGATGAGATTCATTAAATATTGCGTCCAAGCCTGATGTCTGGTGTCATCAGCTCGGATATATTCCAGCAACTGTAGACCATCATACTCGTCAACAGTAATGGCAAAGTCGGTGGTTATTTTTGTCGGCTTGCTTTGTAATAGAGTATCAGCGCCGACCAGATCGCCGGGTTCATAATTTATGATGACATTATTGTGATAGCTTTCTTTTAATATGCCCTGTTTGATTACATATAGAGATTTTGTAGTGTTGCATTCAACGGTGCTTTCAGAGGGCAGGATCAGGTCACTGGTTTTTACAGGTGCATCTTCCAGAAATACCTGGCTCAAGTCATAGCAGTTTTGCCAGAGCTGGGTACATTCTTCGAGGGTGGTGTCATCTGTATACATAAAAATACCATGCTTGGGTTAGGATAATTCATTAAAGGGTTCGGTTAGCAGAACAGGGTTTGCTTTTTAAGTATAGTTTGAATATATCTGAATTTTCGGTATCTCATTAAGGTTAATCGCATATCTAATTGATGTAGTTTAAAAACAATACATTTATTATGTTTTTATGGGGTTATTATGAGCTTGTATTTATATATTTTGACGTTATATTAAATATTATTAATATCTATCCCCCCAGGAGATTAATTATGTTTCATCCAATAGAAATACCGTTTGGTTGTGTGATGTTGTTTAACGTGGTGAAGCTCAAAGAGGGCGTCACCATTGAAGATGTTGAAATGGAATTAGGTGAAATGTGCAATGTGGTTAAAAACACCTATGGCGATGATAATGGTGGTTTTATCGGTGGCCAGGTATACAAATATACGGGATTTATTTCAGATGAGGGTTCTGTTGCGCCTAAAGAAAGAACGTCTGACGATCATCTTGCCATTGTGACCTACTGGAAATCTTTTGAGCAACATGAGAAATCCCATGCCGATGCTATTTTCAATGAAAAATTCAGTGCATTAGCTGAAAAATGTCAGGAGACTTATGAAACCGGCTATGAAATGTTGTGGCAGGGTGTTCCTGAATAGTAAGTCATCAGGAGTCGAGCTTGAAAACATCAGGAGCTGATCACTGATTAGCTCCTGATATTTTTTCCAATCTGATCCAGTTACTCATCATTTCTTCCAAAAAAACAGCTCGAGAAGAAATCTGAAATACAGTAAAATAAAAAAATATCAGGCCATGCTAGCGGGCCATTGATTAATCAAATGATAAAAAAAAGGAATCATCATGGAACAGATAATTGAAACCGGACGCCAACTGGCGCTGGACTATGGCCTTAATATCGTTTTTGCTATCCTTATTTATATTGTTGGTAAGGGGGTTGCAAAAATCATTAAAGGTACTGTCGTCAAGTTAATGACACGTGCTAAAGTTGATCCCTTACTGGTCACTTTTACATCAAATCTTGCTTATGCCGGCCTAATCGTGTTTGTCGTTATTGCAGCATTAGGGCAACTGGGCATTCAAACAACTTCCTTTATCGCTATTCTAGGTGCTGCAGGTCTTGCTGTTGGTCTGGCATTACAGGGATCACTCTCAAATTTCGCCGCAGGTGTATTGATGATTATATTTCGCCCGTTCAAAGTAGGCGATTTTATCGAAGCAGGTGGCGTTGCCGGCATAGTTGAAGAAATCGATATTTTTACCACGCAGATTCGAACCGGTGACAACAAAACTATTTATGTGCCGAATGGAAAAGTCATGGGTGATAGCGTTGTTAATTACTCGACAAAAGATACCCGGCGTATTGATCTGGTTGTGGGTATTGGATATGAGTCTGATATCAAAAAAGCGAAAGCAATACTTGAAGATATCGCCGCCAGCGATGAACGTATTTTGAAAGATCCTGCGGTAACGATTGGCATAGTGGAGCTGGCGGATAGTAGCGTGAATTTCGCCTATCGCCCGTGGGTGAATACGGCTGATTACTGGGCTGTGTATTTTGATTTGAATGAAACAATCAAGCTTAGATTTGATGAAGCGTCAATCAGCATTCCTTATCCACAGCGAGATGTGCACCTGTTCAAGCATGAGAATGTGGCATAGTTTTTCAGTAGCAGTTATTTATTAGATAGATTAAGAGAGAGAAAAAATGAAAAAAATTTTAGCTATATTACTATTAGCGCCTGGTCTTGTGGGCGCTGCTGAGTGGAAGGGCGAGGGTGAGCTAGGTTTTACCAGTACTTCTGGTAATACAGATTCGGATACATTAAATACTAAATTGTCATTATCTAAAGAGCATGACAAATGGAAACACACTGGATCACTGCAGGTGCTGAAGTCATCGACAGACAATGTTGATAGTGCGGATAGTAAAATCTTCCAGGAAAAATCACGCTATAAATTTCTTGAAAAAACTTATGCTTTTGTGGGCCTGAGATATGAAGATGACAAGTTCAGTGGTTTTGATTACCAGTCTTCAGTTTCACTGGGTTTTGGTCATGAGTTTTTAAAAGGCGACGTTCATAGTCTTGATGCTTCGCTTGGTTTGGGTTACAGAAAAACCAAAGACACTGCAACTCAGCAAACAGAGTCAGAAGGTATCATCAAGGCAGAAGCAGATTACGGGTATGTAATCAGCAAACATGCATCTTTTTCAGAAAAAATACTGGTTGAATCAGGTGATTCAAATACACATTCAGAATCAGAAACCGGTCTGAAAATGAAAATTAATGCCAGTTTGTCATCAAAAATAACTTATTCTATAAAGCGCAACTCTGATGTGCCAGCAGGAACTGAAAAAACTGACAAGATCACGGCAATCACACTTGTGTATGGTTTTTAAAAAAATCATGTAGATCTAAATAAATATAGAGGGGAAATGACGTTATGTTGAAGATGAGTGTTCCCCTCTATTTCCCGCCCAGTTTTTGTTCCCGACTCCAATCAAGCTTTTTCACATAGGCTAGAGCATGCAAAAACCACATCCCGTAGTAAAAAAATTATTATTAATTATTTTTTCTATAGCAGTATTGATGATAGTAATTCTTGGGGTGTTGCCTTACGTTATTAACTGGGCCGCTGTTTACTGGTTAGAACAGCAGGGTGTTGCAGCCAATATTGAAAAAATAGACATCGACTACAATGATGCTGTACTGAATATAGTCAATGCCAGCGGGCATAACGCAGCAGGCAAAGGTTTTGTTATTGGGCAATTTAAGGTAGATATGGCCTGGCGGCCATTGCTGAGTCATACGGCAAAAATAGAAAATATAGTGCTGAGTGATTTTGAGCTGGATATAGAACAGGGGAAAGAGGGGGAGCTATCTATTGCGGGTATTGCTTTGCCAATGGATAGTGAGCAAGGCGCTTATTCAAAAAAAGATACTGATATACAATCTGAAGCCTGGAAAGTTCAGCTAGGCAATATATTTCTGAATAATATTAAAAGTTGTTACGAGTTTAAAAACAAACATTTTTGTACGAGTTTGGACAAATTTGACTGGCAGGGTCACCTGTCGTTTGATGGCAATAAGCCGGGGGCAAGCCAGCCAGAAATAAATAGTTCGCTGGCCCTGAATATGCTGGTAATTTATGATGAAAAACGTCATGTCGAACTGTTTAGCAATAAAAGTCTCAACCTGGAAAAGCTACTGCTGAAAGGTATCAATGATATCAGGCTGAACGGATTTCAGGTGAGGGATCTGGTTATATTGCCAGTTGCAGAATCAGCTCAGCCAGCCCATAACATCATGCAACTGGACAGCATACAGATTAATCAGCTGCAGTTCTCCGATCAGCAGAAATTAGATATTCAACAATTAATTTTCAAGGGTATAGGTGTCAGTATCTTTCGCGATAAACAGGCCCATTGGGAAGTTGTGCAACAACTTGATTACATAATGCCAGAGGATGTGGCAGAGGATCAGCAGCAATCGGCACCAGAACAGAATAAAATATCGCCACTCACAGTGAAAATAGGCGAATTGCTTTTGCTAGATAGTCGGCGAATCAGTTTTTCCGACCAGAGTCTGGCGACGCCATTCAATCTGTCGGCTATGATAAAAGAATTTCGTCTAAGCGAAATTGATACCAGTGATGCAAAGCAAAGTAGCAAGATGAAGTTGCAGATGGTTGCAGATAAACATGGCAGCATTGATATGGCAGGTGATATTCAGTTATTCGCCGATGCTAGAAGTTTTAATGTTACCGGAAAAATTCTCGGTATCGATTTAAGGCCGATAAGTTCTTATCTGGAATCAGTTCTGGGGCATAGAATAAAAAGTGGGCAGTTAAATGCTGATGTAAAACTGGTGTCCAGACAGGGCAAGATGGATAGTTCGATCGAGCTTGATTTAAAACAGTTTAAACTCAAAGCGCTTACCGATGAAGAACAGGAAAAGCTCAATCAAAAAATGGAATTAGGAATGCCGCTGGATACGGCGCTTAATTTATTAAGGGATAGAGATAACAGTATTAAACTCAAATTACCTGTTACCGGAGATGCAAATCAGCCAGATTTTGATCCGTCGGATGTGATCTATAAGGCAACTTCCAAAGCAATGACGGTGGCAATTATTAATTTCTATACACCGTTTGGTCTGGTGCATGCTGCTCAGGGATTACTGGATTTAGCGACCGCTTTACGTTTTGAACCGCTTAAGTATGAAGCAGGAGTATCCGAGGCAACTCCAGCCCAATATCAAAGCCTCAACAAAATTGTATTACTAATGACAGAGCGTCCTATGCTGCATCTTACGATTTGTGGATATGCCAGTGTCGATGACCTGGCCACGATATCAGCAGAGCTATATGAACAGAGAAAAGAGAAGCCAGATAATTTCAAGCTGGACGAAAGCAGTAAAAAACAACTAATCGGTATCGCTTCTAAAAGAAGCGAAGCAGTGAAAGCATACCTGATTAAACAGAATGTGGCTGCCGACCGGTTGATTTTATGCGAGCCTGAATTTGATGCGGCAGATGCGGCCCGGGTTGAAATTAGCATTTAATATTCGTGACCAGGCGCCATTTGGCTGTTAGTTTCCTATACTTAACATATCTGTCACCATATTTTATATCTATGCGCTCATCTCATATTAAACTCAGTCTCATGATTTTGCTCATTTGCACGGTTTCAGTTTCATGGGCAAAAAGTTCTGCAACTAGTGAAATCGCTACCTTTGAAAACGCACAAGCAGCTTATGACAAAAACGATATCGTTACGGCTCTAATGATCTGGTTGCCGTTGGCGGAAGCGGGGGATAAGCAGTCTCAATTCATACTTGGTAAGCTTTATCTAGAATATAATGATGCAGATAATGCAATTTACTGGTATCAGCAGGCGGCTGACCAGGGTCATCTGGAGTCACAGACAACATTGGGACTGTTATATTCAGAAGGTAAACAAATAGCAGGAAATCCTCAACTAGCAGCAAAATATTTGCTTATGGCAACACGTAATAAACGGGCCATATCTCGTATAAACAATCTAAGTGATTCCCAGTTCCCGGTAGCAGAAAAAAATAAGTTAAGCGATTATGAAAAAGGCATGAAGGCCTATCGTAAAAAAGATTACACCAGTGCGCTCATGCTCTGGCTGCCGCTGGGTACGTCAGATGATGCCAATGCAGAATACATGATTGGAAAAATGTATCTGGAGCAGCAGGGTGAACGTAGAAATCCTGGCAAGGCCGCTTACTGGTTCAGGCGAGCGGGGGATCATGATCATCTGGAGGCGCAGACGAAGCTTGGGTTAATGTATTTTCACGGTGATTTAATCCAGCAGGATTTAGCCCAGGCAGCTAGATGGTTACTCAAAGCGTCTCGAAATGAGAAAGTTCAGCAGGTAGCCGTAAAAAAATCTAAAAAAACAGTTAAAAAACACCGACTTGAGTCATTGCCGTCATTGAATAAAGGAATGATTGCATATCAGAAAAAAGATTACATTACAGCGCTGATGTACTGGTATCCGCTGGGCATGCAAGGCAATGTTGAAGCTCAATTTATGTTGGGCAATTTATACATGCGTGAACAAGGTATTTATAAAAATCCGGCTCAGGGTCTGGCATGGTATGAACGTGCAATTTCACAGGATGACATAAAAACAATTAAAAGCCTCGGTATGATGTATCTGTTTGGTGATGATGCCAGTAAGAATTCGAATAAGGCAATAGAACTGTTATTAAAAGCGGCACGCATGGGAGATGCCGAGTCGCAATTTACCCTGGGTAATATATATTTTAAAGGTGAAACTGTTAAAGCAAATGCGCCTAAAGCAGCTTACTGGTATCAGCTTGCAGCCAGTCAACAACATTCTGAAGCACAGTATCTTCTCGCTGAAATGTATATGCATGGTCAGGGAATTAAAAAAAATATGCGCAAGGCAACAAGCTTATATAAATCGGCGGATAAAAATAATTATTACAAAGCCAGTGTTGTGTTAGGAAAAAATTATTATCAAAATTCAAAAAAATCTGATTATAAAAAAGCGCTAAATATGTTTAACAGGGCAGCAAGTCAGGGTGAAGCGGAAGCTCAATACTATCTGGGTGAAATGTATTTTTATGGGAAGGGAAATAAAAAAAATTTAAAGCAGGCTTTCGGCTGGTATTTAAAGTCAGCAAATCAGTCTTATACAGATGCAGAATATAGTCTGGGTAAAATGTATGTTAATGGCTATGGGATTAAACGAAATTATAAAAAAGGTGTAGAGTATTTTAAGCGGGCCGCAGAGAAAGGCCATGGGCCTGCGCAAAAAGAATTAGGTATCGCATACTATAGTAGTCAGGGTATTGATCAAGATAAGATCGCAGCTTATGCCTGGTTTTATTTGGCTGATAAACAGGGTGTTGAAGGAGCATATAAAAATAAGCATTTAATATACAAAAATCTGTCTGTAGCAGATAAAAAACGGGCGAATTTGCTAGTTGATGATTTTATAAAAAGGTTTGAATAATAATAAATTTATACTGCATAGGCAGGGATAGTAATAAGCAGGGCCTGGAGTATAGGTGGCAGGTGTCATCAGGGTCATGGTTATTATTATCTAGTGGGGATTATTAATAAAATCTATAGCTTATCTGTCTGGTGCTATTATAAAAAAACAGCTGCTGCTGAAATATTGTACATTAATTTATCAATCTATTGATATAAGGTATAGCCAGGCATTCGAGCATTTTTTATACTTATTTAAAAGGCGATAGATAGTGTAGATCAATCAAATTGGTAGGTGTCAAAAATGGATATTAATGCATTGCCCTTATACGATATCAGTGATAATCCTACCGGCTGTTGCCCTCGGTTTAATCCTGCAGGCTGGGATGAGCAGGATTTACACTTCAAAGATAAATTATTTGTAAAAGTTACGACGCGAAGCATTTTCCATATTCCTGTTAATATGGGATCAGTGTTTCCTGATACCTTCAAAGCTATAGAAAATGCTAATGCCAATTCCGATAATAACTTTTTTGTATTTTCTCGGGATTTGTCGCCCTGGCAGGCTGAGCATTATTTTGCGGTTAGCAAGGAAATTAGCGGACAGGAAATGGTTAAACTAACGGGTGATTATCTGACCAGGATATTTGAAGGTCCTTACAAAAACGCGCCGAAGTGGCAAAAGGAAATGGCTTCGTATGTTAAGGCGCAGGGCAAAGAAATGACTAAAACTTATTTTTTCTATACCACATGTCCAAAATGTGCAAAATATTATGCTAAGAACTATGTGGTCGTAGTTGCTGAAATTCACTAATTTTCAGTGACGGGTGACTAAACAAATAGCCATAAACTGTTGTGAATTTATTGATATTTGTCATTTCTCAGGTGAAACAGCTACGATAAAAACCCTGCGTGTAGCGATTGTAATAAAAAGGGCGATTTTTATAGTGTGAAAAAAGAGATAAATCTCAATTGAGTTTGTGAAGCAGGTTACTGAGATTTATCTCTTGCCAGGCTGTTGCTTGAATTCAGCAGGCAGCAGATCGGTAGTTTATCGAGCTATTCGTCTGTCCTCTCCTGTTCGCCTGCCAAGAGCATCCTTAAATCTGATTTTTGCCCGACGTTCATTGACTCTCCGCTCATCCTTGCGACGCTCTGCTCCTGTATATTTGTTTTTTTCTATGGTCATTTAAAGTGCCCTGTATTTATAAGCGGATATTTTTTAATTCCTTATCAGTCCTGGCTTCCGGGTTCATTTTTTGAGAACAAGCAAAAAATGAATAATTACATAAATTTACAAGCAATAATTGCGCCGAATTGTTGAGCGGCTTCTATTTGCGCCTTTTCTGATTATTATTTATTTCAGTTATGGTTTATCTGTAAAGTTTTTCTTATAGATAAGCTGTTTAAAATGGAGGGATTCTAGAATTATTTACAGTTTTAGCAGTTGGTTTCACCAGATATCGAGATAGTATAAATTGTTTTTGGGAGGTGGGTATCCTGCAAATTTAAGCGCTAGTGAAAAAACAGCTATGGGATAATATTGAGTCTGTTAGATCGTATTTTACTATCGATAATGGCTCTTTCATTTTAATCATGTTGAGGCTTAGCGAGGAGTATGTCTTGAAATAGAGTTTTAAACCGATCATAGTTTGAATGACGAACTGCACATAAATGGAGTTTAAATATGAAGCGTCTTATCGTTTGTTGTGATGGCACATGGAACAATCCTCAACAGGAAGACAATGGAATTCCTGCCCCGACCAATGTTTTTAAAATTTACAATGCGATTGCAGAACAGGATGCTGGCAATAACGTCGAGCAGTTCAAATACTATCATCCTGGTGTTGGTGGCGAAGAAAACGGCCTGCTCGATTCAGTGCTAGGAGGTGCTATTGGGCTGGGTATAAGTCGGCATATTTGTAGTGCCTATCACTGGCTGGGAAGCAACTATGCGGAAGGGGATGAGATTTACCTGTTTGGCTTTAGTCGTGGCGCTTTTACCGCACGTAGTTTGGGTGGTTTATTAAGTCGTGGTCTGCTTGATTTGACTAATGTTAGCCCAGATGAGTCATGGCCTCGTGTCACCAGAGCTTATAACCAGGGGTATCGTATCAGGGATGCGATACTCGCTGACTGGGCAGATCCCAATTGGGCATTTTTTAACCAGCGAGATAAAACACCCATCCATTTTATTGGTGTCTGGGATACGGTGGGCGCCCTGGGTGTTCCTGATGACCTGGAGATGATTAACTTTTTTGACGACAAGAAAAACTGGCAGTTTCACAATACTTCGCTGGGAGACAATGTGAAGCACGCCCGCCATGCCATGGCGATGGATGAAATACGTTCCAGTTTTAGCATTACTCGCTGGAATAACGCCGCCCAGCATGATGATGCCGTCGAGTTATGGTTCCCCGGCGTGCATTCTGATGTGGGTGGCGGCTACTCGGATGTTGATTTATCCAATGGCGGATTACAGTGGATGATGGAACAAAGCAATAATGTTGGGCTGAGTTTTCGCCCGGAAATACAGCAGACGATAAAGTCCAACCCACTGGGCGTTATGCATAATTCTTACAAAGGTGTCTTTGCCAGGCTACGCTCTCGGCCGCGAAATATTGCTGCAATGACGCCGGATAATTTTGACCAGTTCCACAGCAGTGCCATTAAGCGCCAGGAAATTTCCCCCATCGAGCATCCCCCCTATCATCCGACCCGTATTCTGGAGCTTGATGAATCGATAACGGTCGATGTTTTTGCAGATACCCGTTGGAATGCTACTCATATTTATTTTCCGAAAGGGCATAAATATATTTTTTCGGCCAGCGGAAAATGGCAGGATAGCAAAGACAGTTGCGACTGGAAGGGCACTCAGGATGATAAATTGACCAGCGGAGACGTTATCCGTGCAACTTCGTCATTTCTGGGAAAATTTGAAAATATATTCAGCAAGCTAACAAAGAATCAGTCAACCGATTTTCTGGGCACCAAACGAGTGGAGCATCTCAACTGGTTTACGCTGGTGGGCGCCATTGTGAATGATGCCGGTGCTGATAAAGCCGTGAAACACGATGGCAGCGCGGTACCCCATCAGTATGTCGAGCTGTCGGCTCATGAAGTGACACCGCTAAAAGTCAATAGCCCAGGCTATCTGTACTGTTTTCCTAATGATGTCTGGACGCTATATGATAATAACCACGGCAGTGTTCAGCTCACGATAACCCGGGTAGCGTAAGAGGTTTTATTGATCTTTTTCTTCAGTATCGAATTTAAAGCTGGGTAGATTGGCGCTACCTATGATGCTTAAAACGAATCCAACCAGTATGAAAAAGAATATGCAGGCCAGCAGGCTGGCAGAAACCGGGTTATTGATGTCATGCTCTGGCAATCTCAGGTAAAGAGTAACCGCACTGGCTACGCCCAATATAAAGCTGATAATTGCCGCATAAGAGGATAATTTCTGCAGAGGTCGTTTGGCAGTAGTCATAATGTCAGATCACGCTAGGAAAGAGTTGTGATTATACATCTAAATGATACGGCTTATTTGATATTGGTTAAAAGCCATTTCTCTGGATGTATAGCCGACATCGTCTGTCAACGATACAATACGCGAAAATCACGAGGTGTTTTATGCGCTGGTTAGACCGTATTCCATTTTCCACTTTATTAATAATTGCTCTGCTACTGGGTCTGGCGCCTTTTGTGCCGGAACCCCATTTGTGGCAGAAGCTTAAAATGCTGGCGGCGGGAACGCTTAGCAAACCAGTTGATATTTTTGATCTGCTCATGCACGCTACACCTGTACTATTGCTGCTGCTAAAATTAGCCAGGTTGCAGCAAAAGAATGCCGAATAATGTAAAAAAGTATTTATATAACCATCCCCCACGCGAAAAGGTGATCATTATGAAAAAATCAATCATGCAGAAGTTAACTGTTGGTTTGCTATTATGGGTATCCGGACTAACAGCTCAGGCTGCCGATATTGTGAGTGATAAAAGTATTGGAATGGAGCTGGCTCGAGATATAGCCTATGAAACCATCGTGGCCTGTCGTAAGGATGGCTATCATATTAGTGCCGTTGTGGTTGATCGCTTTGGTCTGCAGCGTGCGGCCTTGCGGGACGATCTGGCATCACGCTTCACCCTGGAAATTGCCGAGCGTAAAGCCAATATGACCGTCATGTCGTGGACCGATAGTGGTGCGTTTAAACAGGCACGGGCAGATATACAGCAGGAGCTAAACCATATTGATGGACTTATTGTGATGGAAGGCGGGCTGAAAATTATTGCTGGCGGATACAATATTGGCGCCGTCGGTGTGAGCGGGGCACCGGGCGGTGATAAGGATGCCGCTTGCGCCCGCAAGGCACTGGATAAACTGGCTGAGCGCATAGAATTTGCACTTGACGAATAAATTTCTGATTCAACATTAGAGAAAAGATGTGGACGCTATTGAATGTATAAAGAGTAGAAAGTCGATTCGTGGTTTCAAAGCTGAATCGGTACCTCGTGATTTGTTAATGGAAATTATCAGTACAGCTAAACAGAGTCCCTCTTATAAAAACACGCAGCCCTGGGAAATAATGATTGTTTCAGGGCAAAGGAAACAGGCTTTATCTGAAATGCTATTGGGATTATTGGCGGAGGATGCACCGATAAGCCCTGATTTTCCGGAGCCGAAGTCCTGGCCACAGGCACAGCAGGACAGAATCAATCATTTATATAAAATGCGTTCTGAGGCTACCGGCCTGGATTTAACAGATCCGGCATTAATCAGGAAATCCAAGCAGAATAATTTCAAATTCTATCATGCACCTCATGCTATTTATCTGTATCAGGATGCATCATTATCACCCTGGTCAATTTTTGATATTGGACTGTTTGCGCAAAGTTTAATGCTGGCGGCAAATGCCAGTGGACTGGGTAGTGTGCCCCAGGCTTTTGCCACGGATTATGCAAAACAGGTAAAGGGATTTCTTGGGATTGCTGATAGCAAACGTCTGATTGTTGGCATGTCTATCGGCTATCCGGATATGACTCTGCCAATTAATCAGTTATCTACTGATCGTGTACCAACCGAAGAACTCGTTACCTGGCTGGAATAAGTGCGTTAAGAAAACACTATCAGGAGACATTTTTAATATCCATAAATTCGGGTGTTGTAAGCATCGGCTGCTGGATGAAGTATTTGTAAAAGCGGACGATAGAGTAGCTGAAAATTGATGGGTAATTAATACAATGATTCAGGTGGGTGGCAGCAACTGAGAGATCGGGGCGAATGCGAGATATAATAAATATTATATTGATATGCCTGCCAGTCATTGGGTTTTCTGTGGCGATGACCGTGAGTGCATCAACAGAACATAATAGTGATGACTGGCTAGATGACTTTAGCGAAAAAGATGCCTCGAAAGTCAACGAAGGTGTGCTGACATTTCTCGATACACCGGTGGATAGAAATAGTTTACATTCAGCGAATATTTTTACCATTCGAGAAAGTAGTTTACAAACTGGCTGGGTCGGGCTTAAGCAGTGTTATCGTAATCTGGATGCGACCGGCAGAGTTGAAATCGTTTATCAGTATCGGCAAATGGAAAAACTGCGCATTGTTCATCAGCAGGGCATTGCCAAAGCAGTTATCGTCAATCAGTCCATTCAACTTGAGGATGTTTCAGCGGGGGCGAATATATGTGTGCAGGCCGAAGTTAGAGTTTTTTATTTTAATCCAGATGGAAGCTACTCACTGATTAATGGGCCATACATGAGAAAGTTTCTTGATGGTTATTATCCTTATTATGTCACAATGGAAATACATTACCCCGGCTCTCTGCTGTTATTTAAAAATACTCGACCCAGAGCGCAAAAAGGTTTCAAAGTAGAAAATACCCTGAATATGCTCCATATTAAAGCATGGTTTGAAGGTGAGCTTATGACAGATATCCGGTTTTTACCAGACAGCAGGCTATGATGTGATTATGACTGACCATGATCCAGATCCCGGCGTGTCCAGGGCTAATCGAATTTCTGATGAAGGACTGGAGCGACTGGAAAAACAGTTGGCTCGTGGCGCCAGAATATCACGTCCAGTATTGGCGCAGTGGATTAAGCGTTACGGTGAACCGGCCAGAAATATCATAAAGAAATATGACTGTTACAGTGCTGAGCTCGACTAAAATTCAGTAAGGAAAAGCTATGCAGCCACGCACCATAGCGATATTAATCGTTGTTTTACCCCTGTTTACGGTAAATGCAGTTTATTTAATCAGCGCCTATGCCGGTCAGGTTCCCTGGTGCATTCCTTATATCGAAGGATGCACGTCAATAAGTCGAGCCGCACGTAAATCGGACGCAATATTTTTATTTCGCGGATTGATGATTGTCTATGCTGTGCTTTTAATCTATTACTGGCGACTGGTGCAGCTCTGGTTAAATGAACTGGATCATCGATTCACACTCACCGCGTTAATTATTTTTATAATAGGGATGACTGGCGCTGTGTTTCTGATTCTTTACGTGGATTTTCTAGGCAGTACGGGTGCCATGTATCGATTTTTGCGCCGTTATGGTGTGATTGTTTATTTTTCATTTACGCCACTGGCGCACATGATTATGCTTAATCATCTTTATAATTTAAAGAGACTGAAACCTGACATAGCTATTTCTTTCAGTGTCTTATATTATCAATTGAGTATTTTTATGTTGATTTTGATACTGGGATTAACCAATGTAGTCATGGTTTATGTTGGCAGCAAAACCTTTGAAAGTGAAAGCATTGTCGAATGGAATTATTCACTACTGCTTGCGCTGTTATTTTCAGGGTCAATTTTTATGTGGAAAGACCTGCGGTTACATTTGGTAATCAAATAAAATTGCAGGAAAAATACCTACAGATCGATAGCGTCATTTTTTATCTCGAATATGCATATTCGAACTGGCCGTTACAATTTGTCAATCTAAAATATCTAAGGCCAGAGTTGAAATATTTATATTATCAGAAAATATAGTTATCTTTTTACGCTAAGGCTTTTTAATGACTAAAGTTGTCGTTATCCTGGTCAACCAATGGCACAAAGGCGACATCTAGCACGCTTTTGGTATCGATATTAGCTTGCGTGTCTTTGTTCAGTAGCATTAATTCCTGGTGCATGCTGGGCAAGCCAACTGGAATGACCATTTTTCCACCAGGCTTGAGCTGTTCAATGAGTGCCTCAGGTATATGAGGTGCCGCGGCCGTCACGATAATGCCGTCGTAAGGCGCATATTCTGGCCAGCCAAGATAGCCGTTCGCATTAAGTGTTTTGATATTATTGAATCGCATCTGTTTAAAACGATTAACGGCAGCTTCACATAGTTGAGGTATGCATTCCACTGTATAAACCTGTGTACAAAGTTGTGCAAGAATAGCAGTTTGATAGCCAGATCCTGTACCAATTTCGAGTATTCGGTGTTCTGGCTTAATGTCCAGTAGATCGGTCATTAGCGCAACGATATAGGGTTGGGAAATGGTTTGTCGGTAGCCAATGGGTAGCGGGCCATTATTAAAGGCCTGATAGCGCAGGTCGTCGGGTACAAATTGCTCCCGAGGTGTATTGGCCATGGCATTCATTACTCGAGTATCGAGTTTGTCTTTGCCGGTCAGGCTGCGTGTGTATTTGACCTCAGCTTCTATATCGGCGATTAAGCTGGTTAAGCTTTTTTTCATAAAAAGAAATCTATATAACAAACATTAATTTTAAGTGTTAGCCAGAGCATGCTGTTTAGCTGCTATAGAGCTGGCTAAATTTGTCTTTTGTAATGGGTGGCGAGAAAAGATACCCCTGAAATATGCTGCAGTCATGTCGAGCTAGAAAATCGAACTGTGCATCTGTTTCAACACCTTCAGCCACTATATTTAGCTTAAATATATCTGCCATATGTAAGATTGTGGTAATCATAGCCTGGTCGCCTTCGCTATGTTCTAGTGCATTAACAAATGCGCGATCTATTTTGATCTCATCTATGGGTAATTGTGTTAAGTAGCTCAATGAGCTGTATCCAGTGCCAAAATCATCCATCGAAAAACGTATGCCAAGTGATTTTATTTCATTGATAATAGTTATGACTTTGTCGATGTCTTCGGCAATGATGCTTTCGGTTACTTCAAATACGACCACGGTCATTAATTCTTCAGTCAGATAGAGCCTGGCCAGGCGTTTTACCTCAGCAATAAAAGTCGAGTGAAAAAACTGGCGCATACTGATATTGATAGAAAACTGTTTCAAATGTATTCCATTTTCATGCCATTCTCTAAGAGTTTGAAATCCGGATTTTAGTATGTAGTTGCCCAGCTCAACAATGATACCTGTTTGCTCTGCAATGGGTATGAAATCAACTGGTGATATGTCACCAAGTTTTTCATTGCGCCAGCGTGCCAGTGCTTCAGTGCCGATTATTTTTTTATTTTTATCATATTGGGGCTGATAATTAAGTGTAATTTCATTTTTCTCAAGGACAAAGTGTAGGCGTCGTTCAATCTCTAAATGCATTTCTACACGTTCTGACATTTCCTTATTAAATAGATAAACGCCATCTCGTCCTTTCGCTTTGACCTCATACATTGCAATGTCTGCTTCTTTGATGAAGTTGTTGGCATCACTAATACTGGCGTCAATCAAACTGACACCGATGCTCGAGCTGATATAAAGATTATGGCGATCTATCACATAAATCTCTTTTAAAGCGCTGAGCAACTGATTAGACAGCTCCATTGCTTTCTTCTGACATTCAGATAATGTTTCATAGTTAGCGCCAGTAATAATGAACTCGTCACCACCCAGGCGAGCCACCAGATTATTGCGGGGCACAATTTTTCTAAACCGGGTTGAAACTTCCTGTAGTAGTTGATCACCTATGTCGTGGCCTAATGAGTCATTTATTGTTTTAAAATAATCAAGATCGATAAGCAGCAGGTAGGAATAATGATTTGATTCCTTTAATGAATTCATGGTCTCCTGCAGATGCCCTATAAAAAAATAACGATTATGTAAGCCAGTTAACAGATCATGGGATGCCTGAAAGCTGGTTTTCATTAACAGGTTGAAACTGCTAGTAGAGGAATAAAAAAGTACCCAGGTAAAAATACAGGCAAAAATGGTTAGTACATAACCATACCACTCTCCAATGTTGGCAAAGTAAATCACCAGCGGAATCATCAGGATCAGAATGGCGGGTGTAAATAGTTTTTTATCTGAGCTTAGTAGCGTCGAGGCGACAACCGAGGCACCAATTTGGGTGAATATGGCAATGTAATGTAGATTGCTTTCTGTTTCTCCTGCATAGAGGATAAAGATGACTGTCCATAATATGAAGAAGGCATAGTAATAATAACTGAGTTCCGCATACCAGCGCTGTTTTGCAATGCGGCTCATTTCATCAAAGTCGAAATTTCTGTATAGCCTGAATCCCCAGAATGAGACGAGCAGAATCATTATGTACCAGATAATGGCCCGCAGATGCACATCGTAAAGCCAGCCAAGGAAGATATATCCCAGGCCGGGAAACACGGACAGGAATGTCAATACGGGTATTTGTTTATGAAGAAACTGGTAAAATCTTTTATCTTTTATCAAACCCGTATGATCCTGTAAGCCTGGATGCTAAATATCATATATCTATTATATGGATGCTGTTAAAGCACTCTCTTATTTGTATTATAGACATGAATATGTGATCTGCTTCAAGCTTCCATTGTCGTTAAATTTATTTTCTTGCCTTTTTGTTAAGCTGTGCTTGAATCTAGTGTCTCGGGATTTACTGCCCGTGGACTAAAATGATAAAGGCTCTTCTTAAAACAATAACTTATAAGCAGAGTATGTATGAGAAACCTGGGTAAGCGCTTATTTGACAGAAGGAAGTCTGATCAGTTTATCACCACAGATGGTGTTGAAGTTAAAATTTTGTTTTCATCAGAAAATCCATCATTACTGGGTAAAACGGTAAGCACAACTGCAATAGAAATTTCTCCCAGGGGATTGCGCCTGGAAGTTGGCTATCCTATTGAGATTGATTCGGTGCTTGATGTGGTGGTGAAAGTTGCAGGCAGCAACAGGGAGTATTATTTAACAGGAAATGTCAGGTGGCGATTGCCATCAACGTTAGGGCTGTATCATGTTGTTCTGGTATTGAGAGAAAGAACTGATATCAGATCTGATCTCAGGGCCTGGAAGGCAAACTTTGATCACAATTTTGATTTTTCGGATGTTGGTTGAAAGCAGGCTGCGGCAGTCACCGCAGCTTAATTTATTATCAGCTAAAAAATTCCTGAATTTTTGTTTTTAACCAGCCCTGTTTTTCATCGGCATTAATACCCGGAATATTTTGTTTGACCACTGGTACATAACTGCTGTCATCTTCTGCAATGTGATCCATCAACCAGATGTTCAATAGCTGGAACAAGTCGTCAGTGATATTTTCACCGGCCCTGTATCTTTCATGGTAACTGTTAATTTTTTCTCGAAATGCCTCGTGAGTCTGTTTATGGATGCTGGCTGCGGAATATCCAGCCTCGTCCATGAGTGATTCTTCAAAGGCAAAATGAGACAGCGTATAATCAATCAGGTGTATCAGCACATCACCAATAATTTCAGGCGAATTCAAATTTTGTGCATCGGTTAGCTGATTAATGTAGTGAATAATACGTTTATGCTGACAGTCAATTACATTAATGCCTGTGGCAAATTCATCCGTCCACTCAATGTAGGGCATATCTATACTCCGAATATCTGACTGCTAGATTGCAAGTAATAAGTCTTTTAATTTATAGCATGATTTCTGCTTAACCAAAGAATTTCTTCAGCCAGCCTTCTTTTTTACTCTCATTAACGTTATTCATATTATTGCGGACTGTTTCAGCATAGTCGTTATCATCGCTTTTAATATGATTCACCAGCCAGGACTTAAGTACAGTTAGCAGTTCTTCCGTGATGTCTTCACCCATTTTAAATCGTTGCTGGAAATCGCCAACTCTTTTTACAAACAGCTCATGAACACGTTTGTGACCGTTGATAAACGGGTAGCCGGAGTCCTCCATCAGGCTTTCTTCGAAGGCAAAGTGGGACAGGGTGTAGTCGACCAGTTCACCCAGTACACGTTCGACTTCGTTTCTATCGTGGCTGGCGCTAATATCATCAAGGGCATTGATATATTCAACAATGCGGTGATGCTGGCTATCAATTACCTGTATGTCCGTATTTAGTTCATCGGTCCACTGTATATGTGCCATGGCGGCTCTCCGGGAATAAATTACTAAATGATGTAAAAAATACTAGCAGATATATTTTAGGAAACCGGTCAAAACTTTAGGACATTTTCCCTATCCGGGAATGTTTCCCTATTCGCTGATTTAACTCAAAAGAATGCTTCCTGCTTGATGCCAGTGGCAGCAGGAGTCACTGCGCTCAGGCGTTGAGCACCTGGGCGGGGGGGTGGTGGCTTATCCTGCGCGTCGATAGCCAGCCGGTGAATAAAATAATTGCCATACTGGCGGCGGGACCCAGCAGCCATAACCAGATATGCAGGCTAAATTCGAAATCAAACACTTGCCGGTATAAACCGTAGGCGATCAGCTCTGTACCGGCTGCGGCCAGCAGGCCGGAAAAAAGTCCCAGCATGCAAAATTCAACCAGCTGGGTTTTTTTCAGGTAGGCGGACTGGGCGCCCAGGGTACGCATAATAACGGCCGTGTGAATGCGTTCATCCATGCTGGTCTGGATAGCTGCCAGCAGTACCATCAGTCCGGCAAATAATACGAACAGCATGACATACTCCACGGTTAGCGTTACCTGGGTCAGGATCGCTTTGACCTGCTCCATAACGGCATCGATTTCAATAACGGTAAGTCCCGGGTATTGTTTGAGTAGTTTATTAATTTTGTGTTTGTGCTGCTGGGGCAGGTAGAAACTGGTGATGAAACTGCCAGGAAATGAATCAATGCTTGCCGGTGGAAAAATGACAAAAAAGTTGGGTTGAAATGAATCCCATTGAACACTGCGCAGGCTGATGACCTGTGCAGTCAGTTTCTGTTCAGCTATCTGAAAACTGATTTCATCGAACAGATCGACACCGAGGCGTTGGGCCAGACCCTGTTCCAGCGAAATAAGATACTGACCCTCGTCTTCTGGCTGCCACCAGCGTCCCGCAACCAGTTTGTTGTTTGTTTGTATGGCACTGGTCCAGGACAGGTTCAGTTCGCGTTTCAGTGCTTCGTCTTCCTGGGCGTGATCAATATCGGTGACCGGCTGGTGATTAATTTCAGTAATGCGACCACGCACCATGGGATAGAGGCCTTCAGTGCTGATTTCCTGCTGCTTAAGAAAATCGCTTACGCCAGCGACCTGGTAAGGCTGGATATTAATTACAAAATGGTTGGGTGCCTGTTCAGGCAGTTGTGCCTGCCAGCGATTCAACAGGTCTATTCTCAGCAGCAGAACGGTCAGCAGCACCATGAGTGATAAACCAAATGCCAGCATTTGTAGCTGGTTGGCTTTTCGATGGCGAATCAGTTGCTGCATGCCGGAGCGCCAGGGACCGGTGAATCGTCTGACCAGATGCCGGCTGATGTACATCAGTAAAGACGAAACAATGCCGAGCATTAGAACGCTGAGCAGGGTGCCGGCAAGAACAATAAGTGTCAGCATGATATTTTTTGACTGCCACCACATGATAGCGACCAGGCTGGCCAGAGCCAGACCATAAATGGTAATGGCGCTGGCGGGCAAAGGGGTTAAGTCACGGCGCAAAACCCGTAAGGGTGATACGGATTTCAGTCGTAATATGGCCGGCAGGCTGAAACCGAACAGAGTGACCTGTCCTGAAATAAAGCCTGTAATGAGCGGCAGGTAGCTGGCAGGGGGTAGCTCGGGTGGTAATAGATCTGCCAGCAATAGAATAATGCCCTGTTGTGCCAGATAGCCGAGCAGACAGCCGAGCAGACCCGCCAGTGTGCCCAGGTAGAGTAGCTGGTAAATATATAGCTGTACTAGCTGGCCCTGGGTAGCGCCCATACTGCGCATGAGAGCGGTTTGATCAAAATGCCGCAGGCTGTAACGATTGGCTGCCATGGCGATGGCAATACCCGCCAGCATGACGCTTAACATCGATGCCAGTGATAAATACTGTTCCGCTTTGCTAATGGCTGAATTCAGCGCAGGAGAGCCCTGTCGGCCGCCGATAAGTTTTTCCGTGGCATTGAGTCTGGGAGTCAGCCATTGCTCAAATTGCTGCCGCCGCTGATAGTCGCCGGCGAAAAGCTGCTGATAAGAGACGCGACTGCCCGGTTGAATAATGCCGGTTTTTTCGATGTCATCTATATGCATCATTAAGCGGGGTGCGATGGACATGCCGCTGCTGGCCTGTCCCGGATCATGTTTAAGCACGGCGGTTACGGTGAAACTCGCTTCGCCAAGCTCAATGGTATCTCCCGGCTTCAGCTGTAGCTGTTGCAGTAGTCTGGCGGTTGGCCACACTTCACCCACTGCCGGGCCATGGTCAAGTTCAATGTCTTCGCCATAAAGCACGCGAGAAATTTTGACGCTACCGCGCAGGGGATAGTGCGTATCCACCGCTTTAATATGGGCAAGTTGAAATTGCTCGTTGGCCACAGTAACACTGGAAAATGCCATGCCGCGACTGATATTCAGCCGTAGTTGTGCTGCGTGGTCAGTAATTGCAGACGCAATTGCTCGCGGGCTTGTTAACAATAAATCAGCGCCCAGAAAACGGCCGCTCTGATCGTTCATCGCCAGATCAATGCGGTGAGTAAACAGGCTAATCGAGGTCATACTGGCAACAGCAATGATGAGCGCGCTCAACAGAATGCGTAGTTCACCAACATGCCAGTCTCGCTTTAGCAGGCGCCAGGCAAGCCTGAGTTGATTCATTTAGTATTTTCCCTGATGCGCCCATTTTCAAGTAATAGCCGTCGCTGACATTGTGCAGCCAGTTGTTCATCATGGGTGACTATGACCAGTGTTGTCTGCAGTTCCTGGTTTATTTCCAGCAATAGCTCAATAATTTGTCTGCCGGTTTCCTGGTCCAGATTACCCGTGGGTTCATCGGCAAAAACAATTGCCGGCCGGCTGACAAAGGCGCGCGCAATGGCTACCCGTTGTTGTTCGCCACCGGATAACTGCCGTGGGTAATGATACAGGCGTTCACCGAGTCCAACGCGGTGCAAAAAACTATTAGCCTGGGCTTCGGCTGTTGCATCTGCCTTAAGCTCGAGCGGTAGCATAACGTTTTCGAGTGCTGTCAGATTAGGCAGTAGCTGAAAAGACTGAAAGACAAAACCAACATGCCTTGAGCGTATTTCAGCACGACCATCTTCATCCAGTTCATTGAGTTGAACGCCTGCCAGCGTGATGTTGCCGCTATTTGCTAAATCCAGCCCGGCAAGCAGGCCAAGCAGGGTGGACTTACCAGAACCCGATGCGCCTAAAATGGCAACAGTTTCGCCTGACTTGATTTCAAGATCGACTCCATTCAGGATGTGCAAATTGTTATCAATGGCTTTGCGGGCACCTGACTTATCGAGAGCAGGCACCTGTCGGGCTATTTGCTGTGCCGAAATAATAATGTCTGAAGGACTATTCATGATGCGTGTATTGTTATGTTTTCTATTGTTATTTTCCAGTCATTATTCGATGGCCGCTTACAGTGAGCAGAATAATAAGCTCATACTGGTGGTGGGGGATAGTCTGAGTGCTGGCCACGGTATTAATCCTCAACGGGGTTGGGTGTCTTTGCTTGGACAGCATATCAGGCAACAGGGTTTCGATTACCGTATTATTAATTCGAGTATTAGTGGTGATACCAGTGCCAACGGATTAAACCGTATGTCGCAACTGCTTGAGTCTTACCAGCCTCAAATCGTGATTCTGGAACTGGGGGGTAATGATGGGCTACGCGGCTTATCGTTGGGGCAGATGAAAAAAAATTTATCCGCAATGATCCAGCAAAGCCAGCAAAAACAGGCCAAAGTATTATTGATTGGCATGCAAATACCGCCTAATTACGGTAAGCGTTATACCAATGCATTCCATCAAATCTATATTGATTTAGCCAGGCAGCATGAGGTGGTGTTGCTGCCATTTCTGCTGGAATCTATTGCTACAGACAATAGCCTGATGCAGCAAGATGGTATTCATCCCAATGAGACGGCTCAAACTATGATTGCGGAAAATGTCTGGTCGTATTTGAGACAGATGCTGCAGACAGGAAATTAAAAAAACTGTTGCTAAATCAACACAGGCTATGAAAAATATTCATAGCCTGTGTTGATTTCAGGGAGGGGTGTTCTACAGATTAGTCGTTTGGTTCAAACTCATAACCAGAAGAATCGGTGGTTTTCATCAGTTTGTTGATTCTGACACCTAAAAAGGTGAAAACAATAACTGAGCCAATAACGCCCAGTACAGCCAAAATTGCAGTTGCATCCATAGTCATACTCGTTTTTTAGATTTAACGTCGCGCCACTAAAATGGCGAGCGGGAATCTATAGCAAATCCAATGTATCTTCAACCCTGTTTTTCATAAGTGTTTAGATTTGATAAGTATCTCAGGCTTTTATTAATTAATGATTAATATCATCAAACCCTGATAAGCCCCGGTTTTCAATTATCCTTAAAACGCATACACTGCGGCTAACAGTTTTTACTATTCAGAGAGCAAATGCAGGTGTCGTCAAGCAATCTAAAAGAAACAATACGGCTGCAACGAGAAATGTTGATTGGACTGCTGGGCGAACCCATGCACGATCTCGCTATGCGCTGTGCAGAAGTCATTGATTCGCGCATAGCGCTGGAAACATTACTAACCAATGCTTTTCCGGTATTTTCCTACTGTAAACACCTGTATGTATTAAATGCAGATGCTATCCAGATTACTGACAATATCATCCGGCAGGGGGTGGACCATGAACATTTTGGGCGTGATCGTACCGAACGGCCTTATATGCAGGATATTATCGGTACCACAGACTTCAAGTTATCTGAGGCTTATATCAGTCGTAACAAGAAACGGCCATCATTAACGGCGATACAGGTGATACGCAATCGTAATGGTGAGCATGTTGGTTTTCTGGGGGCCGATTTTGATACCCGCGAGCTGCCGCATAGCGAAAACGGTTACACGGAGCCTGATGACTGGCGCCAGATTAAAGGTGATCCAGCCATTCGCAGTGGCGTGTTCCTGTCACGTCGAATCGACAGCTTAATGGATAAGCGACTGGATGAAGTGCTGTCAGTCATGAATGAGCTGATTGCAGAGCATGGTGTTTTTCACGGTAAGCTGCATTTTTCCAGTAATCGCGCGACTATCTGGACAGTTGACGATCCTTTTGTTTATCGGTTTCTTGGTATTGATGAGCTCACCGATCCGGATATTTGCCTGGCCTATCCGGGCCGACCCTATCACAAACGTGCGATTGTGCCGGTTGAGCAGGTGATGCCGGTATTTGATATGTTCCGTAAACTTCGGTTTGCTGATGACAATGTGTATTTACGCGCCGGTTCACTTAATATTATTAATGGCATGGTCGGATTAAATTTTTCCTGCGATGGCTCTCACTATATGCGCTACGATGAGTTTCTGGATAAAAGCACCGACTTCTGGTTTGGTCTATAAACCCAGATCGATTCTGGAATAAGCCATAGATTTACACAAAATAAATTCACAAAATAGATTTACACAAAAATGAAAACTTTATGTTTAATTGCATTGTCCTTATTGGCAATGTCTGCAAATGCCGAAATTGATCAGCAGGAACTGATTCGTTTTTTTCATGGCAGCTATGATTTTATAGGTGTTACACCAGATACCCAAAACAACTATTCTGGAAAAGCTAAATTTGAAGCCAGGCAGGGATATCTGGACGTGACACGGGAAATAAACGGCATACAGGTCAACGCCAGAGCGAGTCTCGAAAAAACGGCCATGGCTGATGCTTATGTACTGCGTATGCGATTTAAGGAAAACAACATAGATTTTGAAGAAACCTGTTTATTTCATGCGGATCTGGATAACTATGCAAGATTAACCTGCTATTTATATCAGCCTGAAAAGCAGACACATAAGCCGGGTATGGAAGCGTATTTTTTTGATAGAAATTCGCCGTAAACTTTTATCGAGCTAATAAAGAAGGCCGACATTAAGTCGGCCTTCTTTTATGCGTTGAATTTATATTACTCAGATGGTCCGCCACCAGTTCCCACTATGGTTAAGCCCAGTGATTGCCATGCCTGCATACCGCCACGGTAATAATGAATTTTTTCAGCCGGGTAGCCCAGTGCAAGCATACCTTTAATGGCACGAGGTGATTGCCCACACCACATACCGTTACACCATATCAATACTTCTTTGGCTTTAGAAAAATCCCATTTGTTGCTGGTGGCTACATTGTCATCTTTAATCAGGCTCATCATGTGATCAATCAGTGATATGTCATCACTGACTGTTTTTGCAGTTACCCCCAGTTGTGCGAGTGCCGACACTTTTATCAGGTCGCTGCTTTCCTTATCAAAGGTATTGAACGGAATATTTATAGAGCCGGGAATTGTTGATTTTTTAAACCAGCTTTCTGTTCGGGCATCAATTAATACGCCGGTACCGTTATTAACTTTATTCTGGATAAACTCCAGCACCTCCAGCTCGGCAACCGTGTTCACTCCGGGTGCAACGAACATCGGTTGAATACAGAAGGGCGGACATTTACGTGATGTTTTAGTGTAACCGCCAGTTAGCACATGATTTTGATCCTGAATCCGCTGGATTTTAACGACTTTACCATGATGCGCCGTGCTGACCGCAGACACATTTTTAGTAATATTAACATCCAGAGCATGAGCAGGGTTAATGCTTATTAAGCAAAGGCTTAATAAATAGAGTGGGAATGAAACTTTAGATTGCTGCATTTTAAATATGCCTCATTAATATTTGATTTAGCGCGGGATTGATTAACGAACTTTGAAATATAAATTAAATAATAAACGTGTGGCCACCGGCATGTTCTGGTTGTTTTCAAAATAAGTATTAACAACCATCATTTTTTCATCCGCAGGTAGCATTCTATAAGTTTTGAATGTAGCGGGTAGCTGCTTGGCCAGTCTTGCTTCAAATTCACTCTTTCTAATATCCTGTTGATTGACCGGCTGATTTTGTGTTTCTGTTACAGAAGGGGTGTTAGATTCAACAACGCTACTTGCGGCAGCTTCCGCTTCCAGTGCATCGAGATAACTATCATCGGTGCTAACAGCGACCGTAGTCCATAGAACTAATGACAGGAATAAAATTAATGATTTAATTTTTTCGAGTTTACATACTACATTACACATCTACACGTACCAGCTTTTGTTGTTTACTCAATTTGGGGTGGCTCCAGTCTTTGCACCTGGAATCTTAACAAGTGACTACAGCCGTAATCTATGGCTGAGAGGACTCCATTTAATGCTGTCAATACTTCCAGATGTAATTAAAGATACTGTTAAATGTAATAGTTATTATATAAATACTAGCACAGGAAATAAGGTTTTCCAGTAAAAGTGCATCAGATGATTATTTCTGTATTATAAAGTGCTAATATATTTATTGTTTCATTAAAGATGTATTTGTCAGGCCGCAAATTTAAATGATGCTATAGATATTATAGTTTGTTAATTTTCAATACGGCTAATTGTCTGTAGTGGCTATCTGGCATTGGTTTATTATGTATAGCGGGTAGTATTTAAAATACAAGAAATTTGACTCATAAAGGCCATGAAAACTCCAGGATAGAAGCTAATAATTGATATTGGTCAATTGAGGCTGAAAATTGTACTAACGTCCGTATTTTGTCTTCGAATAAACAGAAGCCAATAAAGACAATAATTATATTCATGTATCAGCTGTTTTTAGGTAAGGAAAAAATTCGTACTAGTAGTTAGTAGAGTAATTAAATATATAAAGGAATGAATAAGACTTAAATGAAAAGCTTAACAGATCTGGCGCTGAAAACAGCGCAGCTACCCAGCCTTCCCGAACTGGTTAATGACCTGCAAATACTTATTGATCAGGACAAAGAGATTAATGTCATTGCTGAATTGTTAGCCACTGACGCAAGTTTGTCAGCGCGAGTTATTGAATTGGCAAATACCGCTTTTTATGGCAACCAGAATGTAACTAAAATATTTGATGCCATACATCTAATAGGCCTGAGTAAATTATTACTAATGGTTCGTACAGCATATACCATTGAAATTCTGAAGTCTGTTGATGGTGCTCGAATTGATATGCGGAAATTCTGGATTAAATCCTATACCGCTGCTCTAATTTCGCAACGACTTGGCAATAGAATTCACTACCCGCAGGCAGATAGCCTCTATACTTCTGGATTGCTCATGTATATTGGTGAGTTGATATATTCATTATTACCGCCGCATATTCAACTGGATAAAATGGATCCTTTTGAGCTCGCGGCTGCGCAGTTGTCTTTGTGGCAGTTTCCCTCTTTTATCGTAGAGTCGATTCGTTATACAGCATCTCCCGTATTGACGGCAGATCAGTTTGCATTGCCGGCAGCAGTTGTTCACATTACCGACAGCGTTATAAACAAAGAGCAAGTTAACCCGGATGAAGAAGCTATGCTACTTACTCAGCTAACCGAAGCAGAAATAGACAATATATATAACGAGGTCAAATCATTAGGTGTTAGTGGAAAAAAACCACTTAATTGATGGTTATTTATGCCATATATGCTGTATAAAATAGATGTACACTAATTGTTTTCCCGGCCTCAGGGTAAGATTATGCTGGAATTTATATTTTTTCATCAAAAACCATTCAAATTGTTTCTTGCACAACTAGAAAATCGAGGGCTCGAATTTACAACGACTCTGGATGAGGCCGAAGATGAATACGAAGTTCACATGGATGAAAATATCGATGATGATCTACTTGAGGAGATTGAAGATATTTATGACCAACTCATGGATATGAATCAGCAATTGGTTGATCAGGAGGAAGGCGATAGTGCCAGTAATTATCATCTGGCGAGCATTACTGTGACTTTGGCTGATGGCACCATTTCTCATGCCAGCATACCGCCGACACTATTATCAAAAATAATGCAGGTGATAACGCCTGAAGAACTGGGTGAAATTGTTACTGCCATTGCGGATGCAGTAGAAAATCCAGATGATCGTAGTATGTGTCAGCGCGTTCGGGATGGCGATGTAGATTTTGAGCCGTCCTGAATTCATCACTATTTAGAAAGCCAGAGATTAATTTCACTGATCATATTGTTAGTATCGATTCTATCACTAAACAAATGATCAGCATCTTTCAGTTCATACAGTCTGGATTCTGCGCTTGTTAAAGCAATGATGTTATCGGCATCGGAATGAGAAACCAGACTATCCTTGCCGGCGCGTATGGCGAGAATGCGTTTATTAAAATTACTCAAGATTTTTCTCATTTTAAAGCCATACACATCCTGAATAAATTGTGGCTTTACCGGATACTGAATACCAGCAACTGTTATTTCTGCATTCTGGCCTGATTCAAGCTGATCCATTGCCTTTCCAAAATGATGCAATACATGGGATGGTTCATTGGGCGCTGCAATTGTGATGACCGTATCGCAGGATGTTATTGCAACAGACGCTGCCAGTGCAGCCGTGCCCCCCATGCTGTGGCCAATCAATGTAACAGGTGCGCTATAGTTTTTTTGCAGATATTCTGCAGCACTGTGAACATCATTTACCATGCTGGTGAAATTGCTGTCGGAAAAATTGCCTTCGCTATCACCAAGTCCAGTAAAGTCAAAACGCAATACTCCAAATCCCTGTTGTGCCAGGCCACGGCTGACACGTGCGGTGGTCAATGTTTCTTTAGTGCAGGTGAAACAATGGCTCATGATGATATAAGCAATTGGCTCTCGATCAACAGGTCTATCCAGGCGTGCTGCCAGTATTACATTGTGCTGGTTAGGAAATGACAGCTTGATGCTTTGGGTTGAGTATTTTTCTGTAGAATTCATGGAATCACTAATCGTCTTCAGAGATGCCCTGGATTTTTGATGTTAGAAAATGCGTACAAAGATCGATGACTTGTTCTGTACGTAGAATTCGGCGATGCCCCAGCCCCTGGGTAATGTGGATCTGGGCATTGCTCCAGTTACTGGCCAGTGCTTTACCTTCGTCACAGGGAACATCATAGTCATCTTTATCGTGGATAATCAAAGCAGGTAGCTCTATCGAGTTCGACGGGCTTTCCAGATCCAGTAACTGCCACACCTGCTTATTGAAGTGCCGCTCTATTTGCTTTCGCATAGTTGCCAGTGCTGGTTCCTTCAAGCTAAAAGTGTCGCCAAATTTTTGCAGTAATCCGAGGCCATTGGAAGGCGGGCTGATCGCAATAAGTCGGTTGAAATTTACGCCTGATTGTATGGCGCGAAAGGCGCACATCATACCAAATGAGTGAGTTATGACAGCATAAAATGGCCCTTTTTCATTTTCAAGCTGCTGTATGGCTTCGGCGATTTCAAGCGCATTGGTTTTTTTGCCGGAGGACTCGCCGTGGGCGGGGGCATCCAGGGCCAGTATTTGAAAATTATCTTTCAGCAACGGCACTATAAAGGCTGAAAACTGCCTGGCATTGCCACTCCAGCCGTGAACTAGTAGTATGACTGGCCCAGTAGATCCCCAGCAATGACAAACTATATTTTTACCATTTATTTGAAATTGATGTTTATCTGCCTGATCAAAAATGAGCTGTTTTTTCCTGATTCTGCTTTGTGATGCTGGACGAAACCACAACCAGGCTGCAAAGCGTCCGGTCAGGCGGGGTGATAGAAATTGTAGTACAGCAAATAGTTTGCGCATGGCCTTGAGTGCAAATAGATAATTTCGCGCATGCTTTGAATGGATTTGTTGTTTATCATTTGTCATTTGAATTTGCAGTTATTTCTGTGATATAGAAACTCAGTTAATTGTCTGAATTATATACCTGCTTCCGAGTAAGTAAACGTCTGTTAAATATACCTGAGAAATTGTATGGTTTGCCCTGAATGGGTGATGTTTGAGAAAAAACCCCTGGTTATACTTGTCATTATTAATAAAAAATAAAGAAGCTAAATCAGTTGCTTAGGTTCTGGTTTCAACGCATTTTTGATCTATATGAAATTGAAATCAGGTTTAAGTTTTTTCGGCATTTATCTGGGAGTTGCTGATAAGGATGTTGGCTGGATAGATCATTAAAAAGGTTAGGAATGTCCAAACAGCAGCGAGAATATTATCGTATTAATTACCCTATGGCAGAACGGCCTTCACTCATTTCAAGAGAAGAAGAGTTTGAAGTGATCGATGTTTCCGAATACGGCGTTAAATTTAAGATCCAGGAAATTAGCCCATTTATCCTTGGCGAGGAAGTCACCGCGGACATTCGGTTTTCAGATGATGAAGTATACCCATGCAGTGGTCATATTAATCGCTATACCAATAAAGAAGTGGTTATTCTACTGGAAACCCCCATTCCACTGAATAAGATCAGGTCGGAACATATTCATCTGATTAATCGGCGCTCACCATTGTATGTTTAATTTTAAAAAAACAGACTGCTGATAGCAGTCTGTTTTTTCTTATGCTTAATTGGTGGTTGCTGGCGCAGGTACTGTCGGCACCAGTGGTGTAGCATAAGGGTAGCCGCCGTAGCCATAACCGGGGTAACCGCCCCAGCCATAGCCGGGATAACCGCCGTAACCATAACCAGGATAACCGCCCCAGGGACCACCCCAGCCTGGGCCATCATCAAACCAGTCAAAAGGCCCCCAGAATGCATTGGCAGGAACAGAAATTAATGCTGTAGAACCAGCGAGAACAGCAGCTAAAACAATCTTTTTGATGTTAGGCATGATTGATACTCCTGTATTTTTGTCATTTGATAAATTGTATTGTGTGCTACTTTTTTTGTAAGCCTGACTCTGATGTTAACGTGCGCTCTACATTCAGGCTATAACAATAATATTAAATATTCGACAAATATTCTGTATTGACCTGTATCATATTTATGATTTGACTGGTTTTTCCGCTTTCAGGGTTTGTAACATATGATTTTTTACAAGTCGCATATCGTACTGCTAATGATTTATAGCTTAGTGGCCTGCAGTACCGAAAAAAAACAATTTATCCTTGAATCACCGGCTGATCCAGAAGGTTCAACAGTATATATATATCGTCCCCATTCATTATCAAATATTGTGGTTTCTCCCATTTTGTCGATAAATGGGAAAAATAAGATCGCGATTAAAAATGATCATTATACTTATATACACCTGCCGCCCGGCAAACATGTTTTTCAGCTTGAACTGGATGAGAAATATCAGGGTAAAAAGCGGTTGCAACTTCTGCTGGAACCAGCCAGCCAGTATTATATAAAAGTTAATACGGCATTAAAATTTGAGAAAAATAAGCCCTATAGCAGGACATTTTCCATGCAAAGAATTGAGCAGTCGCAGGCACTGGACGAAATTGAGCAATGCGGATACATGGAGGCAAAAATACCGTCCAGGTATTTATGGTCTGAAAACAGCTCAGAAGATAAATCTGATCCTGCTGTACCAGTAAGAGATGCTGAGTTCGATCTGGAAAAAAGCAGAGATCCATTTTCAAAGCTTAAATAGATCAATATTCTGATATACTTTTTATTTTTTAATTGACTGGTTTGTACCTATGCTGATAGTTATATCCCCTGCAAAAACACTGGATTATGATACCCCTCCAAAAACAAAGACATTTACTCTGCCTGATTATCTTGATCAGTCACAACAGTTGATAGATCGTATGCGGGAATTTTCGGCACTGGATATATCTGAGTTGATGAAGGTTAGTACAAAAATTGCAGAGCTAAATTTTGATCGTTACGAAGCCTGGAATCGCAATTTCACACCGGATAATGCCAAACAGGCTGTACTTGCATTCAAAGGTGATGTGTACACTGGTCTGGATGCGGAGTCTTTTAAAGCGACTGACTTTAAATTTGCACAAAAACATCTGCGGATTCTTTCAGGATTATATGGCTTGTTACGGCCGCTGGATCTCATGCAGGCATATCGCCTTGAAATGGGAACAAAACTGAAGAATGTTAGAGGTAATAACCTGTATGAATTCTGGGGTTCTGACATCACTGATGGGCTTAATCAGCAATTAAAGAAAATCAAGTCAAATTATTTAATTAATCTGGCTTCAAACGAATATTTTAAAGCTGTTAAACCCAGACAATTAGACGGTGAAATTATTACGCCAGCATTTAAAGACTATAAAAATGGTGAATATAAAATGATAGGTGTTTATGCTAAAAAAGCACGCGGTACACTGAGTCGTTTCATTATTCAGAATCAGTTGGCTGACCCAGAAGATTTAAAAGATTTTAATGGGGATGGTTACAGTTATAATAAGAAGTTGTCTAAAGAAAATAACTGGGTGTTTACGCGTAAAGCATAATATTGTGTATATATGGAATAAAAAAGGGCTGTATATTCAGCTCTTTTTTTGAAACAGAAAGCATTAAGCTTTTGACATGGTTATGAACTTTGTAATTTAATCAACTAGTTTTATCTTCCTGGTCTTTTTATTCAACACATAAACAACGGTTTCATCTTTAGGGCCAGAACCAGTTTCTGTATAGAAAAATATGACAAATTCATGAAAGTAACTGTTGACGATAGAATAAAAGCCAAAGCAAAAGTACCGCACAATTTATTTATGCTAAATCTGGCGCTGTTTCATTTGTTGATGACACCTGCAACTATTGCAATGAATATCGGTATGTCAGGTATGTTGTTGCCTTTGTTTTTGTCGTTATCTGTAATAGCATATACCTGGAAGCGCAGTACAAATGAAAATAAGCATGAGCACTGGTTTATTTTTGTCCACTGGAAGCTTGCTGCCCAGCGTTGTCGCATGTTGCTGGTTTCTTATCTTGTAGCGGCTGGCTTGTTAGCGCTAGGCTGGTTGTTGGCGTTGAATTCCACAGATTCTAATATGCAGGATATTATACAGACGGTATTTATAAGAATAGCAATTATGCCGGTGCTGCTAATGGTAATGATTAATTTTTATCTTGAATCTAGTGCAATAAATCAGGTTGCCAGTGGTGAGATTCCAGATGCTATGGTTAAACGATTTCCACAGCCCTAAAATATGCAAAGTAATATGCGGGATAAATAGGCTGAAGGGTAATATTGATTTCTGGTATTCAGAAGAAGGCAGTAAATCTTGGTTTAATTCGACTGCTGATTTTGAACAGTAACTACCTGTAAACTAATTTCACATATAGCAGCAGGCAAAAGATGATAAATTGTTATATTGATTAGATTCTCCCAATGGCTGTTTAGCACTGGCGATCATTGTTGACCAGTTTTTACTAAATATGTTTCATGGTACTGCAGAAAGTTTCGCTACGGAATCTGTGGCTATTGATGTTGTATTACATGCGATTGAATATGGTTTTGATCAAGAGATTGCTTTGAATCAGATAACGTATTTATATATGCCATTGACGTATAGTGAAAATATTAAGCATCAGCATTTATTAGTAGAAAAATATTCTCAGACCGGGCTTGATCACAATATAAAATTTACCCATCATCATCACGATATCATTAAACGTTTTGGTCGATTTCCTCATCGCAATGCAATAGCTGGCAGAAAAAGCACCTCTGATGAAATTGGCTATCTTAATTCTGTGGATGCTTTTAAAAGCTGAATTGAGCGCAGAACAGGCGCCTGCCTGAGATCTCAAGGCGTGTCTTATTGATAACAAATTCAAATTAATATTTTGATTGTTTAACTGTAAGTCATTGAATATATAGCGTGATTTTTTTCCATCTAAGATCAAGTTTCATATGTAAAAATATAAATAAATTCTTATTTGCCGGGGCTTTGTTGATAAGTGGGCATTTTTTCATTTAATATATTGTGGTTTTAATAATATGGTAACTGAGCAGGTGACATAGGCTGTCGATGGGTATTTCGACATCATAATTCCTAAATGAGAAAAGAAGGTGTGTTATGACTAGTGCAACTAAAAGTTTTGGTGGTATTTGTGTTTTCTGTGGTGCAATAGCGATTTCCGTTATTGCTGCAATATCTTTGTTAGTTATAATCTGGACACAATTTTTATAATACCGTTTTAATATTTTTTCATAAAAAAGCCGCTTTGATTAGCGGCTTTTTTATGCGGATGATTTTTTAATGGTTTATTCTGTTTGCTTTATCCTGTCATCGATGTAAAGTCATAATCCAGGTCGGGAGCGGGTTCCTGTAAAAAATTGCCCTGGATAAAATTAATTCCCATACCCCAGAGTACTGACAGACTGGTCGCATCCTGCACACATTGCGCAATGGTGAGTTTATTCATTTCCATTGCAGTCTCGGTAATTTTTTTCACCGCTTCCTGGTTTTCACTGCTCGATGAGAGTTCTTCCATAAATGAACGTTCAAGTTTTAGATAGTCCGCAGGAATGTGCTTTAATAGTTCGAAAGGGTTGCTGCCAGTTCCAAAATCATCAAGCGCAAATCCACAATTTAATTGTTGCAGGGATTTGGCCAGTTCTGCGGTATGTTTGAGGCTGGTAACAGCAACGCTTTCCTTAACTTCAAAAATCAGACTGTTTTGAGGAAC
>JAPHRO010000007.1 GCA_026195895.1 Gammaproteobacteria bacterium
ATAAGCGTCCATTGAAATCACTGGCAGACATGATCAAAGGTAAGCAGGGTCGTTTCCGCCAGAATCTACTGGGTAAACGTGTTGACTACTCCGGTCGTTCAGTCATCGTGGTTGGCCCGACATTAAAATTGCACCAGTGTGGTTTGCCGAAGAAAATGGCGCTGGAATTATTCAAGCCATTTATTTTCAGTAAACTGCATCGTCGCGGTCTGGCGACGACTATCAAAGCGGCCAAGAAACTGGTCGAACGTGAAGGCGCGGAAGTCTGGGATATCCTGGAAGAGGTTATCCGTGAACATCCGGTTATGCTGAACCGTGCGCCAACTCTGCATAGATTGGGTATCCAGGCGTTTGAGCCGGTGCTGATTGAAGGTAAAGCGATTCAGTTGCATCCATTGGTATGTACCGCATTCAACGCTGACTTCGACGGTGACCAGATGGCGGTTCACGTGCCTCTGTCTATCGAGGCGCAGCTAGAAACCCGCGCCATGATGATGTCGACCAACAACATCCTGTCGCCTGCATCGGGTGAGCCTATTATCGTGCCTTCGCAGGATATCGTGCTGGGTCTGTACTACATGACTCGTGAAGCGATCAATGCCCAGGGTGAAGGCATGGTGTTTGCGGATGTAGAAGAAGTTGAGCGTGCACATGCCAATAAGGCCGTTCATATTCAGGCTAAAGTAAAAGTTCGTATCAAAGAGTCGGTTAATGAAGAAAATGGCGAGCTGGTAGAAACAACACGTATCGTTGATACCACAGTTGGTCGAGCCATGTTGTCTAAAGTATTGCCTGCCGGTCTGTCATTTGATCTGGTTAATCGCGACATGACCAAGAAAAATATTTCAAACCTGATCAACTCCTGTTACCGCACAGTAGGCCTGAAAGACACGGTTATTTTCGCTGACCATCTGATGTATACGGGTTTCCGCGAGTCTACCCGTGCCGGGGCTTCTATCTGTATCAACGACATGGTTATCCCGGAAGAAAAAGCAGCCATTCTTGAAGGCGCAGAAGCTGAGGTTAAGGAAATTGAAAACCAGTATACCTCGGGTCTGGTTACCAACGGCGAGCGCTACAACAAGGTGGTTGATATCTGGTCCCATGCCAATGAGCAGGTAGCCAAGTCCATGATGGACAAGATCTCCAAAGCCGAATTTAAAGATGCTGAAGGTAATATGGTGAAAACCGATTCCTTCAATAATATCTATATGATGGCAGACTCCGGTGCTCGTGGTAGTGCGGCGCAGATTCGTCAGCTAGCAGGTATGCGTGGTCTGATGGCGAAACCGGACGGTTCGATCATCGAAACGCCGATTACGGCGAACTTCCGTGAAGGCCTGAATGTATTGCAGTACTTCATCTCAACCCATGGTGCACGTAAAGGTCTGGCCGATACCGCGCTGAAAACAGCCAACTCCGGTTATCTGACGCGTCGTCTGGTTGATGTGGCGCAGGATATGGTTGTGCTGGCCGAAGATTGCGGTACGGAAAATGGTGTGCTGATGACACCTATCATCGAGGGCGGTGACGTAGTAGAGCCACTGCACGAACGTGTACTCGGTCGTGTTGTTGCGCAGGATGTGGTTAAGGCCGACAGCGACGAAGTATTGATCGAGCGCGGTACGCTTATCGATGAGACCTGGGTAGAGCGCATCGACAAAATGGGCGTGGACGAAATCAAGGTGCGTTCAGCGATTACCTGTGAAGCGTCGCATGGTGTTTGTTCGACCTGTTATGGTCGTGATCTGGCACGTGGTCACAAGGTTAATATGGGTGAGGCAGTCGGTGTTATTGCTGCGCAATCTATTGGTGAGCCGGGTACTCAGTTAACCATGCGTACTTTCCATATTGGTGGTGCGGCGAGTCGTTCTGCTGCAGCTAACAATATTGCGGTCAAGTCTGCAGGTGCTATGCGTCTGCATAATATCAAGCTGGTTAAACAGACCAGTGGTAATTCAGTGGCAGTTTCCCGTTCTGGTGAGCTGGGCGTCATGGATGAGTCGGGCCGAGAGAAAGAGCGTTATAAGATTCCTTACGGTGCGGTAATTTCTGTAGAAGAAGGCACGCCGGTAGAAGGTGGTCAGATCGTGGCAACCTGGGATCCACATACCCATCCGATTATCACTGAGGTGGCTGGTAAGGTGCAGTTTGGTGAATTCGTTGAAGGCGTGAGTGTGCAGAAAGAGTCGGACGAAATTACCGGTCTGTCATCTATCGTTGTTATCGATCCAAAACAGCGTCCAGCAGCGGGTAAAGATATGCGCCCAATGGTGAAGCTGATTGACGATAAAGGCGATGATCTGTGTATTGCGGGTACGGATATTCCAGCGCAATACTTCCTGCCAGCCGGCGCGATTGTAAATATCAGCGACGGTTCAACGGTGGCGATTGGTGACGTTGTCGCACGTATTCCTCAGGAATCTTCGAAGACGCGTGATATCACCGGTGGTCTGCCACGTGTTGCCGACCTGTTCGAGGCGCGCAAGCCGAAAGAGCCGGCTATCATGGCGGAAAAAACCGGTACCATTGGTTTCGGCAAAGAAACCAAGGGTAAGCAGCGACTGGTTATTACCGAAGAAAATGGTGAGCAATACGAAGAGCTGATTCCAAAATGGCGTCACATCAACGTGTTTGAAGGTGAGCATGTTGAAAAAGGTGAGGTTATTGCCGATGGCGAACCCAATGCCCACGATATTCTGCGTCTGCAGGGTGTTGAGCCGCTGGCCGCTTATCTGGTGAAAGAAATCCAGGACGTGTACCGTCTGCAGGGTGTAAAAATCAATGACAAGCACATTGAAGTTATCATCAAGCAAATGCTGCGTAAGGCTGAGGTGATTACCGGTGGTGATAGTAAATACCATAAAGGTGAAATCATTGAACTATCAACTCTGGTTGAAGTTAATAAAGAGCTGGAAGCTGAAGACAAGATACCGTGTAGTTACGAGCCAATGCTGTTGGGTATTACCAAGGGCTCTCTGGTCACTGAATCCTTCATTTCTGCGGCGTCATTCCAGGAAACTACCCGCGTACTGACCGAAGCTGCTGTTCGTGGCAGTCGAGATGATCTGCGCGGTCTGAAGGAAAACGTAATCGTGGGTCGTCTGATTCCGGCCGGTACAGGTCTGGCATTCCATATGGATCGCCGACGTAAGCGTGAAAAGGCAATGGAAGCGCCGGTGCTCGAAATGCCTGCAGATACTTCGGAAATTACGGCTGAAGATATTTAGCACGGCGGTCAAAATGTAAAACCCCACCAGCTATTTGGTTTGGTGGATTTACCATGAAATAGTTGTGCTCAGGCCTTGACAGAGCGCGCTCATGCGCATAATATTGCGCTCCCGCGACAGGCGTAGATCGATGAGGTTTACGCCTGTCGTTTATTTTCGCATCTAGAATAATGCGCGGAAACCCGGCCTGGCGGTTCCAGGAAGATCGGAGAAGATTGTTTATGACAACAATTAATCAGTTAGTGCGTAATCCTCGTAAACGCAAAGTAGAGAAAAGTAACGTTCCTGCTTTAGAGGCTTGCCCACAGAAACGCGGTGTGTGTACTCGTGTTTACACAACCACACCTAAAAAACCAAATTCGGCAATGCGTAAAGTTGCACGTGTGCGTCTGACCAATGGCTTCGAAGTTACCAGTTATATTGGTGGTGAAGGTCATAATCTGCAGGAACATAGTGTGGTTCTGATACGCGGTGGACGTGTGAAAGATTTACCTGGTGTTCGTTATCACGTGGTTCGCGGTAGCCTGGATACACAGGGTGTCGAAAATCGTAAGCAAGGCCGTTCCAAGTACGGTGTAAAACGACCAAAGAGCTAGCGTTCTAAAGGTTTAATTAGGTAGAGAAGTATGCCAAGAAGAAGAGAAGTCCCGAAACGTATTATCCTTCCAGATCCAAAGTTTGGAAGTGAGAAGCTGGCTAAATTCATCAATATGGTGATGGTAAGCGGTAAGAAAGCTGTAGCCGAACGTATCATGTATGACGCACTGGATCGCATTAGCGAAAAATCCGGTGGTGATGCAATGGACGTTCTTGATAAGGCAATGGAAAACGTGGCGCCAATGGTTGAGGTTAAATCTCGCCGTGTAGGTGGTGCGACTTATCAGGTGCCTGTTGAAGTGCGTGCGTCACGTCGTCAGGCACTGGCCATGCGCTGGATTATCGAAGCAGCGCGTAAGCGTGGTGAGAAATCCATGTCGCTAAAACTGGCGGGTGAGTTGGCTGATGCGGCTGAGCAGCGCGGCAGTGCTGTTAAGAAGCGTGAAGATACGCATCGTATGGCTGAAGCGAACAAGGCGTTTGCTCATTACCGCTGGTAACAGGGCGGAACTGGAATAGTGGCTCGCACGACGCCAATTGATCGATACCGCAATGTGGGCATCATGGCTCACATTGATGCGGGTAAAACAACCACGACAGAGCGCGTGCTGTTTTATACCGGTATTTCTCACAAGATCGGCGAAGTGCATGATGGGGCTGCCACCATGGACTGGATGGAGCAGGAGCAGGAACGTGGGATTACCATAACCTCTGCTGCGACAACCTGCTTCTGGCAGGGTATGGATAAACAGTTTGAGCAGCACCGTATCAATATTATTGATACCCCGGGGCACGTAGACTTTACCATTGAGGTGGAGCGTTCATTACGGGTTCTGGATGGCGCAGTCGCTGTGTTCTGCGCCGTTGGTGGTGTAGAGCCTCAGTCTGAAACCGTATGGCGTCAGGCGAATAAGTATCACGTGCCCCGGATGGCGTTTGTGAACAAGATGGATCGCTCCGGCGCAAATTTCATGCGTGTCGTTGAGCAGATCAAGGATCGTCTCGGTTCTAAACCAGTGCCCATGCAGGTGGCTATTGGTGCAGAAGAGCATTTTGAGGGTGTTGTTGATCTGGTCAAAATGAAGGCGATCCACTGGAACCCGGATGACATGGGTGTTACCTATGAAGAGCGCGACATTCCGGCAGAGTTGCAGGCTGAATGTGAGCAATGGCGTGAACATATGGTGGAATCAGCGGCGGAAGCTTCTGAGGAGTTGATGGATAAATACCTGGAAAGCGGTGATCTTTCAACTGAGGAAATAAAACAGGGTATTCGCGCGCAGACGCTGAATAACGAGATTGTGCCAGCTTTCTGCGGTACGGCTTTTAAAAATAAAGGCGTGCAGGCAATGCTGGATGCGATTGTTGAATATATGCCATCGCCCGCTGATGTGCCTGCTATCAAGGGTATCAACGAGGATGATTCGGAAGGCGAGCGACATGCATCCGATGAAGAGCCATTTGCGGCGCTGGCATTTAAAATTGCAACCGACCCCTTTGTGGGGAATCTGACTTTCTTCCGGGTGTATTCCGGGGTATTGAATTCAGGTGATTCGGTATATAACCCGGTGAAGGGCAAAAAAGAGCGTATTGGACGCATCGTGCAGATGCATGCCAATAGTCGCGAAGAGATTAAAGAAGTGCGTGCCGGTGATATTGCGGCTGCGATAGGACTGAAGCAGGTCACGACTGGCGATACGCTGTGTAGTGATAAGAGCATTATCACGCTGGAGCGAATGGAGTTCCCGGAACCGGTGATATCGGTGGCGGTTGAGCCGAAAACCCAGGCGGATCAGGAAAAAATGGGTATTGCCCTGGGTAAGCTGGCGCAGGAAGACCCTTCGTTCCGGGTGCATACGGATGAAGAGTCAGGCCAGACTATTATTTCTGGTATGGGCGAACTGCATCTGGAAATCATTATTGATCGCATGATGCGTGAATTTAATGTTGATGCGAATGTGGGTAATCCACAGGTGGCTTATAGAGAAACAATACGCAAGGCGGTGGAACAGGAATCCAAGTTTGTGCGTCAGTCGGGTGGTCGTGGTCAGTATGGCCATGTCTGGCTGAAGATAGAACCCCGAGAACAGGGTGAAGGTTACGAATTCGTCAACGAGATTGTTGGTGGTGTTGTACCCAAAGAATATATTCCTGCTGTTGATAAAGGTATTCAGGAGCAGATGCAAAATGGTGTGGTCGCCGGTTATCCGATTGAGGATGTCAGGGTAACCTTATATGACGGCTCATACCATGAAGTGGATTCCAATGAAATGGCGTTTAAAATAGCCGGCTCGATGGGATTCCGGGAAGGCGCGCAAAAGGCCAGCCCTGTATTGCTTGAGCCGATAATGAAAGTTGAAGTGATGACGCCCGAGGATTACATGGGTGATGTCATGGGCGACCTGAATCGGCGTCGTGGCATCGTGCAGGGAATGGAAGACACGCCTGCCGGAAAACAGATTAAAGCTGAAGTGCCCTTGTCTGAGATGTTTGGTTACGCCACAGACTTGCGTTCAGCTACACAGGGACGTGCAACGTACTCAATGGAATTTACCAAGTACAGTGAAGCGCCGGCTACTGTAGCGGAAGCTGTGATTAACAGACGTGCGTCGTAGAACGATTTAATTTTGAACAGAGGTATAAAACTGTGTCCAAGGAAAAATTTGAACGTAATAAGCCCCATGTGAACGTGGGCACCATCGGTCACGTAGACCACGGTAAAACTACCCTGACAGCGGCGCTGACCA